>DASYQX010000050.1:0-3751 GCA_036004985.1 Gemmatimonadales bacterium
CCCGGCCAGCTCGAACTCTGACGGGGGAGTGTCGCGGAGCATGAGCAGGTAGCGCTGGAGCTGGCGTCGCTCCCGGATGGTGAACGTCAGGGGGTCGCGGAGCACCGCCCAGTTGCCGGGGGTGAGCTCGACACGCTGCCCTGCCAAGAGGATGTCGCGCACGGACAGGACCCCGAGGACCCCGGTGCCGTCGGCCACGACCAGGTGCCGGATGCGCCGCGCCGCCATCTCCGACGTCGCCTCGTACACCTCCCAGTCCGGGCCGACCGTGACGACGTCCTTGGTCATCAGCTCCTCGACGCGTGCGCCGTCGAGATCCACGCCGTCCGCCACGGCGCGCAAGATGTCCCGCTCGGTCAGCATCCCCACCAGGTTGTCCCCCTCCAGCACCACGGTCGACCCGGCTCGGTGCCGCATCATCACCTGGGCCGCGCCGCGCAGCGACTCCCGCGGGTCGACCGCGATCACCGGACTGGTCGCCAGGTCTCCGACCTTCACGCCACCTCGCCTCCCCTTGGGGTCCCCGGCGCCGGCCCGGAGTCCGCCGCCACGTAGGTCCAGTCGGCCCGCTTGAAGCGGTACCAACGGTCAAGGGTGAACCGGCGCGTCTCGGGGTCGAAGTCCACGAGCTTCGGCAGATGGACCCGTCGCGGCCTGGGGCACGAGCGCCCCAGATGCTCGCGGACCTCCACCTCGAACGAGCCGAGCGCGCCGCCAACGGTCAGTGCCGTGCCGAGCGGGAGAGCGCAACGAGAGCCGCCGGTGACCGTGCCACACCTTGCCAGCGCGGTCTTGACGTCGTCCTCGCCCCCGGCACCCCGCTCGATCCGCTCCAGGGCCTCCACGATCTCTCGCGCGCCCTGCTTGCAGGCCGGGCACTGCGCGCACGACTCGATCCAGAGAAACCTCGCGAACTGGAGCGTTGTCCGGACGATGCAGGTCGACTCGTCGTAGGCAACGAAGCCTCCCGACCCCAGCGCGGACCCGATCGCCCGCATCGAGTCGAAGTCCATCGGGGTGTCGAAGCGCTCGCGGGTGACCGGCCCCGCCGAGACCCCCGCGAAGACCACCTTCAGCGCCGCACCGCCGGACGGCCCGCCCCCGGCGCCGTCCAGCAGCTCGCGCAGCGGCGTGCCCATCGGCAGCTCGTACACGCCCGGCCGGCGCACGTCGCCGGACACGGTGAACAGCATCGTGCCGGGACAGCGCGCGGTGCCGAGGGAACGGAACCGGTCGGCTCCGTCCCGCAGGATCAGCGGCACGTTCGCGAGCGTCTCGGGGTTGTTCACCAGGGTCGGGTTCGGGGAGCCGCGCTGCGCGAACAGCCCGACCCGGTACGGGGGAAAGATCCGCGGCAGCGGGTCGCTGCCCTCGACCGCCTCGAGCAGTGCCTTCTCCTCACCGAACAGGTACTCGTCGGGACCCGCCATGAGCTCGACGCGGACCGGCCCCAGCAGGCCGCTGGCGCGCATCTCCACGATCGCCCGGCGGAGCAGGCGGATTTCCCGCTGGTAGGTCCGCTTGACGGCGACGACCGCGCGTGCCGCTCCCACGGCGAAGGCCGCGATGGCCAGCCCCTCCAGCACCTGGTACGGGTTGCTTCGCAGCAGCCAGCGGTCCTTGAATGTGCCGGGCTCTCCCTCGGCGGCGTTGCAGACCACGTACCTTGTGGGACAAGTGTGGGATCGGACCGCCTGCCACTTCGTGGCCGTGGGGAAGCCCGCCCCGCCGCGGCCACGCAGGCCGGAGCGGCGGATCTCGGCGATCACCGCCTCGGGCTCGGACGAGCGCGCCGACGACAGGGCCCGCCCCCCGCCGCGGGCGAGGTAGTCGTCCAAGCCGTCGACGCGCCCGGCGCCCAGCAGCATCGAGTCGGTCCGCGCGGTCGCCATTGCCGTCACCTGCGCGAGCGGCCTTCGCCCCCGCCCGCCGCCTCGTTCAGCAGGTGGTAGGCGATGAACAGCTGGGCGATGGCCAGGGGATCGGAGTGCCGACGCCGGTTCCCCTCGACGAACAGGCCGATGTCGTCGCGCTCCAGGTGGTGGTCGAAGTCCATCCGCTTCCACAGCAGCGACTCCACGCGCGAGGTCTCCTCCGGTGAGATGTCCGCGGCCACGGTGAGGAGGTCGACCGGCATCCCCTCGTCACGCCCGAGCGTCAGGCCGACCGACCGGCAGCCGGCCGCCGCCGCCTCCTTCGCGACCTCCACGAGGTCCTGGTGGGAGATGGTCGGCCGCAGCACCATCCGTGTCGAGAGGTGTGCGCTGTCGACCTCGCCGTCGGGGGGTTGGAAGCGCACCACGATGTCCGCGCCGCGACGCTGCGGCCGGATAAAGGCGGCCGAGTCGGGTTCGCGGCGCTCCAGCTCAGCCAGGACCTGCTCGGGAGCGTACCCGCGCTTGGTGCAGTCGCGCTTGATCTTCCAGCCGCGCCGCAGATCCTCGGGCGGGTCGAGGTAGACGCGCACCGCGAAGGCGTCCCGCATCCGCCTGGTGTGCAGGGCGAGCAGGCCCTCGATCACCATGAACCGCCGCGCGACCACGTACTCGGGCGCGCCGAAGGTGCCGTCACGGTGCTGGTAGACCGGCTTCAGGATCGGCTCCCCGGCGGCCAGCAGCCGCAGGTGCTGCGCGAGGATGTCCATGTAGTTGCACGCCGGGTCCAGCGGCGTGATGTCCAGCTTCCTGCGCTGGACGCGGTCGTAGCGGTGGTAATCGTCGGTGCAGACGGTGGCGACCCGGTCGGTGCCGAGCAGCTGCACGACCCCGTCGGCAAAGGTCGTCTTACCGGCGGCGCTGTCCCCCACGATCGCGAGCAGAATAGGCTTCATGGCCGCACCTCGCGCCATCTCGTGGCCGCTGCGCCGATGGTGAAGATCCCGCGGTCGCTGGAGATCGCCTTCAGTCCACGTGCCTTCCCGACGGTAAGTTCCATCCGCGCACGCTCCTCGCGCAGACGATACGCTGGCGCCCTGCCCGGGGCATCCCCCGGGCGAGGACTATGACCTCGTCGAGGCCCAGGGCGCGAGGGCGAGTTCGGGAGCTGGCGGGCGTACCGGTACGACCGGTCGGTCGGGACCGCGCAGCGCCTGGATATCATCACCCATGGCGGCAGCACAGCGTTCCCCCAACCCCACGGCCACCTGCCTGCGCCAGCCCTCTGGCCGCAACGCGGTCACGGCGACCCTGCTCCTGCCCGTCGAGGGCGCGGCGCCGACCGAGTCCGGCTTCCTCCTCTACCACATGCTGGCCGACGAGCCACGCCCCCAACCTGAGAACGTCAAAGAGCTTCGCTGAAAAGCTCCCCGATCGCTGACCAGCCGCTCCTTGCGGCGCTGCCGCTCCCACCTCTTGCGCCTCGGATCGACCCAGTCGAGGCGCCCACGTCCACCACGAACCGGGATCAGTACCTGGCGAAGCGCTGTTCGTCGGATCGGAAGCTCACCACGATCTCCTCCGACAGGGTCGGTTTCGTCTGCTCGATGGCCGCCAGGAACTCTGCGGTCGTGGCGCGATGACGCTCGCCCTCGAAGTGCTCCCGCTCGAAGGCCATCTGCGCCGCCTTGCGTGCCGCGAACTCGATATCTGCCGGGGTGAACAGCTCACTCGCCGCCACCAGTCGGCGCAGGTCAAGCGCCTGGTCGGTGATCTCCTCGGTGTAGCGTTTCCAGATCGCCTCGCGCGCCTCGGCGTCCGGCGGCCCGACCGGGAGCACGTAGTCAAAACGGCCCGGCCGCAGGAACGCCGGGTCG
>DASYQX010000051.1:0-84046 GCA_036004985.1 Gemmatimonadales bacterium
GCTTCGCTCCGGCCCACGGCGCGCGCCGTCACCTCGTAGGTCCCGAGCGGCAGCAGCGAGGCGACGAACACGCCGCGCTCGTTCGTCGTCAGCTGACGCTGAAAACCCGTCTGGGTCTCCCGCAGAACCACCGTCGCGCCCGCCACCGGCGTGCCCGCCGGATCGGACACGACACCGCGGATGATGCCCGTGGTAGCCTGCGACTGGGCGGCGAGGGAAAATGGAACGGCGATGGCGAGGAGCACCGGCCCGAGGAGCTTGCGCAGCATGACGGAGAGCCTCCACTGGGATTGGTGAGTGGCCTTCCGGGGACGGGCTAGCGTATCACCCGCCCAGACGCTCCGCAAGGAGCTACTTTTCCGGGCGATGCAAAACCCCGACATCGCCCGCCTGCTCGACGAGGTCGCCGACCTCCTGGAGATCTCCGAGGCAAACCCCTTCAAGGTGCGCGCGTATCGCAACGCCGCGCGGACGGTGCGCGACCATCCCGAGCCGCTCGCCGAGCTGGTGCGTGCCGGCGGGTTCGACCTCACCGAGCTGCCGGGGATCGGCGAAGGGATCGCCGAGGAGATCGAGGCGCTGATCGCGACGGGCGAGATGCCGCAGCGCCGCGTGCTGCTGCGCAAGCTCCCCCCCGGCCTTCTCGATCTGCTGCGCATTCCCGGGCTGGGTCCCAAGCGCGTGAAACTGCTGCACGACAAACTCAAGGTCAAAACCGCCGCCGATCTGGCGAAGGCGGTCGCCGCCGGGAAAGTCGAAAAGCTGAAGGGGTTCGGCCCCACGATGGTCGAGAAGATCCGCGCGGGGCTGGGACAGGCCGGGCGGACCGAGCGCCGGATGCTGTTGCAAGAGGCGGAGCAGCACGCCCGCGCCCTGGTCGAGTACCTGCGGGCCGGCGGCGGCATTCAGGCGATCGAGGTCGCCGGGAGCTTCCGCCGCCGCCGCGAGACGATCGGCGACCTGGACATCCTGGTCACCAGCACGGCACCCGACCCGGCGATGTCGCGCTTCACCAAGTACCCCGATGTGAAGCGGGTCGTGTCGCAGGGAGCGACCCGCGCTTCGGTGCGCCTCTCGGGCGGCCTGCAGGTAGACCTTCGCGCCGTGGAGCCCGAGGCGTATGGATCGGCGCTGCAGTACTTCACCGGCTCACAGGCGCACAGCATCGAGCTGCGCAAGATCGCGCAGGCCAAGAAGCTCAAGCTCAACGAGTACGGCGTCTACGAGGGCACGCGGCGCGTCGCGGGGCGGACCGAAGAAGAAGTGTACGCCAAGCTGGACCTCGACTGGATCCCACCCGAGCTGCGGGAGGCGCGCGGCGAGATCGAGCTCGCCCGCACGCACCGGCTGCCGGTGCTGGTCACGCTCGAGCAGATCCGCGGCGACCTCCAGATGCACAGTGACGCGAGCGACGGGAAGACGCCCATCGCGGCGCTCGCCCAAGCGGCGCGCGCCCTCGGGTACGCGTACATCGCGATCACCGACCACTCGAAACGCGTATCGATGTCCGGCCTCGACGCCGCGGAGCTGCGCGCCCAATGGAAGGCGATCGACAAGCTCAACGCCGGACTGGACGGGGGGGGGCTGCGCGTGCTGAAGAGCGTGGAGATGGACATCCTCGAGAACGGCCGCCTCGATCTCCCCGACGATGTGCTGGCGGAGGCGGACTACGTGGTGGCGACGATTCACTACGGCCTGAAGCAGAGCGAGCGCCAGATCACCGACCGCCTGCTCGGGGCGATCGCCCACCCGTGGGTGGACGCCATCGGCCATCCGACGGGCCGCATCGTGAACACGCGCGGGCCCTATGCGGTCGATTTCGAGGCCGTCGCGCGCGCGGCAGCGGCGGCGGGGTGCCTGCTCGAGATCAACGGGCACCCGGAGCGCATGGACCTGCCGGATACGCTGGCCGCCGCCGCGAAGCGGCAGGGCGTGCGTCTGGTGCTCTCCACCGACAGCCACCAGCCTAACCACCTCCCGTTCATGCAGTACGCCGTGGACGTGGCGCGACGGGCGGGGCTCGAAGCCGGGGACATCCTCAACACGCGACCGTTGGACGGATTCCTGAAGGGCCTGAAGCGCGCGCGGAGCCGCTAGACGAGCAGCTCCAGCTGCGCCACGGGCATGAAGCTGTAGCGGTGGTGGGCCGTCGGGCCGTGGAGCTGCAACGCTTCGAGGTGCTCGGCGGTGGCGTAGCCTTTGTTGCTCGCCCACGCGTATGCGGGATGGCGCGCACCGAGACGGTCCATCAGGAGGTCGCGGATCGTCTTGGCGATGACGGACGCGGCGGCGATCGACTGGCAGCGTGCGTCGCCGTCGATGATCGCCTCGTGCGCGCAGTCGAGCTCGGGACAGGGGAGGCCGTCCACCAGGACGTGGCTGGGCGCGACGCCGAGGCGATCCAGGGCGCGGCGCATGGCGAGGATCGAGGCGCGGCGGATGTTGAGGCGGTCGATCTCGCGGACGCTCGCCGCGCCGACCGCCACGGCGACGGCGCGCTCGCGGATGCGGACGGCGAGTCGGGCGCGCTGGCGCGGGGTGAGCAGCTTCGAGTCGTCGAGCCCGCGGATGCGCTTCGCCCCGACCGGAAACACGACGGCCGCGGCCACCACCGGACCAGCCAGGGGACCGCGGCCGGCTTCGTCCAGACCGGCGACGATGCTCCGCCCTTCGCACCAGAGCGCGGTTTCGCGCTCGAGCGACGGGCGGCGGTGTCTCACGCCGGCGGCTGCTCGCCGCCCGTCGCCGTCTCGGGCACGACGATCCCGGCGCCGCGTTTTTCGCGAATCCGCGCCGCTTTGCCGGCGAGGCGGCGCAGGAAGTACAGCTTGGCGCGCCGCACGCGGCCCTTGCGGACCAGCTCGATCTCGGCGATCGAGGGTGCGTGCAGCGGGAAGATCCGCTCCACGCCCACCCCCGCTGAGATCTTGCGGACCGTGAACGTTTCGTTGATGCCGCCCCCACGCCGGGCGATGCAGATGCCTTCGAACGCCTGGAGCCGCTCCTTCTCACCCTCGCTCACGCGCACCATCACCCGCACCGTGTCGCCGGGGGCGAAGGCTGGGATGTTGGCTTTCAGCCCCTCCCGCTCGACGGCTCTGAGCTTCTCCATAGAATCACCCGTGTCCTTCGTAGCGCGACCACAAGTCGGGCCGCCGTTCGCGCGTCAGGCGCTCGGCTTCCGCCGCCCGCCAGGCCGCAATCTTCTCGTGATCGCCGCTCAACAATACCTCGGGGACGTCCAGGCCGCGATAGCTCGGCGGCCGGGTATAGCTCGGCGGCGCCAGCAGCCCCTCGTAATGCGAGTCGCTCGCCGCGGACTCATGGTCGCCGAGGGCGCCCGGCAGGAGCCGCACCACCGCGTCGACCACGCACAGCGCCGCCGGCTCCCCGCCCGACAGCACGAAGTCCCCGATCGACAACTCCTCTGCCCCAAGGCCGTCCGCCACGCGCTGGTCCACGTCCTTGTAGTGGCCGCAGAGCAGCGTCAGCTCCTGTCCCACGGCGTAGCGCACCGCCGTGTCGTGCGTGAACGGCCGGCCCCGAGCCGACAGGAGCACAATCGGCGGCCGTGCGTTCACATCCTCGACCGCCTCGAAAAACGGTTCTGGCTTCAGCACCATCCCCGCCCCGCCGCCGTACGGCGTGTCGTCGACCGTGCGGTGCTTGTCGTGCGTGTAATCGCGCAGCTGCACGACCCGGTACCGCACCAGACCTGTCGTGGCGGCCCGTCCCAGGATGCTCGTGGCGAGCGGCGCGGCAAACCACTCCGGGAACAGCGTGACGACGTTCACGGTCAGCATCGGCGTCCTTAGTCCGCGACGGCCACGAGCTGATCGCGCCAGCCCTCCACGGCCGCCCGCGAGGTGATCCCCTCGAAGCCGAGCAGCCACTCGCGGTGGTAGGCTCGGCGACGGGTCACGACGAGCGGGCCGGCCAGCACGGTGCGGTGCTCGTCCACGACGTAGACCTGCGCTTTGGGGACGAACACCGCGCCGGGGTTCTGCACCAGGGGGACCACGGCCACCTCCCCGTGCTGCCCGTGCGGCTTGCGCAGCCGCCCGACTACGCGGCGGGCGGGCGTTTGCCCAGCACCCCGGCCTTTTTGAAGAGCGAGCGCACGGTGTCCGTGGGCAGCGCTCCCTTGGCCAGCCACGCGTGCGCCTGCTCGGCGTCCACCTGGATGACGGCCGGGTTGGCGCGCGGGTTGTAGTTGCCGATCGTCGCGACGAAGCGCCCGTCCCGCGGGGAGCGTGAGTCCGCGACCACGATCCGGAAAAATGCCTGTCCCTTGCGTCCCACCCGCCGCAGCCGAATCCGAGTTGCCATGCGTCCCTACATCCTTTTCATGAGCTTGCGCATCTGCTGGAATTGTTCCAGCAGCCGATTCACTTCCTGCACGGGTCGGCCCGCGCCCTTCGCGATCCGCAGCTTGCGCGACCCGCCCAGGATGCTCGGGTCGGCGCGCTCCGCCGCGGTCATCGACTGCACGATCGCCTCGACATGCTTCAGGCGTTTGTCGTCGGCCGTCACGCCCGCCAGCGCCTTGGCGCTCACGCCCGGGAGCAACCCCAGCACCTGCTTGAGCGGGCCCATCGCCTGCATCTGCTTCAGCGCGACGAGAAAGTCTTGCAGGTCCATCCCTCGCTTGGACCGCGCCTTCTGGTCGAGCCGTTTGGCGGCATCGGCGTCGACCGTGGCGGCCGCTTTCTCCACCAGCGTCACCACGTCGCCCTGCCCCAGGATGCGGCCCGCCATGCGGACCGGATCGAACGGCTCGAGGGCCTCGGGCTTCTCACCGACGCCGATGTACTTGATCGGCACGCCGGTCACGCCGTGGATCGATAGGGCCGCGCCGCCGCGCGCGTCGCCTTCGAGCTTGGTCAGGATGACCCCGGTGAGCCCGACGCCATCCTGAAACCCGCGGGCGATCCGCACCGCATCCTGCCCCGTCATGCCGTCGGCGACGAGCAACACCTCGCGCGGGTCGACCGCGCCCTTCAGCGCCCGCAGCTCGTCCATCATCTCGGCGTCGATCTGCAGCCGGCCAGCGGTGTCGACGATCACCGTGCGGCACCGCGCCGACTCGGCTTCGTGCAGGGCATCGTGAACCAGGGAAACGACGTTTCCCCTTTCCCGATTCCCGAACACCGGCACGCCGACCTGCGCGCCGAGTTGCTGCAGTTGTTCCCGCGCCGCCGGCCGATACGGATCCGCCGCCACCAGCCCCGGCGCCTTTTGCTCGAGCTTCAGCCGCCGGGCGAGCTTCGCCGCGGTGGTCGTCTTCCCCGAGCCCTGCAACCCGACCAGGAGAATCACCGTCGGACCCACGGAGGCGAAGTCGAGCCCGGCGCGGGTCCCTCCCAGCAGCGCGGCGATCTCGTCGTGCACCAGCTTCGCCACCTGCTGGCCGGGGCTCACCGCTTTGACCTGGAGCGCGCCGACCGCCCGCTCGCGGACCCGCTCGACGAACCCGCGGGTGATTTCGAAGCTGACGTCGGCCTCGAGCAGGTGCCGGCGGATCTCGCGCAGCGCTTCGGTCACGTCGCTCTCCGAGAGCACGCCGCGGCCCGTGAGACGTCGTACGACCCCGGTGAGCTGCTCGGAAAGTGCCGTAAACATAAGCCTCGCAAAATAGTTAGCGAGTTGCCGGAATCCAAGTGGGGAGGTTACTTCGCTGCGTATGGCCCAAAGTCTGTGGGTGCAAGGCCTCGTGACCGTGGGGGTGGGAGCGCTGTCGGGTGGCATCACCAACGCCGTTGCCGTGTGGATGCTGTTTCACCCGTACGAACGTCGCGGACTCGGCCCCTTCGCCATCCAGGGCGCGATCCCCAAGAACAAAGCCCGACTCGCCAAGAGCATCGGGAAGACCGTGGGCCAGCGGCTGCTCACGGAGGAGGACCTGGCACGCCAGCTCGGCGCGCCCGGCCTGCGGGAGGCGTTCGAGCGCGCGATCGCGGGGTTCCTGGACCGCGCGCTCAACACACCACGCGGCGCGCTGCGCGACGAGCTGCCCCCGCCCCTCGTCGCCGAGCTCGAGGCGTCGTTGGAACCCCTCGCCGCCACGCTCGCCGAACGGCTGGCGGAGTTCGTCGCCGGCCCGGGGTTCGACGCCGCGGCGGAGAAGTATGTGAAGCTCGAGCGGTGGGTGGAGGAGGGGGTCGCCCGGCCGGAGCTGGAGCAGGCGGTGCGCGGCTTCGTCTCATCGCACCGTGCGCGCCTGCTGCGAGACGAACGCCCGTTGCTCGAACGGCTGCCCGAGGGGCTCGTGGCCGCGTTGCAGCAGGCAATCGCCGACTATCTGCCCATCGCCGTCGAGCGCTTGGGCGCTCTCCTGGCCGACCCCGACGCGCGCGACCGGATCCGCACTGGACTGAAGCGCTTCCTCGATCGGGCCATCCGGAACCTGATGGTGCACGAGCGGGTGATGGCGAAGCTCGTGATCACCGAGAAGCGGCTCGATCGCCTGCTCGAGGGCCTGGAGGAGGGCGGGTTCGCCGATCTCGCCGACGTGCTCGAAACGGCGGAGTTTCGCGCCCAGGTGGCGCGCGCGGTGAACGACGCCGTCGTGCGGTTCCTCCGCACCCCGCTCGCGGACCGGCTCTGGGCGCTGGGCCCCGAGCGGCTGGACGGGGTCGAGCGGACCGCGGCCGACTACATCCTCGCCGCGTTGCGCGCCCCGGAGACGCGCGCGTGGGCGGTCGCGCGCGCGCACGACGCCATCGCGCTCGGCCGCGACGTGCTCGCCGGCGAGGCGGGACAGCAGCGTGTGGCGGAGGCGGCCCGCACCGCCGTGCGCGCCCTGCTCGATCGGCCGATCGGCCGTCCGGCGGATCTCCTCCCGGCCGACGCCGAGGCGCGGCTGCGTCGGGCTCTCACCGAGCCGCTGTGGGGCTGGATGCAGCGGCAGGTGCCGGTGATCGTCTCGCAGCTCTCCGTGCAGGAAATGGTCGAGCAGAAGGTGCTGGGGTTCTCGGTCGAGCGGATGGAGGAGATCATCAAGAACGTGACGCGGCGCGAGCTGCGGCTGATCGTGCAGCTGGGCTACGTGCTGGGAGCGCTCGTGGGGCTGGTGGCGTTCGGTGTCAACCTCCTGATAGGCTGACCGTCGGCAGCCGGCTCCACCCCTTCCAGTCCGCCGGCGCATCGACGAGTCGCACGGCGGGCCGTCCCTCGATGGTCAGTCGCTTCACCTCCGAGCGCCTCCCCGTGCGCCCTTCGGCCCGCCGCTTTTGCCACGCCCGGTCCAGACCGCGTGCGAACCGGTCCGCCACCCGCGCGTCGTCCCACACGCTGTACCAGACCAGCGCCGCACCGCCGCGGCCCAGGATCTGGTAGCGGTCTCCGTCCCAGCCCGTGGCGAGCGCGGCGGCCTCGGCTTCGTCGCCGAGCTGCTGTTGCAGCAGCAGGCGCGTCTCGAATTCGCCGAGGCCGTCCTCGTACTGCACTGTGTCGGGCGGCGGCGCCGCGAACGTCAGCTCGGTCGGCTCGTCGCCCGCAGCGTAGCGTTCGGGGTGGAGGATCTGCTCCGTGGAGGTCGGGATTGCGTCGAGGACCGAGCGGCGCGGATAGGTCCGCTGGAACCATACGATGAAATCGGCGCCACCCAGGTACGGGAAGATCAGTCCCTCGCGCAGCCACAGCGGCGCGCGCGCGAACTCCACCATCTGCGCCTGCTGGCGGGCCATGACCGCCCGCTGCTGCCAGAACCAACCGAGGGGCAGGGACTCCGGCTTCTGTTCCGGCATCAGCACGGGGATTTGAGTGATCGTCGCCTGCCCTTCCAGGATCGCCTGCGCCGCCGCGCGCCGATCGTTGCGGCGATGCTGGGTGATGATCGAGTCGAGACGGACGTATTGATCCTGGAGCGCGTGCCCCAGCTCGTGCGAGACGACGACCCGCAGCTGGAACGGCTCGATGTCGGCGGGGATGTACAGCGCGTTCGAGTCGGGATCGTAGTAGCCGGCGATCTGCTCCGTATAGAGCTCGATCATCGTGGGCCGCAGATGCAGCGTGTCGGGGATCAGACCGAAGAGGCGGAGCGCCGACTCCAAACCCGCGAGCTCTCCCGCCGGCAGATCCTGATCGAACTTGTGGATCACGTACTCCCGGACCTGATCGCGGGAGCGACGCAGCACGAGCGGCTCCCGTTTGAATCGCAGATGCGCGGCCTGGGCGACCAGGGGCATCATCCGGCGCACCATGTCGCGCAGCTCCGCCTCGCTCTGCACTGCTTCGGCGCGCTCGCGACATCCCGCAGCCAGGGCGCCGGCGACCAGCAGCGCCGCCGGACTCAACCGGCCCATTCGATGCCCTTGCCCACCGCGGCCCCCACCACCCGCGCCACGTCCCGCCCCGTCACCACGATGCCCTGGCGCTCGAGCTCCTCCCGCAGCAGCCGGTCCAGGTCCGCGCGCCGGTCGGCCAAGGACGGCCGAGGACGGTCCACGACGGCCGAGGGGTCTCCCGGGCCCTCCGGGGCCGTCTTGGACCGTCCTGGCCCACCGAGCAGTTCCTGGAAGTCGGCGACGACTTGATCGAGCACCGCGGCGAAATCCGGTGCCGGCTCGTCGGGTGGGCGCTCCTCGGTCAGCCCTCGCCGGATCATCGCCTCGACTTTGCGGCGCTCCCGGATCAGGCGATCCAACTCGGCCGACACCCGCGCCGTCGCCTGGGCATGAGCGCACGCTTCGTCGAGGACGTCGATGGCCTTGTCGGGGCGGGCCCGCTCGGGGACGAAGCGATCGGTGAGGACGATCGAGGCCTTGAGGGCGTCGTCGGCGATCGCCACGGCATGGTGGCGCTCGAGCCGGGGTCGCCGCGCCACCAGGATCTCCCAGGTCTGAATCGCATCGAGCTCGTTCACCAGCACCGGCTGGAAGCGGCGCTCGAGCGCGGGGTCCTGGCGGATCCACTTGTCGTACTCTTCCCCGGTGGTCGCGCCGATCACCCGGATGTCGCCCCGCACGAGCGCGGGCTTCAGCATGTTGGCCGCGTCCATCGCGGCCCCCATCGCCGTCCCCTGGCCGATCAGGTTGTGCAGCTCGTCCACGAACAGGATCAGGTCGGCATCGGCGGCGAGGGCGCGGACCAGGCGCCGGACGCGGTCTTCGTACTGCCCGCGGAACGCCGTGCCGGCGAGGAGGGCCACGTGGTCGAGCTGCACCAGGCGCGCGTCCTTGAGCGCGGGCGGGACGTCACCCGCGGCGATGCGTTGCGCCAGTCCCTCGACGATGGCCGTCTTGCCGACCCCCGCGCGGCCCACCAAGCCGGGGTTGTTCTTCCCCTGGCGCAGCAGGATGTCGATGACGCGCGCGATTTCGGCATCGCGGCAGCGCACCGGCTCCAGGTCGCCGCGGCGCGCCAGGGCCGTGAGATCGATCCCCACGCGCTCCAGCACGTCGCCGCTATCGAACAGGCCTTCGAAGGGATCGCCCATCGCGCGGTCAGTCGCCTCGCAGGAAGTGCCCGTACCAGGCGAGGATGGTGTCGCCGAACACGAACGTCACCGCCGCCCCCACGGCGAGGAATACCCCGAACGGGACGAGACGCTTCTTGCGCAACGACAGGGGGACGAAGATGAGCGAGCCGAGGGCGGCGCCGGCGAACACGGTGAGCAGCACACCGCGCCACCCCACGAAGCTGCCGACCATCGCCATCATCTTGATGTCACCGCCTCCCATCGCCTCTTCCTTGAAGACCCAGGCGCCGGCCTGGGCGACGATCCACAGCAGCCCGAATCCCACCGCCGCGCCGAGCAGCGCGTCGAGGAAGCCGGAGACACCGCCCCCCAACGCGAGCAGCAGGCCCAGCACCAGGCCGCCCCAGGTGTACTCGTCGGGGATGAGATAGTGGCGCGCGTCCGTGATGGCGATGCCCAGCAGGACCGTCCCGAAGACGGCGCCGCTGATCGCGTGGAAGGAGGCGCCGTACGCCACGAACGACGCCCCCCAGAGCACACCGACCAGCGCTTCGATCACGGGATACTGGACGGAGATGGGCTTGCGGCACCAGCGACACTTGCCGCGCAGCCACAGCCACGAAAAGACGGGAATGTTGTCGCGCCAGGCGATCCGCTGTTTGCAGTGCGGGCAGGTGGACGGCGGGCGGGCCAGCGACTGGTCGTGCGGCAGGCGCAGGATGCAGACGTTGAGGAAGCTCCCGAGGCACATGCCCAGGAGGACCGCGCCCGCCACGATCACGACCTCAGCGCCCACGCAGCACCTCGTAGAGGAGAATCCCCGCAGCCACGGCGACGTTGAGCGACTCCGCGCCGTGCGCGAGCGGGATCGCGACACGCTGCGCCGCCACGGCGTTGAGCTGCGGCCTGATGCCGGCGCCCTCGTTCCCCACGATCACGGCGATGAGATCCTTTCCGTCCTTGTCACGGTCGAGCGCGCGAGCCAGCGGCACACCGTCCACCGCCGCCGCCCAGAGGGTGAGCCGGCGTTCCCGCGCCCACGCGATGAACGCCGCGTCGTCGAGCGGGACGACGGGGTGGCGAAAGGTGGCGCCCATCGCCGCGCGCAGCGCCTTGGCGTTCAAGGGGTCCGCGGTCCCGCGCAACACCACCGTCGCCGCCGCGCCCAGGGCGTGGGCGGTGCGCAGCAACGTGCCGAGATTGCCCGGGTCCTGGACGGCATCCACCACGAGGACGGCGCCGCCGGGCGCGGCGGACACGTCGGCCACGGTCCAGGTGCGCGGCGCGATCACGGCGAGGATGCCTTGTGGCGTCTCGGTACCCGCGAGCTGGGCGAACGTGCGGGCGCCCACGTTCTCCACCGGGACGGCGTGACTCGCGAGGTCGGCGACCAGGGCGCGACCCCGCGTGGTGCGGGCCAGGTCGGGCGCCACGAGCGCACCGCGGAACTCGAGGCCCGCCGCCAGCGCTTCTTCCACCAACCGGACGCCCTCGATGACCGCCAGCCGGCGGCGACCGCGCGCCTTGCGCCGTTGGAGATCGCGGATGGTCGACTGCAGATTACTGGTGATGCGCTCCTCCCCCCCCCGGCTCGCGCGTGGCAGCGGGCCCCTTAACATCGCCCTGCCGGCGGTGTTCGCCAAGCAGTCCGGGCCGTGAGAATCGCCCTCACGATCGCGGGGTCGGACTCGGGCGGCGGCGCCGGGATTCAGGCCGACCTCAAGACGTTCCATCAGTTCGGGGTCTTCGGCACGAGCGTCATCACCGCCGTGACCGCGCAGAACACAGTGGGCGTGCGCGCGTGGGAGGCGCTCCCGGCGGCGCTGGTCGCCCGACAGATCGATGCCCTCGCCGACGACCTGCCGCCGCAGGCCGTGAAGAGCGGCATGCTCGGCGCCACCGAGCTCGTGGACATCGTGGCTGCCGGGATCGCGCGGCATCGGTTCCCGCACTACGTGCTCGACCCGGTGATGGTGGCGACGTCGGGCGACCGCCTGCTGGCACCTGAGGCCGAGGCGCTCATCGCTCGGCGACTGGTGCCGCTGGCCGCCCTGGTGACCCCGAACATCGACGAGGCGGCGATTCTGGTGCAGGAGGAGGTGCGCACGCCGGCCGGCATGGAGCAGGCCGGACGCGCCCTGGTGAAGCTGGGGGCCCGCGCGGCCCTGGTGAAAGGCGGCCACCTCGCGGGAGACGAGGTGATCGATGTGTTGGTGGCGGACGGCGCGGTACGGCGGTTCACGCGGCCGCGGCTCGACACGACCTCGACGCACGGGACCGGCTGCACCCTGTCGGCGGCGGTGGCCGCGGGGCTCGCCCTCGGCCGACCGCTCGAGCCGGCCGTGCGCGACGCGCTGGATTTTGTGCACCGCGCGATCGCCGCGGCCCCGGGGTTGGGCCGCGGCCACGGCCCGCTCAACCACTTCGTGCCGGGCCCGCCGCGGCCGCCGAACGAGGGGCTTTGAAGACGCCAAGACGCCAAGACGCCAAGACGTCAAGACGTCAAGAGGGGCCACTCATCCTGCGAAGCAGGCCGTACACGGTGCGGGCGCACTCCGCGCGGGTCGCGAGAACCTGGGTCACGTCTTCTCGAGCGAGGTATCCGAGGGTGACCACGAGATCTAGAATCGTCTCAATTTCATGGAGCGACGCGCGAGCGGTGTCCAAGTAGCGACGGAATTCCCTTTTCCCCTGGCGGGTCGCTCCTTCCGCGATGTTGAGGACCACTCCGTACGCTGCCCGGCGCCATTGATCGGCGAGCGCGTACCGCTCTGCAGCTGGAAGGCGTTCGATCAGCGGATGTGAATGGACGACGAGGTCACGCGCCAGTTGCCACGCCCGAAGTTTGCGATAGTCACCCATGACCGTCCGAATCTGCGGATCGGCCGACCACAAGCGTTAATCATTCCAGGGCGGGGCACATCGAATCGCTGCGCCTTGGCGTCATGGCGTCTTGGCGTCTGTTCAGGGATTCCACCAATACGTGGCCTTCACCATGAAGATGTTCTCCGCCGGCGCGCGCCACAGCTGCCGCATCGACGACCCGAACTGGAAGTCCCCGGTCGGATCGAAATCGCTCCGGCTCTGGGTCCACACGAAGAACAGAGTCGACCCGGGCAGGTATTCCCACCGCAACACCGCGTTGCCCCGCAGCGACTTGAAGTTGAAGTCCGGGTTGTACGGTGCCGCCGTCGAGTCGAAATCGTAGCTGCGCGGCCGGGCCAGCAGCTTGAAGTCATCGTACTTCCCCGCGGAGATGAGCGGCTGGGCGTACAGCTGCAACGACAGCGTCGGACTGTAGGTCCAGTTCAGCCGGATGCCCGCGGACAGCTCGGTCTGGCGCAGCCGTGCGAACACGTACTGGGTCCCATAGGTCTCCGTCGCCGCCGAGTCGGGGAAGGCGGCGACGTACTGCAGCGGGTACTGGCCTTTCGAGAAGTTCGGCCCGACGCTGACCGACACGTTCGGCGCCGGCCGGTATTGCACGTTCGCGTAGGACCACCACTCCACGTCGCGGCTGGACCTGTAGTACGTGCCGGTCCCCGCGCCCACGGTGAAGGTCTTCCGCCTGTCGGTCCCCGCATCGATCCCGAACTGGTAGCCCGGAGGCGTCAGGGTCAGCGGGCCGCCGCGCGTGCGGCGGTTGTTCACGGTCCACGGATTGTACGCGGTGTTCCAGTTGACCCAGTAGTAGTTCTTGAACTGCACGTAGCCGAAGTGGAACGCGCCCGACCAATTGATGTTGCCGTCCCAGTCGTAGCTCCGGAACACCGCGCCACCGGCCTCGGCGTAGCGGAACACCTTGCCCGGCTTGGTCCAGGTGTGGCCGCCGCCCACGTGCATGTTGACGATTCCGGTCCGCGACAGGAAGCCGAGATCGTTCAAATCGAACCCCGGGGAGATGAACCCGAACGCGGAGTTGACGAACGTGTTCCCCCGCTGCTTGGCGAGCGTGAACCGCGCCGCGACGCCGTCGAGCGACGTCGCCGCGCTGTCCACCGAGCGCGAGCCGTCGGGCTGCTGGAAGTAGTGCGTCGAATTCTGCTGCACGGCCGTCATCCGGGCCCGGCTCCCGCTGATCCGGGTGGCGCCGACCCACCCAGTGGTGACCCAGGTCTTGCTGGAGTCGAGGAACGTCCAGCCGTCCGCTCCCAAGAGCACAGCGGTGCCGTTGCGGACGTCGCGGAGCGCGGCGGCGTCGAAGTCACGCACCGCGACCGTCGAGAGGAATCCGAGCCCCTGCCGCCCCTTGTGGAACTCCTTCTGGGCGCGATACACGCCGTACACGGCCAGCGGCTCGATCTCCTGCGTCCAGCGCGCACCAAGGCTGTCCACCAGGGTCGCCCGCTCGCGGGCGGTCACGGCGGTGAGCCCGCCCACGTTCCAGCTCCCCGCCACCTTGCCGGTGAGCTTCAGGGCGCCGAGGATGTGGGTCCCGCTGGGCGCGTCGGCGTAGCCGTTGGGCGGCGCGCCGATGCCGAGCGACCGGCCGATCCGCCGGCTGTAAAAGAAGCTCGGCCCCGGCCAGTTGAAGCCCCAGAAATTGCGCTGCCCGCCGAAGCCGAAGTCGAACGTCGACGACCCCTCGACGAAGAACGGCCGCTTCTCGTTGAAGAAGGTCTCGACGTCGCTCAGGTTCACGACCGCCGGATCCACTTCGACCTGGCCGAAGTCCGGGTTCACCGTCGCGTTCAGCGTGAGGTTCGATCCCAGGCCGATGCGCACATCGGCGCCCATCCCCGGCGTCAGCTGCGACCCGTCGTTGAACGGATCACCCGCGCTGTGGGGCGTAAACGCCGCGCGCGTCGTGACGTAGGGCATGACCTCCAGCCGGCGCGGCGGCTCGATGCGCTCGATCCCCACCAGATCCGGAAAGCGCGACACGAAGCCGCTGGCGTTCTTGGGCGTGTAGACCAGGAAGTCAAACTCGTTCTTGCGCGCGATGTCGCGCCGGAAGTTGATGCCCCATACGTACTGCGTCTGTTTCACGAACCGCAGCTGTGAGTAGGGAATGCGAAGCTCGGCCGTCCAGCCGAGCGCATCGCGGCTGACCCGCCCCTCCCACACGCCGTCCCAACTGTCGTCGTCCCACTCGTCGTTGAACAGGGTGCCGTCGTGCAGGGTGCCCGCGGCCGTGATCCCAAAGTAGAAGCCGCTGCGCTTGTCGTGATAGGGGTCGACGAAGAGGGTGAAACGGTCCGAGTTCGTGCCCTGGTCGCGGCGCGCCAGGCGGGCCACGATCGAATCGGGGTGCGAGTCGTACAGCCGGGCGGCGACGTACAGCGCCGCGTCGTCGTACGCGATGTACACGACGGTGCTTTCGCTCGCGGCCTCGCCCTCTTTCGGGTCCCGCTGCAGGAACCCGGCCACCCGCTCGGCCGACTGCCACAGCGGCTCGTTCAGGAGACCATCGATGAGAAGCGGCTGGGCGAGGCGGATCGCGCGAACCTGCGTCGGCGCGGTCGCGGGGGAGTCGGCTGGCACGGCTGGCGGCGTGACCGCCGCCAGGGCGAGACACAACGAGAGCGTCGTCGTCATAGGTGCGCCCGGCTGAATTGGACGGTG
This sequence comes from Gemmatimonadales bacterium, assembly GCA_036004985.1. Taxonomy (GTDB): domain Bacteria; phylum Gemmatimonadota; class Gemmatimonadetes; order Gemmatimonadales; family GWC2-71-9; genus 20CM-2-65-7. The sequence continues at coordinate 14,987 of DASYQX010000051.1, forward strand.
GAGGCCGAGTCGCGGCGTGACGGCGGCGCGCGCGGCGTTAACGCCACATATGACAGACTGGAACGCAAAAAGGTTGCAAGGTCAGCGTCAGGGATCGGTGAGGCGGCCTAAACGCGCTTCAGCACACCCTTTATGACCACGCTCAACTTCCCCGCGACCGCCTTGCCAGCAGCCAAGACGTCGTCGTGCGCGAGCGGCTCTCCCAGACCTGCCGCCGGATTGGTGATCGAGGAGAACCCGAGACACCGGATCCCGCGGGCGCGGGCGGCGAGCACCTCGGGCACGGTGGACATCCCGACGGCGTCGGCGCCGAGGCGCTCCAGCATCCGCACCTCCGCCGGCGTCTCGTATGACGGGCCGAGGAGCCCGGCGTACACACCCTCCTCGAGGACAATCCCCGCCTCGCGCGCGACCGTCCGCGCGTGCGCCCGCAGCTCGGCGTCGTACGGCTCGTGCATGAGGGGAAAGCGCTCCTCCCCCGGCGCCGGCGGTCCCGTCAACGGGTTGCGCCACATGAGGTTGAGATGGTCAGCGATGAGCATCAGCGTGCCCGCCTGGAAGGTGCGGCGCACGCCACCCGCGGCGTTCGTGACGATGAGCGTCGTCACACCCAGCCCGGCGAACACGCGCACCGGCAGCGCGGCGAGGTCGGCGGGATGTCCCTCGTATAGATGAAAGCGGCCCGCCTGCACGATCACGGGGACGCCCTCGAGCGTGCCGGCGACGAGCTCGCCCTTGTGGCCGGCGACGCCGGGTTCGGGAAAGCCGGGGATGTCGCGGTAGGAAATGTGGACCGGTTTGGCCACGTCGTCGGCCAGGAATCCGAGCCCGGAACCCAGCACGATCGCGACTCGGGGCTTGGCCTTGCCCAGGCGTGCCCGGACGGCGTCGGTCGCTGCCGTTACGTTTCCCGCATCCCGCATCCCGTTTCCCGTCAGACCAGCATCCCCGCGATGGACGCGCTCATGAACGCCGCCAGATTGCCGGCGACCATCGCGCGCAGACCCAGGCGGGAGAGGTCGCCGCGCCGATGGGGCGCGAGGCCGCCGATCCCGCCGATCTGGATCGCGATTGACGAGAAGTTAGCGAAGCCGAGCAGGCAGTACGTCGTCATGATCGCCGCCTTGGGGCTCAGGACGAGGCCACTCCCCATCTGCTTCGCGAAGTCGGCGTAGGCGACGAATTCGTTCAGCACGGTCTTCACGCCGATGAACGAGCCGACGGTGCCGGCGTCGTCGGGCGGCACACCCATCAACACCGCGATCGGCCACAGCGCCTTGCCCAGCAGCCACTGCAGCGTGACCTCTGGGTGGCCGAACAGGCCGCCGACCCAGCTGACGCCGTAGTTCAGCAGCGCGACCAGGGCCACGAAGGCCATCAGCATGGCTGCCACGTTGATCGCGAGCTGCACGCCGGTGGCGGCGCCGGAGGCGGCGGCGTCGATGACGTTGGCCTCCTGCTTTTCGACCACGACGTGCAGTGTGTCGCGGGTCTCCGGCGTCCCGGTCTCCGGGAGGATCATCTTCGACAGGAGGAGGCCGGCGGGCGCGTTCATCACGCTGGCGGTGAGCAAGTGGCCGGCGATGTCGGGGAAGTAGCCTTTGAGCATGCCGACGTACGCGGCCATCACGCCGCCCGCCACGGTCGCAAAGCCGCCGACCATCACCGTGTTCAGCTCGGAGTTGGTCATCTTGCCGACGAACGGCTTGATGAGCAGCGGCGCCTCCGTTTGCCCCAGGAAGATATTGCCCGCCGCCGACAGCGTCTCCGCGCCGGACGTCTTCAGGGACTTCTGCATCACCCACGCGATGCCCTTCACGACCCACTGCATCACGTTCAGGTAGTACAGCACCGTCATCAGGGCCGAGAAGAAGATGATCGTGGGCAGCACGTTGAACGCGAAAAACGCCCCGGTTTGCGCCACTCCCGCGACGCAGGCCTCGCAGTGCACCAGGCCGGGACCGCTACCGAGCGGAACTTCGTTCCGCACCAGGTTGCCGAACACGAACCGCGCCCCCTGCTCCTGAAACGAGAGCAGCCGGGTTACGAGGTCGTTCGCGAAAGTGAAGAGCCAGCGGCCCGGGGCAGTCTTGAGCACGATGAAGCCGAAGAAGATCTGGAGCGCCACACCCGCCCCCACCATGCGCCAGTTGATCCGCTTGCGGTCGTACGAGATGGCATAGGCGATCGCGAGCATCGTGGCGATGCCGACGAGACCCATCAGCCGCTCGGGGAACGGCGTGTCCAGTCCACCGCGCGCCGCCGCCAACCGCTCCGCGGCCGTCTGCACCAACCACAATCCGGTCATTGCAGGGCCTCCAAGTCGCTTTGCACACGGGACACGAGCGCCACCTTCTCATAGTCCGGGAGAAACGCGCTCTCACAGGCGTTCAGCACCACACGGGCGAGCTCGTCCGGGGACAACCCCAGCGCTGCGTGCGCCAGGTAGTACTCGTCGGTCAGGGTGATGCCGTCGGTCAGGCGCCCGTCGGTGTTGAGCGTGACGACGACGCCCTGCTGGAGATAGCGCCGGAAGGGATGTTCCGCCACCGAAGACACGGCGTGTGTGTGGACGTTGCTCGAGATGCACATTTCCAACGGAATGCGGCGTTGAATGACTTCGTCGAGCAGAGCCGGATCCTCGCCGAGCCGTGTACCATGACCGATGCGCCGGGCGCTGCAGTCGTGGAGCGCCTGGTGGATCGAGTCCGGTCCATCCCCCTCTCCCGCGTGGCAGGTGCAGGCCATGCCGTGGGCCGCCGCGTACTCGAACGCCGCGCGATGGTCCCGCGCCGGGTGGCCGCGCTCGGCCCCCGCCAGATCGAAGGCGATCACCCCGGCGGAGCGGTAGTCCACCGCGGCGCGCGCCAGCTCGAGCGACTCGGCCGGCGGCCGCGTCCGAATCCCACATACGATGAGGCCAACCTTGGTCCCCGTCTCGGCTTCGGCCCGGCGGATGCCGCGCAGTGGCGCCTCGATCGCCTCCGCGAGCGTCAGCGCCGGCCGGTGGAGCAAGGGCGAGTAGCGCACTTCGACGTAGCGCACGTGCTCGGCGGCCACGTCGAGCACGAATTCGTAGGCGACGCGCTCCAGCGCCGGCGCCGTCTGGAGCACCGAGAGCGTGATCTCGTACTTCTGGAGGTATTCCTCGAGGCTCTGCGCGTCGCGGACCAGCATCGCCTTCGCCAACGCCTCAGGCGTGTCCGCGGGGAGGCGGACGCCTTGCGCGCGTGCCAGCTCGAGCATCGTGGCCGGGCGAAGTGCGCCGTCCAGGTGCACGTGCAGCTCTGCCTTGGGCCAGCGCCGCAGCGCGTCCTTCGTGAGACGCGGACCGCTGCGCCGTGCCGAGACCACCACGCGGAACACCGCACCCGCTTCGCCCACCGGGTCACCCGGATCGATGGGCCGTCCGACGGCGTCGGTCACGTAGGCGCCGTCGCTCTCCAGCAGACGCGCCAGGCCACCGTCCGCGGCGGCAACCGCATCGCGCACGGTGGCGCCGCGCGCCACGTCGATCGCCTTGTCGTTGACGAAAACGCGCCCCATCAGCGCCCTGCGGAGTGAAACCGTACGTCGGCGGGCGCTTCCACCGGCGGCCGCAGGACTCCCAGGTAGCGGATCAGGGCGTCGAGGTCTACCAGGTCGAGGTCCTCCGCCGGCGCGCCGACGAGCATCGCAAAGCCCGAGCCGCCGGTCGCCATGAAGTCGCTCACGACGAGCGTGTACGTGCCCTCGCCGTCTATCCCTTTCCCCCCGGATAGCCGCGTGCGGGTGATGCGCTGCCCCGCCCTGCGCCCCGGGTCATACCACACCTCGACGCCCGAGACGTGGCAATCCGGCTCGCCGTCGGCCGCCGCCACGCAATGCTCCAACGCGTCGAGCAGCACGCTCCCCTTCACGGTGAGCCGCTGCAGCCGGTTCTGGAACGGCTGAACCTGTTGCACATCGCCCCAAGTGACGGCGCCCTCGTGGAGCTCGGCCCGGATGCCGCCGTTGTTCATGATCGCCACATCGGCCCTGCCGCCGGTGCGCTGCGCGTCGGCGATGAGACGGCCGAGGGAGTACTCGGCGCCCGTCCGGCGGAGCGGGTACTTGAGCCGTCCCACCACCCGGCCCGTGATCCTCGCAATGCCGCGCTGTTGCCGGCCGAGGGCTTCGGTGAGCACGACGTCGGGCCTCACCTGGTCGGCGTAGGGCGTGACGAGGCGCGCCCGCACTTCCCGCCGCCGACCGCCCACCCGCACGAAGTCCACCACCGCCACCGCGCCGCCGCTCGAGCCCGCCTCAACCACCCGGATACCGTTCACCGTCGTGTCGATGAGTTGGTGGGTGTGGCCGGCCACGATCAGGTCGACCGACCCCGAATCCAGCTGGCGCGCGACGTCGAAGATGGAGCCGGAGCCCTCGTGGGCGGCTACGATGACGAAGTCGGCCGCCGCACGGGCGGCGGGCAGGTAGCGGCGCACCGCCTGGGCGCCGTCGCCGAAGGCGAGGCCGCGCACGTTGCGCGGCGCCGTGGTCGTCGGCGTCGTACGCGTGGTGAGCCCGATAACGGCGATCTTGGTGCCTCCCTTGGTGACGAGCGTCCACGGTTCCGCCCAATCGGGCCGCGCGGTCCCGGCGGCGTCGGTGATGTTGGCCGAGATGAACTTGTAGCGCGCGTCCTGCATCCGGGCGCGCAAAGTGTCGATCGACCAGTCGAACTCGTGGTTGCCGATGGCCGCCGCATCGATCCCGAGCGCGTTCAGGACCTCGATCGTGGCGCGGCCGTAGGTGAGGTTCGACAGCGGCGTGCCCTGCATCTCGTCGCCCGCGTCGAGCCGCACGCTGGTGCAGCCGCAGGCCCTCGCGAGACTGTCGAGCCAGGGCTTGAGCGCGGCCGCGCCACCCACCGACCGACCCGCCGACCAGTCCCACACGCGAGGCTCGAGCTGCCCGTGGAAGTCGCTGATCGCGAGCACGCGCAGCAGCGTGCTGTCGGCCGTGCTGACCACCGGGACCGCGGGGGCGAACGTCGCACGCGCGGCCGCGCGGGCCTCCGGAGGGATGATCTGCCACGTCGCCCGGTAATATGCCCGCACGTCGAGGGCGCGGGCGCGGCGGACCTCCGCAATCAGCAGGTCCCGGATATCCTCGCCGCGATCATACGTGACCCGCGCGCCCGCCAGCATCGCGTACCCCCCGCCGCCCGCCTGGCGGTAGCTATTGAGCGCGATGGTGAAGCTGTCGGTCGGCTGGACCAGCCGGCCTTCGTAGGCCAGTCCCCGGATGCGCTGCCCCGCCGGACGGGAGAGATCGATGTTGTACGTCACACCGCTCACGACGTCGAAGTTGTACCCGGGGATGCTGTCGTTCACGATCGGCCGGCCGGCCTCGTAGGTGCGGAAGTAGAGCGCCGCGTGCTCGAGGAACGCGCGTAGCTGCTGGCCCGAGATGCGGACGGCGCGCAGGGTGTTCTCGTACGGGTAGACCCCGGCCACGTCGCGCAGGTGCACCCCCCCCTCGGGAAATCCCGCCTGTACGTCGAACGCCGCCGTCGCCGAGATCTGGGCTCCGCTCTTGCGCCGCTGCACCTCGTTGACGAAGTCGAGCAGCGGCGTGTCCTGGGCCCGCGCGTACCGGCCGTCGAAGCCGGGCCCTGCGGTGCCCAGGGGCGTCGCCGCCCACAGGCGCACCGCCTCGTGCGCCGCCTGGAGCCGCCGTGTGAAGCGCGGCAGCTCGGGCGTCGTGGTGAGCGGGATCAGCTCGGCCCGAATCGACGACACCCGCCAGCGCCCCCCCGCTCCCTGTTCGCCGCTTCCCGCTCCCCTGGCGAGCCACACATGCACCACCGACAGGCTCTGCGCCCAGTTCTTCGGCTGGACGAAATGCACCCCGTTGATCACGGTGTCGCGGATCTCGCGGTGGGTGTGGCCGACGATCACGAGGTCCGGCTTGGGCGTCACGGTAGCCAGGGCCGCGGCGTCGTTCTCGGGGCCCACGCCGGTGGTGTCGTAGCTCGATGATCCGCCCAGCCCGCTGTGGACGATGACCACCTTGAGGTCGGCCCCTTCACGCTCCAGGCGGGCGAGCGCGCCGGGCGCGGTCTCGGCGATGCGGCGGACCCGCCCCTGCGCACCCAGCTGGGCGCGGTCCCACACCATCGCGCCGGGGGTGGTGAACCCGGTGACCCCGACACGCACGCCGGCGCGGGGCAGGATCACCACCGGGGGAAACAGGACCGCGCCGGCGAGCTCCACGTTCGCCGAGACGTAGTGGTAGGTCGCCTCGCCGGCGGCGCGCCGCAGCAGGTCCAGGCCGAAGTCGAAGTCGTGGTTGCCGGGGGTGGCGGCGTCGTACTGGAGGGCGTTGAGCGCGTCGACGATCGGGTGCGGTTGGCGGTGGTCCTGGCGGGCGAAGAAGAGACCGAACGGATTGCCCTCGAAGAGGTCACCGGCGTCGAGCAGCACGACCCGGCCGGGATGTTGGGTGCGCAGGGTCTCGAGGATCGTCGCGGCGCGCGACAAGCCGCCCGGCGCGGCGGCGTCGCGCACGTAGTCCCAGCCGAGCACGCGGCCGTGCACGTCGGTCGTGGCGACGACGACGAGGTGCACGCTGTCGGGAGACTGGACTGCGAGGAGGAGGCTCAGGAGGACATGCATGTGCGCTGAAAATTGCCAAGCAGGCGGTCACCGCGCTACCTTCCCGCCTGCCCATGCCGACCGAGACCGGCGCCGTCCAACGCATCCTCGTCGTCGACGACGAGCCCGACATCACCGCGCTCGTCGCCTACCATCTGGCGAAAGAAGGGTATCGCGTCACGACCGCGGGGAACGGCACGGACGCCTTGCGCTCGGCGCGCGAGGAACGTCCCGACCTCGTCGTGCTGGACCTGATGCTCCCCGGCCTGTCCGGCTTCGACGTGCTCGCCGAGCTCAGGCGCCGCGAGGACACGCGCGAGGTGGGCGTCATTCTGCTCACGGCGCGCAAAGAGGAACCCGACCGCATCAAGGGGCTGTCCCTGGGCGCCGACGATTACCTCGCCAAGCCGTTCGCGCCGAAGGAGCTGGTGTTGCGCGTCGGGGCGATTTTGCGGCGGCTCGCCGCACCGCCCGTCGCGAGCGGCGGCCGCCTGGCCGCGGGCCCGATCACGCTCGACCGCAGCGCGCATCGCGTGACGGTGAGCGATCACGAGCTCGAGCTGACGGCCACCGAATTCAAACTGCTCGACCGCCTGATCGAGCGTCGGGACCGGGTGCAGAGTCGCACCCAGCTCCTCGAGTCGGTGTGGCGCGCGCAGCCCGACATCCAGACCCGCACCGTGGACATGCACGTGCAGCGCCTCCGCACCAAGCTCGGCGCCGCCGGGGCGTGGATCGAAACCGTCCGGGGTGTCGGCTACCGGTTCCGCGAGCCTCCTCCCCCCTCGTCCCCGCGTCGCCGCAGCGCATGAGGCTGGCGACGCGGCTGTTCGCGAGCATCAGCCTGCTCGTGGCCGCCGCGGTGGTCGGCTCGATCGTGGCGGCGGACCGCGTCCTGCGCCGCCACCTCGAAGTGGACACCGCCGCGGGTCTCGAGCGCGAAGCTCGCCTCCTTGCCACCCTGATCCCCGCCGACTCGAGCCAATGGCCGGAGTTCGCCCGGCTCACCGGTGCGCGCCTGGGCCGCCGGGTCACGCTCATCGATTCCACCGGACGCGTGCGTGGCGACACCGAATTCGATCGCGCCGCCCTGGCGCGCCTCGAGAACCATGCCGCCCGGCCGGAGGTGCGCGCCGCGGTGGCGACCGGAACGGGTCAGGCAACCCGCCTCAGCGCTTCCACGAACGAGCGCCAGCTCTACGTGGCTGTGCGCGGCGGGCCGGCCGGCCCCGCCGTGGTGCGGGTGTCGGCCTCGCTCGTCGCCGTAGACGCGCGCCTCCACGCCGTTCAGCGTGCCGTGGCGGGAGCGGGCCTGGTGATGCTCGCCCTCGCGGCGCTGTTCGCCTGGCTCCTGGCCGGTCTCCTCGCGCGCCCGCTCGTCGCGCTCGCCGGCGCCGCGCGCGACATCGCCGCCGGCCGCCCCGCGGCGTTCCCGGATGTGCGCATTCCCGAATTGGCGCGGCACGTGGACGCCCTGCGCGAGATGCACGAGGAGCTGGAACGCCGCTTCGCCGCGCTGCGGCGCGAGCGAGAGGAGTCTCGAACGCTGCTCGAGGCCCTCACCGACGGTGTGGTGGCCGCCGACGACCGCGGCACCATCGTGTCTTCCAACGCCGCTGCGCGGCGGCTACTCGGGTACGGTGCCGCCGAGTCGCTCCCGCCCCTCGCCCAACTGTTCCACGATCAGCCGCACCGCAGCCTGGTGCGCGAGCTGCTCGCGGGACGCCCGGTCGAGCGGCGTGAGCTGATCCTGGGTGAGCGCACGGTGCTCGTATCGGGGCGACCGCTCGAGGGCGGCGGGACGCTGCTCGTGCTGAGCGACGTCACGGACGTCCGCCGGCTCGAGGCGGTGCGGCGCGACTTCGTGGCCAACGTGTCGCACGAGCTGAAAACGCCGCTCACGGCGATCGCCGGGTACGCCGAGACGCTCGTGCACGAGGCGCCCGCCGGATCGCAGCCGGCGAGCTTCGCCCACACCATCGTCCAGAATGCGCGACGGATGCAGCATCTGGTGGACGACCTGCTGGACCTGTCGCGGATCGAGTCCGGTGGGTGGCGGCCGCAGCCACGCGTCGTCGAGGTTGAAGCGGCGGCACGCGACGCCTGGAGCTCCTTTTCGGAGCGCGCCCGCGGCGCGAGCGTGCGATTTGAGACCACCGTGGCGCGCGACGCCCTCGCCGTCCCGGTCGACCCGGACTCCCTGCGCCAGATCTTCACGAACCTGTTCGACAACGCCCTCCGGCACACGCCCCGCGGCGGTGTGATCCGGGTCGCGGCCGAGTTGGAGAAGGACGGCATCGCCCTCAGCGTCGCCGACACGGGGAGCGGCATCCCCGCCGAGCACCTGTCGCGCATCTTCGAGCGGTTTTACCGGGTCGATCCCGGCCGTGCGCGCGAGCAGGGTGGGACGGGGCTCGGCCTCGCTATCGTCAAGCACCTCGTGGAGGCCCACGGCGGCCGGGTCGACGCGGAAAGCGTCATCGGCCGCGGCACCACGATCTCCATGCTCTTCCCCCTCGTTACCAGGCCGTAACGCGCGCGTCGTCGTCCGTTGACGGCGCCACGGCATCTTTGCCGAGTGCGCATCGCCCGCCTCTCCGACAACTCCTGCTGTCGCGACGCCCGGCGGCGGATCGCACGGCCGACGTTCGGGTGCCGGGTAGCGGAGGCCCGTTCGGCTCCGCTACCTGTTTTCCTGCCCTACCCGTTACCATTTTGTGACACGTCCGAGCCGTGGCGGTGATACCGCCAGGGCAGCTTAACTCAACCCAAAGTCTTGAGGAGCTTACCGTGCACGCAAGACTTCCGATTCAGGTCGTGGCCGTCGGCGCGCTGTGCGCCCTCGGTGCCCCCTCCGCGCTCGACGCGCAGGCCCAACAGGCCCCGCAGGTGAGCGTCACGGGTGTGGTGTACACGCAGTACCAGTACAGCGACGCGCCGATTGCCGCCAAGAGCACGTTCGACATGACGCGCGCGTACGTGAACGTGCTGGGTCGGTTCGCGAACGGCATTAACACCCGCGTCACCCTGGACATCATCCCCAGCGCGACCACGAACCAGGTCTACCGGCTCAAGTACGCGTACGCCGCGTGGACGCCCACCCGCAGCAACCTCACCTACAAGCTGGGCATGATCCACACGCCCTTCGTCGATTGGGAAGAACAGCTGTGGGACTACCGCATGCAGGGCGCCATTGCGGTCGATCGTAACCCACTCGGCGGGCCGAGCACCATGACGGCGGCGGACATTGGTGTGGGCGTCGACGGCCATTGGAAGGGTGAACAGGTCAATGGCCAGCTCGCGATCGTGAACGGGGAAGGCTATTCGGGGGGCACCGGCGACTTCCACAAGGACCTCGAGGCGCGGGTTTCCGTTCGCTTGCAGCCGACCAACGACGCGAGCCGCGTCGGCGGTCTCCGGGCGACGGGCTACCTCGGGATCGGCAAGGTGACTGGCACCGGCGCCGATCGCAACCGGTACCTGGGCATGGTGTCCTACCGGACGAACCAGTATACGCTCGCGGGCGAGTTCGTCTCGGTGAAGAACGCAGCCGTCACCGGGAGCATCCTCAGCGCGTTCGGCGTCTATCACCTAGCGCCCCCTAGCAAGGTCACTGTGATCGGCCGGGTGGACGTAGTCGATCCGAACACCAACGTCGCCAACGATGGCAATACGCGGATCATCGCGGGCGCCTCATACCAGCTGTCTCCCAACGTCCGCCTGCTCGCCGACCTCGATCGTCTGTCGTTCCAAGGCGGCGCGACGGCGATCAATCAGTTCCTGTTTCAAGCGCAGTTCGTGTTCTAAAGTCCGACCCTGACCAGAGGACGATTCTGTGAAGATGACTCGCTCAATCGCCCTCGCCGCGCTGCTCTGCGCCGCCGCTCCCGCGGCGGCGCAGGTGCAGCTGACCGGCGCCGGCGCGACGTTCCCGAACATCATTTATCAGAAGTGGATGCTGACGTTCAATCAGGCGAACCCGACCATCCAGCTGAACTACCAGTCGATCGGGTCCGGCGGCGGCATCCGGCAGTTCTCCGACGGCACCGTCGACTTCGGCGGCAGCGACGCTCCGATGAGCGATTCCGCCATCGCGGCGATCCAGGGCAACGTGTTCCACATCCCCACGGTGCTCGGCGCCATCGTCGCGACCTATAACCTCCCGGGCGTCACGCAACAGCTGAAGTTCACGCCCGACGTGCTCGCCGACATCTTCCTCGGCAAGATCACCAAGTGGAACGATGCCCGCATCACCAGCATCAACCCCGGCGTCTCCCTCCCGGCCGCGGACGTCGTGGTCGTGCACCGGGCCGACGGCTCGGGCACGACTTTCGGCTGGACGGACTACCTGACCAAGGTCAGCCCCGACTGGGCCCGGCAGGTCGGCAAGGGGACCTCGGTCCACTGGCCCGTCGGGCTCGGTGGGCGCGGCAATGAGGGCGTGGCCGCGACCGTCAATCAGACCCCGGGTGCCATCGGCTACGTCGAGCTGGGCTACGCGATGCTCAATCGCATGGCATACGGACAAGTGAAGAACAGCGCCGGCCAGTTCGTCGCGCCGACGCTCGAATCGGTGACCGCGGCCGCCGCGGGCGTGCTCGCGAAAATGGGACCGAGCACTGACTTCCGCGTGTCGCTCACGAACCCCGACGGCGCCGGGGCGTACCCCATCGCCACGATGACCTGGCTGCTCGTCCACAAGAACTACTCCGATGCGGCCAAGGCCAAAGCCCTCGTCCAGTTCATCTGGTGGGCCGAGACCGAAGGACAGGCGATGGCGCCCGAGCTCGGGTACGCCCCGCTTCCCAGGCAGCTGCGGCCCTGGATCGAGGCTCGGCTGCGGAGCATCACCGTGGGCGGTCGTCCCGCGCAGTAAGGGGGGGATAGGAGTGCGGGGTGACAATTCCGTTACACCGTTGTGACGGACAGCCCACCCCCCGCCGGTAGGTTTTCCCAGGCGATGACGACCCTGCCCCTCGAGCCCGTCCCCAGCCCGCCGGAACAGCAGACCCCGAGCGCCGAGCCCCGCTGGCAATCGCTCCGCAGCGTCAACGCGAGCGATCGGACGTACAAGGCGTTGCTGACGGCTCTGGCGCTGGCCTTGCCGTTCCTCATGGTGGTGCTGCTGTCCCAACTGTTCGTGAGCGCCCTGCCAGCCATCGGGCGGTTCGGGCCGTCGTTCCTGTGGACGTCGACGTGGGATCCGGTGGCGGAGATCTACGGTGCGGCGCCGATGATCTTCGGCACGCTGGCGTCGTCGTTCCTCGCCCTGCTGATCGCCGTCCCGCTCGCGCTGGGGGTCGCGATCTTCCTCACCGAGTTCGCGCCCCGCTGGGTGCGCCGGCCGGTGGCGTTTCTCGTGGAGCTGCTGGCGGCCATCCCGAGCGTCGTGTACGGGCTATGGGGGATCTTCGTCCTGATCCCGTTTCTGCGCGCCTACGTCGTGCCGCCGCTCAAGGCCGTCCTCGGGTGGATGCCGTTCTTCCAGGGCGTGTTCTACGGCAACTCACTGCTCGCCGGCGGGATCATCCTGGCGATCATGATCGTGCCGTACATCGCCGCGGTGTCGCGCGAGGTGCTCCTTGCCGTGCCGGCGAGCCAGCGCGAGGCGGCCCTGGCGATGGGCGCGACACGTTGGGAAGCGGTCTGGTCCGCCGTACTTCCGTACGGGCGGGCGGGCTTGATCGGCGCGATCATCCTGGGCCTGGGCCGGGCGCTGGGTGAGACGATGGCGGTCACGATGGTGATCGGGAACCGCCACGATATCGGTCTCTCGGCGCTGCAGCCGGCGTACACGATGGCGGCGGCGATCGCGAACGAATTCAGCGAAGCGACCACCGATCTCTACCTCTCCGCTCTGTTCGAAGTGGGCCTCATCCTGTTCGTCGTCACCGTCCTCGTCAACGCGTTCGCGCGGCTGCTCATCTGGCGCGTGGCGCGTGGCGCCGCGGTCGGGAGCCGGGCGCTGTGAGCGCGCGCGGCGTCCGGCGGCACGTCGTGAGCGGGGCGATGACTGGGCTCGTCGCGCTGTTGTCGTTCGTCGCAGTGCTCGCGCTCGTGCTCATCCTGGGCAACCTGGTCCTGAAGGGCGCGTCGTCCATCGACTGGAACTTCTTCACGCGGAACCCGGTCCCGGCCGGCGAAACGGGCGGCGGCGTCGCCCACGCCATCGTCGGGACGGGCATCATCGTCGGCATCGCCGCCCTCATCGGCCTCCCCGTCGGCATCGGCGCCGGCCTCTACCTCGCGGAGTACGGATCGGGGCGCCTGGGCTTCATCGTTCGTTTCGTCGCCGACGTGCTCAACGGCACACCCTCCATCGTGGTCGGCATCTTCGCCTGGACGTGGATGGTGAAGCCGGTGGGGCGGTTCTCCGCCCTCGCGGGCAGCGTGGCCCTCGCCATCCTCATGATTCCGATGATCGCGCGCACCACCGAAGAAATGGTGCGGCTCGTGCCGCACTCGCTGCGGGAAGCCGCGCTCGCACTCGGCTACCCGCGGTGGCGCACGTCGCTCCGCGTCGTGGCGCGCACGGCGCTCGGCGGGATCGTCACCGGGTGTCTCGTGGGCGTCGCCCGCGTGGCCGGCGAGACGGCGCCGCTCCTGTTCACCGCGCTGGGCAATCTGAACTTCTCCCTCGACCCCACACAGCCGATGCAGACGCTGTCGCTCCAGATCTACGTCTATGCGACCGGCCCGTTCGAGGAGTGGCACCGCCTCGCGTGGGCCGCGGCCCTGGTGCTCATGGGGCTCGTGCTGATCCTGTCGGTCGTCGCCCGCTGGGTGACGAGGCAACGGTATGGCCGCGCCCGGTAATGTCCGGCTGCGGCTCGAGACGGTGCGCCTCACCGCGCTCTTCCACCGCAACGCGGCGGTGCAAGAGGTGTCGCTGCTGTTCCCCGCCCACACCGTGACGGCGATCATCGGGCCGTCCGGCTGCGGCAAGAGCACCTTCCTGCGCTGTCTCAACCGGATGCACGAGCTGTCGGAGGGCGGGTGGGTGACGGGGAAGGTGCTGCTCGACGAAGTCGACATCTACGCGAGCGACGTGAACCCCATCCAGCTGCGGCGCCGCATCGGCATGGTGTTCCAGCGGCCGACGCCCTTCCCTACCATGTCGATCTACGACAACGTCGCGGCGGGGCTGCGCGTGAACGGCCGGCGACCACACGGCGAGATGGACGCCGCGGTGGAGCAGGCCCTGCGCCAGGCGGCGCTGTGGGACGAGGTGAAGGACCGATTGCACGCGAGCGCGTTGGCCCTGTCGGGAGGCCAACAACAGCGCCTGTGCATCGCCCGCGCCGTGGCGCCGCAGCCCGAGATCGTGTTGCTCGACGAGCCGACCGCGTCGCTCGATCCCGCCGGCACGCAGCGCATCGAGGAGCTGTGCCACGAGTTGAAGCGGCACTACACGATCGTGATCGTGACGCACAACTTGCAACAGGCGGCCCGCGTGTCCGATTACACGGCCTTCTTCTACATGGGCCGGCTCGTCGAAGTGGACCGCACCAGCGAGCTGTTCACGAAGCCGCGGGCGGAGCAGACGGAAGCGTATATCACGGGGAGGTTCGGATGACCACGGCGACGGAGGGACGGGCGGACGGGCAGACGGACGAAGGCGTCACACCCCCGACCGTCCGGCCGTCAGGCCGTCCGACCGCCGTTCTCGACGCCCGCGCCTACAGCTTCTGGTACGGGCCGACCCAGGCATTGCACGAGGTCACCTGTCGCATTCCACGCCGGGCCGTGACCGCGCTGATCGGACCTTCCGGATGCGGCAAGACGACGTTCTTGCGGTCGGTCAACCGCCTGCACGACCTGACGCCGGGGACGAGGCACTCGGGCGACATCCTGCTCGAGGGTGTCTCGGTGTTCGCGCCGGGGACCGACACGGTAGCGCTGCGGCGCCGTGTGGGGATGGTGTTCCAGCGGCCCAACCCCTTCCCCAAGTCGGTTTACGACAACGTGGCGTATGGCCCGCGGCTCAACGCGCTGGGGGCCGTCCACGAGGTAGCCGACCGCGTGGAGCGCGCCCTGCGCCGCGCGGCGTTGTGGGACGAGGTGCGGGACCGGCTGCGCGAGCCCGGCACCGCCCTCTCGGGCGGCCAGCAACAGCGCCTCTGCATCGCCCGGGCCCTCGCGAACGAGCCGGAGATCCTGCTCATGGATGAGCCGTGCTCCGCGTTGGACCCGAACGCGACCCAGCGCATCGAGGAATTGATCGTCGAGCTCAAGCAGGCGTACACGATCGTGATCGTGACGCACAACATGCAGCAGGCGGCCCGCGTCTCCGACTACACGGGGTTCTTTTACGTCGGCCGCATGGTCGAATTCGGGAACACGGAGCAGGTGTTTACCAGGCCCGCGGACGAGCGGACCGAGGCCTACATCACGGGACGGTTCGGATGAGCAGCGAAGCCCATCGGCATTTCCACGACGAGCTCTCCGAGCTCAAGGTGAAGCTCCTCAACATGTCCGGCGACGCGCAGGCCGCCCTCGCCGCCTCGGTCGAGGCGCTGCTCCAGCGCGACGCTCAGAAGGCCCAGCGCGTCATCGCCGGCGACCGCGACGTCGACCACCAAGAGCTCGAGATCGAGGAGACCGTCATCCGCCTGCTCGCGACCCAGCAACCGATGGCCCGCGACCTGCGGTTGCTCACCGCGGCGATGAAAATCGCCAACGACCTCGAGCGGGTCGGGGACCACGCGGTCAACATCGCGCAGTCGGCCGAGCGCCTCGTCGAGACGCGGCCCATCGTGCCCGAGCCCGAGTTGGTCGAGATGGCCCGCCAGGCGCGCACCATGCTGGCCGACGCGCTGGACGCCTTCGTCCGCGGGGACCCACAGGCGGGGCGCGCCATCTGCCGCCGCGACGACTCGGTGGACGCCCTGCATCAGTCGATGTTCCGCATCCTCCTCACCCACATGATGGAGGACCCGCACATCATCGGCACCGCCATGGAGCTGTTCCTCGTCAGCCGCAACCTCGAGCGCGTCGCCGACCTGGCGACGAACATCGCGGAGGACGTGGTCTTTCTGGTCGAAGGGAAGACGATCAAGCACCATGCGGAGGAGGGGCGGTCTGGGGCGGTAGGGGGCGGTCAAGGGCGGTAAGGGACTGTGCCCACCGTCCTGTTCCTCTGTGTCGCCAACTCGGCCCGCAGCCAGATGGCCGAGGGCCTGGCGCGCGCGCTGGCGCCGCCGGGCTACCGGTTCTTCAGCGCCGGCTCCGAGCCAGGCGTGCTGAACCCGCTCGCGGTGCGCGCGCTGGCGGAACAGGGCATCGACATCGCCCACCATCGCTCCAAGGGCGTGGACGACGTCCCGCTCGCCGAGGTCGACACGATCGTCACCTTGTGCGCCGAGGAAGTGTGCCCCGTCGTGCCGGGCAGCGTCCGGCGGTTGCACTGGCCGCTCCCCGATCCTGCCGACCTCGCCAGCTTCCGATCGACGCGGGACGAGCTGCGGCGACGGCTGCCGACGCTGTGGTCGGATCAGCCGAACGTGCGGTAGCGATAGTAGCCCGCAGGCTGAACGGGGCGCCGGCGCAGGGCATCCTCCGACGCGAACACGCGGATCAAGAGGAGCCCGGTGACGAACCCACCCAAGTGCGCGAAGAACGCCACGCCACCCCGATCCACCGCCATCAGGCTGCCCAAGCCGCCGATCAACTGCAGCACCGCCCAGTAGCCCAGCATCACGTACGCCGGCAAGGCGACGCTGGTAAGGTAGAAGGGCAAGATGATCAGCGTGTGCACGCGCACTCGCGGGTAGAGCAGCAGATAAGCGCCGAGCACGCCGCTAATTGCGCCGGAGGCACCGACCATCGGCACCACCGAATTGGGACCGATGAGTACCTGGGCCGCGGCGGCGGCGATGCCGCACAGCAGGTAAAACACCACGAACCGGCCGTGCCCCATCGCGTCTTCGATGTTGTTCCCGAACACCCACAGAAACAGCATGTTGCCGAGCAGGTGGAACCACCCGCCGTGCGCGAACATGGAGCTGAGGATCGTCCAGTAGTTCGGCTGGACGTCCACGAGGCAGAAGATGCCCGGCGCGAGCTCCACACCGCTCCCCGGCTGGGCGGTGTGCAGTACCTCTCCCGGGATCAGGCCGAGCTGGCACACCGACTGCGCCAGTTCCTGCTGGGAGAGTCCCATACCCTGCGCGAACAAGAAGACCAGGACGTTGAGCGCGATGAACCCGACCGTGATGATCGGCGGCAGCTCGGTAGGGTTGTCGTCCTTGTACGGAAACATGGACGGAACTTCGAGGGGCCAGGGGCCGGGGGCTAGGGCCTCGGGCCGCCCCGTCCACCCCCCAGCCCCTGGCCCCTAGGCCCTAGCCCCTGTCATATTGGCACCTTTTCCGGGCACAGCGCTTGCTTGATGCGACCCGCGACAACCCAGGCGCATCATCCCCTTTCAGGAGCTGTACGTATGGCTGAGAAGATCATCGGCATCGACCTTGGGACGACGAACTCGGTCGTGGCCGTGATGGAGGGCGGCGATCCCGTCGTCATTCCCAACGCCGAGGGCGGCCGGACCACCCCGTCGGTGGTGGCGTTCACGAAGGACGGCGAGCGCCTGGTGGGCACGGTGGCCAAACGCCAGGCGGTGACGAACCCGCAGAACACGGTCTTCTCGATCAAGCGGTTCATGGGTCGCCGGATGGGCGAGGTGACCGAGGAGATCAAGCGGGTCCCGTACAAGGTGCTCGAGGGCCCGAACGGCCTCGCCTCGGTCGAGATCCAGGGCAAGCGCTACACGCCGCCCGAGATCTCCGCGATGATCCTCCAGAAGATGAAGCAGACGGCGGAAGACTACCTCGGCCACAAGGTCGAGAAGGCGGTGATCACCGTTCCCGCCTATTTCAACGATTCGCAGCGCCAGGCCACGAAGGACGCCGGCAAGATCGCCGGGCTGGACGTGGTCCGCATCATCAACGAGCCCACGGCGTCGGCGCTGGCCTACGGGCTCGACAAGAAGAAGGAAGAGAAGATCGCCGTGTACGACCTGGGCGGCGGAACCTACGACATCTCGGTGCTCGAGCTCGCGGAAGGCGTGTTCGAGGTGAAGTCGACCAACGGGGACACGCACCTGGGTGGCGACGATTTCGACGCGCGCATCATCGAGTGGCTGGTGGCCGAGTTCAAGCGCGACCAGGGCATCGACCTGTCGAAAGACCCGATGGCGCTGCAGCGGCTGAAGGAAGCCGCCGAAAAGGCCAAGATGGAGCTGTCCACCGTCATGCAGACGGAGATCAACCTCCCCTTCATCACGGCGGACCAGTCCGGGCCGAAGCACCTCAACCTGACGCTCACCCGGGCGAAGCTCGAGCAGCTGGTGGACGATCTCGTGAAGCGGACGATCCCGCCCATGGAGCAGGCGCTCAAGGATGCCGGCCTCAAGCCCGAGGGCATCGACGAGGTGATCCTGGTGGGCGGCCAGACCCGGATGCCAAAGGTGCAGGAGATCGTGAAGACCTTCTTCGGGAAGGAGCCCCACAAGGGGGTCAACCCCGACGAGGTCGTGGCCATCGGCGCCGCGATTCAGGGCGGCGTGCTGGCCGGCGAGGTGAAGGACGTCCTGCTGCTCGACGTGACGCCGTTGTCGCTGGGCATCGAGACGCTGGGTGGCGTGACCACGGTGCTGATTCCGCGGAATACGACCATCCCGACCAAGAAGTCGGAGATCTTCTCGACGGCCGAGGACAACCAGACGACCGTCGAGATCCACGTGTTGCAGGGCGAGCGCCAGATGGCGATCGACAACCGGACCATCGGGAAGTTCCAGCTCACGGGGATGCCGCCGGCGCCGCGCGGCGTGCCGCAGGTCGAGGTGACGTTCGACATCGACGCGAACGGCATCCTGCACGTCTCGGCCAAGGACAAGGCGACCGGGAAAGAGCAGAAGATCCGGATCGAGGCGTCGTCCGGGCTCGGTGACAAAGACATCGATAAGATGGTCAAGGATGCGGAGGCGCACGCTGCCGAGGACAAGCGCCGGCGGGAGGAGATCGAGCGGCGCAACCGCCTCGACACGATGGTGTATGAGGTCGAGAAGAATTCGAAGGAGTGGGTAGACAAGCTGGACGCCGGCCTGAAGTCCCGGCTCGACGCGGCCGTGGATGGGGCCAAGAAGGCGCTGCGCGACGGCCAGGCCGACGCGATCGGCCGGGCGCTGGATGAGCTGCAGCAGGCCTACTCCGCGGCGGGCGCTTCCATGTATGCCGCATCCCGTGGCGCGCAGCCCGGCGGCGGGGAGCAACCGGCGGGCGAGCCGGCGGCCGAAAAGAAGCAGGAAAACGTGGTCGACGCCGACTACGAAATCGTGGACGACGACAAGAACAAGAAGCCATAGAGGAGGAACAGATGTCGGTACGGACGCGCGACTGGTTGAAATTCGGCGCGCTGGTGGCGATGGCCTTCATCTTCGGTCTGGCCTTCGCCTCGGCGTTGGACCTGCCCACCCGGGGAGCCGCGGCCGAGCGCGCGGCCGTCGTCGTGCAGAGCGGGCCGCTGCGGCAGATTCCCGCGGCCAAGCCGGCCGCCGATTTGGGCGACGCCTTCGCCGCCGTCGCCGATCACGTGCGGCCGGCCGTCGTGTTCATCAAGGCATCGCGGCGCGAGCGTGCGTCGGCGCGCCGCCTCCCGCCGGGCTTCGAGGACTTTTTCCAGATTCCGCGCCGCCCGCAGGTGGAACGGGGCACCGGCTCGGGGTTCATCGTCACCGGCGATGGCTACATCCTCACGAACAACCACGTGGTGCAAGGGGCGGACCAAGTGACAGTGCGCCTGCTCGACAACCGGGAGTTCCCGGCGCGCATCGTCGGCACCGACCCCCTGACCGACATCGCCGTCATCAAGATCGGGGCCAGTCGTCTCCCGGCCGTGTCGTTCGGCAACTCGGACTCGAGCCGCATCGGCGAGTGGGTCCTGGCCATCGGCAACCCGCTGGGCGAGGGCTACACCTTTACCGTGACGGCGGGGATCATCAGCGCCAAGGGGCGTCTCCTGGGCGCGCTGCAGCAGTCGCGCTACTCGATCCAGGACTTCATCCAGACTGACGCGGCGATCAACCCCGGGAACTCGGGGGGGCCCCTCGTCAACGTCCGTGGCGAGGTGATCGGCATCAACTCGGCGATCGCCAGCGAGACCGGCTTCTACGCGGGCTACGGGTTTGCGATTCCGATCAACCTGGCACGCACCGTGATGACCCAGCTCATCGAGACCGGGCACGTGGGGCGCGCCGTGATGGGTATCTCGATCCGGCCGATCACGCCGGAAGACGCCGAGCTGGCGAAGCTGCGCGAGATCCGCGGTGTCGTGGTGCAGGACTTCACGCCGCCGGACAATTCCCCCGCCCGGCGCGCGGGTATTCAGGAGGGCGACGTCATCGTCGCGGTCGACGGGGAAGCGATCGAGTCCATGTCGCAGCTGATGCAGAAGGTGGGCTTCCGCAAGCCGGGCGACCCCGTGGAAGTGACCGTGGTCCGACCGGGCGGCGAGCGCAAGACGGTGACCGTACGGCTCGCCGCGGCGCCCGGCGCCGAGGCCGACACCGAACGGCTCGCGTCGGTGGACGACGGAACGCGCCGGCGCGGCGTCGCGCCGAAGGAAGAGGCGCTCGGGATTTCGGTCGAGCCGCTGTCGCAGGAAGACGCCCAAGAGCCCGGCCTGCGGGTCGTGGCGCGCGCGGGCGGCGGCCTCGTCGTGACAGATGTCTCCCCTGACGGGCCGGCGTTCGAGAAGCTCGCCGATGCGACCAATGGCGTCCCCGACATCATTCTCAAAGTGAACGGGGCGCCGACCCGCACGCGCGCCGAGTTCCGCACCGCGCTGGCCGCCGTCAAGAGCGGCGACATCGTGACGCTGACGGTGCTGCACCGCTTCCCCGACGGGTGGCAGCAGCAGATCGTGCGGTTGCGGGCGCGGTAGGCCGCGGGCCGTCGCGTCGTCGCGAAACAAACGGGGGGCCGGCGCAGTCAGCCGGCCCCCTGTTTCGTTGCGTTCTCTACGTCACGCCGTCGGCATCCCCGCCCCACCCCCGCCCCCGCCCCCCTGCCGCCGCTCGACCAGCATCACGACGCCGGTCGCTGCCAGCCAGGTGACAAACATCCCCTGCGCGTAGAACATGTTCGGGGAGAACTCGTCGAACGCCACCGCGACGGCCACGTTCACCAGCGCCACGGCGAACGCCGCCCACCCGAGCCAGCGCGGGTAGACCCGGCCATTGAGCACCGCCCAGCCGAAGACGTACGCCACGAGGCCGAGTGTGAAGGTGGCCAGCCGCTCGGCCGCGAGACCCGCGGGATGCAGCATGTCGTAGACGAAGACGGCGTGCGTGCCGGCGAGCCCGGTGTCGGCCGCGGTGTACGCCCGCGCGAGGTGCCAGCCCGCCCCCACCATGAACAAGACGTTCAGCGCCCACACCGCGAACGCGAACCCGGCGAGCAGGATCGCGGCGCGCGCGGGCGTCGACCCGGGCGTTTCCGTGTGGCGCAGCGTCGCGCCCGCGAGGCCCGCGTACATGAGGGGAAATCCGAACAGCAGCGACCAGTGGATCGCGCGCCAGCCCGCCGTCGCGGCGACGGTCTCGAGCTGCGCGGCGCCGTCTCCGGTCAGGACCGGGTGCATGAGCCCCGCGACCCCGAACAGCAACGAGCCCACCACCAGACAGAGTCCGTAGAAAATGGGACGGCGGGGCAGGACCATACGGTCGCCTCTCGGGCGTCGGAGTCGGCCCTAATCTAGCACGGCCTCGGGCCGGCGATATATTCTCCGCCATGCAACTCAACCGGATCCTCCGGGAGGGCTTCATCGCCGGCTGCGTCGGCGCCGCCGCCGTCGCGCTCTGGTTCCTCATCGTGGACACGATCAACGGCCGCCCGTTGTTCACCCCGGCGATGCTCGGCAGCGCGGTCTTCTGGCAGCAATACGATCCGAGTCAAGTGGCAATCACGCCCGCCAGCATCTTCGGGTACACGATGATCCACGTCAGCGCGTTCGTGGTGGTGGGCGTCATCGCCGCGGCGCTGGCCGCCGAGGTCGAGGTCGCGCCCACGACCCTGTTCTTCGTGGTCGTGGGATTCTGCTTTTTCGAGGTGGGGTTCTACATCTTCGTCGCGTTGCTCGCGAAGCCCCTGCTGGGCTACCTGGCGTGGTGGAACGTGGCCATCGGCAACGGGCTCGCCGCGCTGGGGATGGGCTATTACCTCTGGCGCGAGCACCCCAAGATCGGGGAGGAGCTGCGGCGCCATCCGCTGGGAGAGACGGAGGACGGGGAGTAACCACAAATTGCCAATGTAGAATGTCGAATATCCAATTTCGAAATTCTACATTCGATGTTGGACATTCAACATTTGCTTATCCGTTTTCGCCATAGGCTTCCAGCGGCACCGCGCGCTCCGCCTCGCCCCGCTCCTCGCGCCGCGCCCACCGAAACCACACCACGGTCATCGCCAGCCACAGCACCAATCCTCCCGGCACCCACATGAGCAGTCCGCCGATCTGCTGATCGGCCAGCGCCGTCAACGACCACACCCGAGGCGCCTCGGCATAGAACGGGTAGAGCACCTCGTCGGACAACGTGATCAGCGCGCCCGTGACGGACATCGGGATCCCCAGCAGGAACAGATAGAGCATCTGAGCCGGGTACGGGAGCCGCGGCAGCTCGGGGACCGGTGACAGCACCGGCCACCACATCACGACGGCTGTCGCCAGGAAGACGAGGTGCTGGACGATGTGGAGGTTGTGATCGCGCAGCGCGGCCTCGTAGAACACCGGCACATGCCACAGGACGATCGGCGCCGTGAACAGCGCCGCCGCCGCCAGCGGCCGTGTGACCGCACGCGACAGCACCATGACCCACCGCGGTCGCAGCAACGGTCGCACCGCCCAGGCCGGCGTCCCGTACAGCAGCAGCGGCGGGAACAGGAGCGTCAGGACGAGGTGCTGCGCCATATGAGCGCTGAAGAGGTAGGAATCGGACAGGTTGTGCAGCGGCCCGTTCAGGGCAGCGAACAGCACGAGTAGGGCTCCGGCGAAGCTTGCAACGTGGCGTCGTGGCGCCTTGAGACCACCTAAACGCGCGTAGAGCCCGCCCAGGAGGACGAGCCCTATCAGGACGGTGGGATGCAGGTCCCACCGATTCCAGGGGGGCGGCGGGTTCACACGCCCGACCGGATCCGCACCGCCCCGAAGAAGATGAAGAGCAGGCCGATCATCACGCCGATCGCCAGCAGCAAGGGTCCACTGAACAGGAACGCGAACAGCCGGTTGTCGAACTTGAGGTGCATATAGAAGAGCACCACCAACGCGAACTTCACTGCCGACAACACCAGCAGCACGGGCACCAGCATCGGCTGGAAGGCGGGGACGTAGAACACCCCAACCTCGATCAGCGTGATCATCACGAGGATCGCGGCGATCCGCAGGTAGGTTCCGGTGGTCGCGTGCGCCTGCTCGCTCATGCCGACTCTCCGCTCACTGGATCAGATAGACGAGGGTGAAGATCACGATCCACACGACGTCCACGAAGTGCCAGTACAGCCCCGCGATCTCCACAGTCACCGCCTGGCGCGGCCCCAGCTTGCCGCGCATGGCCTGCGTCCACAGCGTGAGCAGCCAGATCACGCCGACCGTGACGTGCGCGCCGTGCGTCCCGGTCAACACGAAGAACGTCGAGCCGAAGAGGTTGGTGGTCAGGCCCAACCCCTCGTGCACGAACGAGCTGAATTCATAGACCTGCCCGCCCAGAAAGACCAGGCCGAGCAGCGCCGTGACGAACAGCCACAGCTTCCCCTGGCGCAGGTCGCCGCGCTGGATCGCCGCCAGCGCCAGGACCATCGCGAGACTCGACATCAGCAGGTCGAAAGTGCTGAACGACGTAAACGGGATGTTCAGGATCTCGTGTGGGTACGGCCCGACGAGGCTCTTCCCCTTGTAGATCAGATACGTCGAGATGAGCGAGCCGAAGAGCAGGCACTCCGAGCCGATGAAGGCCCAGAACGCCATCTTGCGGCTGTCGACGCCCATGCTGGTCGCGTGGCTCATCTCAGACCTCGAAGGGCTCGTAGGCCCAGCGGTAGATGCCGACGAGCGTGATCGGCAAGCCGATCAGCAGCACCACCCAGACCTGGTGCGACAGGGCGCCGATGGCCATCAGCGGCAGCCCCAGCGCCGTGATCATCGGCCACCAGGAGCCGCCCGGGACGTGGATTGGTCCGGGCGCCCCCTCCGCACCTTCCGGAACCGCCCGCATCCGGGTCGCGGTCCAGCGCGGCAGCCGGCTCGTCACCGTGGGGATCACGTCGAAGTTGTGGACCGGCGGCGGGGACGAGATCGTCCATTCGAGCGTCGCGCCGCCCCAGGGATCGTTGCCGGCCGGCTCGCCCTTCGTGCGCGTGCGCCACAGGTTCCACAGGAACACGACGACCGATACGCCGATCAGAAACGCCCCCACGGTAGAGATGAGGTTGAAGCTGCTGACGCCGAGCTGCGGCGCGTAGGTATAGATCCGCCGCGGCATGCCGAGCAGGCCGCTCAAGTGCATGGGGAAGAAGGCGAGGTTCATCCCGATGAACGTGAGCCAGAAGTGCCACTTCCCGAGCGTCTCGGAGAGCTGGCGGCCGGTCATCTTGGGCCACCAGTAATACATCCCGGCGAACAGGCCGAGCATCGTACCGCCGAACAGCACGTAATGGATGTGCGCCACGACGTAGTAGGTGTCGGTCTGCTGCAGGTCCGCCGGCGGTGAGGCGTGCGTCACACCCGACAGCCCGCCGATGATGAACATGGC
Organism: Gemmatimonadales bacterium; assembly: GCA_036004985.1. Classification (GTDB taxonomy): domain Bacteria; phylum Gemmatimonadota; class Gemmatimonadetes; order Gemmatimonadales; family GWC2-71-9; genus 20CM-2-65-7. The sequence continues at coordinate 39,410 of DASYQX010000051.1, forward strand.
GATGAAGCCGACGGCGAACAGCATCGCCGTCGTGAACCGGATCTGGCCGCCCCACATCGTCCCGATCCAGTTGAAGATCTTCACGCCGGTCGGGATGGCGATGAGCATCGTGGTGGCGGAGAACACGGAGTCGGCGATGGGCCCGAGTCCCACGGAGAACATGTGGTGGCTCCACACCCCCCAGCCCATGAACCCGATCAGCACCCCGGAGTACACGACGACGGTGTACCCGAACAGCGGCTTCCGGGAGAACGTCGGCAGGACTTCGGAGACGATCCCCATCGCCGGGAGAATGAGGATGTAGACCTCGGGGTGGCCGAACAGCCAGAAGAGGTGCTGCCACAGGATCGGATCGCCACCGCCGGCCGGCACAAAGAAGTGCGTCCCGAAGAGCCGGTCGAACATCAGGAGCACGAGGGCTACCGTGATGACCGGGAAGGCGGTGATCACGAGGAACTGGGTGACCAGCGTCATCCAACTGAACGCCGGGAGGCGCATCATCCGCATGCCCGGCGCCCGCATGTTCAGGATCGTGACGATGAAATTGAACCCCGCCGCGAGCGACGCGATGCCGAGGATCTGGAGACCCAGCAACCAGAAGTCGATGTTCGGGCCCGGCGAGAACTGCCGTTCGGTCAGGTTCGCGTACGCGAACCAGCCGCCGTCGGGCGCGACGCTGAGGCTGGGCGCGCCGAACAGCGGCCCCGCCACGAAGCTCGCGTTCAGGAACAGCCCGCCCAGCAGGAACACCCAGTAGCTGAAGGCGTTGAGGCGCGGGAAGGCAACGTCGCGCGCGCCGATCTGGAGCGGGATGATGTAGTTGAACAAGGCGGCCGAGAGCGGCATCAGCGCCAGGAACACCATCGTCGTGCCGTGCATCGTGAACATCTGATTGTAAAGCTCGGCACTCACGCCGATCCCTTCCGGCCGGGCGAGCTGGGCGCGGATCACCAGCGCCTCGAGCCCGCCGATGAGGAAGAACGCCAGCGCGGTCCAGAAGTACAGCAGGCCGATCCGCTTGTGATCGGTCGTCGTGAGCCAGTTCTTCATCGCAGGCTCTCGAGGTAGGCGACGAGCGCGGCCAGATCCTCCTCCGGCAGGGCCTGCGGGGGCATCTGCGCGCCGGGCTTGAGCGACGGGGCGTTCGCGATCCAGCGCCGCAGGTGATCCGCGGTATTCGGGAACAACGCGCCCGCGAGGGTCGTGCGACTGGCGACGTGCGTCAGGTTCGGTCCGATCGCGCCGCGCGATACCCCTTCAATCGTGTGGCAGCCGAGGCAGGCGCTGCGCGCGAACACCTGCCGCCCCCGCTCGGCGACGGACCCCCGCGCCGGCGGGGCGGGAGCGCCGGTCTGGCGCGCGGCCCACGCCCGGAACGCGGAGTCGGGCTCGACGAACACGCGCAGCCGCATGTTCGCGTGCGACGCGCCGCAGAACTCGGCGCACTGGCCCCAATACTCGCCGGTCGAGTCGGCGCGGAACGCGATCCGCGTCGTGCGACCCTGCGTCAGGTCGCGCTTCCCGCCCAGGCCCGGCGCCCAGAAGCTGTGGATCACGTCCGCCGACGTCATCTCGAGCAGGATGGGCGTCCCCACCGGCAGGTGCAGCTCGTTCGCCGTGACGATGCCGAGGGCTGGGTAGCGGTACTCCCACCACCATTGGTGGCCGATCACCTCGACGCGCAGCGCTCCTTCCGGCGCGCGGCCCGCGGTGGCGAAGATCGTGCGCATCGTCGGCACCGCGATGAACACGAGGATGAGCGCGGGGGCGAGCGTCCACCCGATCTCGAGCGCGGTGTGACCGTGCAGGGCCTTGGGCTCGCCCGCGCCCTCCCGGCGGCGGTAGCGGATGATCACAAACAGCAACAACCCCTCGACGATCACGAACACGACCACCGCCCACCAGAAGATGTCGGTGAACAGTTGGTCCACCGCGGTGCTGTAGTCGGATTTCGGGGCGAGCGTCGATTGGGGGAATGGCCCGCCGCAGCCGGCGACGGCCGACAGCAGCGCCGTCAGGGTCAGGCAGAAACGGAGACGATGTGGCGGCACGGCACGGGAAAGTAGGCCCGCCCGGCGGTATCGTCAACGCGTTATCTTAGGCGCTCATGGCCGAGCTGTCCGACCGCCTACAAGCCGCCCTCGGGGCGGCGTATCGCATCGAGAAGGAGTTGGGCGGCGGCGGGATGAGTCGCGTCTTCGTCGCGGAGGAGACGCGGCTCGCCCGCCGCGTCGTCATCAAGGTCCTGCCGCCCGAGCTGGCGGCGGAGATCAGCGTCGACCGTTTCAATCGCGAGATCCAGCTCTCCGCGTCGTTGCAGCACCCGCACATCGTCCCCTTGCTCACGGCGGGCGGCTCGGCGGACGTCCTCTACTACACGATGCCGCTCGTCGAGGGCGAGGCGCTGCGCATCCGGCTGGCGCGGGAAGGCGAGCTGCCGGTGCGCGACGCCGTCCGCATCCTCAAGGACGTAGCGGACGCCCTCGCCTACGCGCACGCGCGCGGCATCGTGCACCGCGACATCAAGCCCGACAACGTGCTGCTCTCGGGCGGCCACGCCGTCGTCGCCGACTTCGGCGTGGCCAAGGCGGTCAGCCAAGCGAAGGGGCAGAGCGGGTTGACGTCGGTGGGCGTCGCCCTCGGGACGCCCACGTACATGGCGCCGGAGCAGGCGGCCGGCGACCCCGACATCGATCACCGCGCCGACATCTACGCCCTCGGCGCCATGGCCTACGAGATGTTGACGGGCCGGCCGCCGTTCACGTCGCTCTCGCCGCACCAGATGCTGGCGGCCCACATCACCGAGCCGGTCGAGCCGATCACGGACCGGCGGCCCGCGCTGCCCCCGGCCCTGGCCGACCTGGTGATGCGCTGCCTCGAGAAGAACCCGCCTGACCGCCCGCAGAGCGCCGCGGAGATCCAACAGCTGCTCGAGGCGCTGGCGACGCCGAGCGGCTCGCTGGCGATCACGTCGGGGGCGGGCGCGACGCTGCGCCACGTCCTGCGGCGGCCCCGCAACTGGTGGATCGGGGGCGGGGTCCTCGCCGCCGCGCTGCTCGGCGGCGGGTGGTGGGCGCTCCACTCCCCCCGGGCGGTGGCGCTGGATGAAAACCGGCTGGCCGTGGCACCCTTTGACGTGCTCGGCGCGGCCGACCTGGCGCTGTGGCGCGAAGGGCTCGTGGACGTGCTGTCGCGCAGCCTGGATGGCGCCGGCCCGCTGCGCACCGTCTCCCCCACGCTGATCGTGAAGCGCTGGAGCGGCCGGGCGGACCCGGCGTCGGCGCAGGCGTTGGGCCGCGAGACCGGGGCGGGCACGGTGGTGTACGGCCAGCTGCTCGCCGCCGGCCCCGACTCCGTCCGGCTCACGGCCACCGTGCTCGACGTCCGGAGCGGCGAGCGGCGCGACATCGAGCGGCGCGAGGCATCCGCACGACTGGACCGTCTGGCGGACTCGCTCACCGTGGCGGTGCTGCGAGAGCTGGGCCGGACTCGCGCCATCGGGTCTGTGCGGAGCGCGTCGCTCGGCTCGCGCTCGCTGCCTGCCCTGAAAGCGTTCCTCCAAGGCGAGCAGTTCTTGCGGCGCTCCGAGTGGGACTCGGCGCTCATGTTCTACCAGCGCGCGATCGGGCTCGACAGCGGGTTCACGCTCGCGTGGAGCCACGCGGGATTGGCGGCGGGGTGGCAGCACCGAACGGAGGAGGATTCGACCTACCGCGTCTACCGCCTCGTGGCGGGCGGCTTGAACCACGGGCTGGCGCCGAGGGACAGCTTCGCCGTCCTGTCGGAGTCGCTCACGGCAGTCGTGTGGGCGGGGCCGCAGCGCCTTGCCGGGCGGTGGTGGACGTACGGGCGGCGGGTCGTGGCTACGCTCGACGAAGCGGTGCGGCGCTACCCAGACGATCCGGAGCTGTGGTACATGCTGGGGGACGCGCGCCACCACTTCGGGGGCCTGGCCGGCGTGCCGGCCCGCGCCGCGCTCGATGCGTTCGACCGCGCGATCGCGCTCGATTCGGCATTCACCCCCTCCTACGTGCACGCGGTGGGGCTCGCCCTCGAGCGAGATGGGCCCGCGGGAGCGCGCCGCTACGGAGAAGCATTCCTGGCCGCCGGGGCCGTCGGGCGCTCGGCGCAGGACACCCGCTTGATCCTGGACTTGCTCGATCCCAACACACGCGCCGGCGCGATGGCGCGCATCGTGGACAGCAGTCCGCCCGAGATCCTGATGGGGGTGTGGCGGGAGACCAACCGCTGGATGGACTCGGCCGAAGTGCTCGTCCAGTTGCTGCGCGCCGCCGCCGCGCGCGAGAGCGCGCAGGGGAAGCAGGCGACCTACGCCGTGTTCGCCCTCCCGGCCGCCCTCGCCACCCGCGGGCACCTGCGGGAGGCCTACGGTAACGCCAGCCCGGTCCCCCTGATCGTCGCGCAGCTGATCCTACTCGGCGCGGTGCCGCCCGACAGCGCCGGCCGCCTGGCGGCGGCCTGGGTCTCCCAGCCCGGTCAGGGGGCGATTTTCGCCGCCCCCCTCCTCGCCGCGCGCCGCGATACGACGGCGCTGCTCGGGATGGTGCGCACAATGGACCGGAGGCAGCAGCGACCCCTGCCGCCGCAGGCGCCGCCCGTCGCGCGCGACTTCATCGCGTACCTCGCGGCCGTGACCCGGGCCTATCTGACCCTGGCGCGGGGCGACACCGCCGCGGCGCTCCGCCAGTTCGACGCGGTGCCCGACTCCGCGTGTTACGGGGCGTGCTCCATCGACGAGCTGGTCCACGCGCAGCTCATGGCAGCGCGGGGACGCCACGCCGAGGCGGCGGTGCTGCTCGACCGCCCGCAGGTGGGATTCCTGCCGCTCCTGCCGCTCGACATGCTGCGCGCCCTGGAACGAGGCCGCGTCAACGAGCGGCTCGGCAACCGCGAGCGGGCGATCGCCGGCTACACCCTGGTGGTGGAGGCGTGGCGCCACGCCGACCCCGAGCTGAAGGCCTACGTGGACGAGGCACGCGCCGCCCTGGCGCGCTTGAGCGCCGGCCGCTAGCCTCTCTATCGTCCGCCAGCGCTACCCCTCAACGGACGGTACCGTCATGCCCACGACCCACACGCTGTCCCGCTCCCGCACCGTTATCGCGCTGTGCCTCGCCGTCCTGCTCGCCGCGCCGGCCCTGGCGCAGACCCGCGTCACCCCTCCTCGCGAGGCGCTCGGGTTCGACATCGGCGCCGACTACCGGCTCGCGACCTACACGCAGCTGCTCGCCTACTGGCCGCAGCTCGCGCGCCAGTCGCCGCGCATGCTGCTCGACACGATCGGCATGACGGCGGAGGGCAGGCCCCAGCTGATGGCGATCCTGTCGGCGCCGGACAACCTGAGGAACCTCGCGCGCTACAAGGAGATCGCCCAGCGCCTGGCGCACGCGGAAGGCTTGACCGACGAGCAGGCGCGCGCGCTGGCGGCGGAGGGGAAAGCGGTCGTGTGGATCGACGGCGGGCTCCACGCTACCGAGGTGCTCGGCGCCGCACAGCTGATGGAGCTGGTCTACCAGATGGTGAGTCGCGACGATCCGGAGACGATGCGAATCCTGAACGACGTGATCATCCTCGCCGTCCACGCGAATCCGGACGGGATGGAGCTGGTGTCGAGCTGGTACATGCGCGAGCCCGACACCCTCAAGCGGAACAGCGGCAACATCCCGCGCCTGTACCAAAAGTACATCGGGCACGACAACAACCGCGACTTCTACATGGTCAACCAGCCCGAGACCGAGAACATGACGCGCGTGCTGTTCCACGAATGGTTTCCGCAGATCGTGTACAACCACCATCAGACGGGGCCGGCCGGAGCCGTGCTGTTCGCGCCGCCGTTCCGCGACCCCTTCAACTATTTCTACGACCCGTTGGTGCCGCTCGGCATTGACGCCGTGGGCGCCGCAATGCACAACCGGTTCGTGGCGGAGGGCAAGCCCGGGGCGACGATGCGCCGCGGCGCGAACTACTCCACCTGGTGGAACGGCGGCCTGCGCACGAGCACCTACTTCCACAATCAGATCGGGCTCCTGACGGAGTCCGTCGGCAATCCCACGCCGATCGACATCCCCTTCGTCCCCGACCGCCTGCTGCCCAGCGGCGACTACCCCTTCCCTGTGACGCCGCAGCGCTGGCACTTCCGCCAGTCAGTCGAGTACTCGATCACCGCCAACCGCGCCGTGCTCGACTACGCGTCGCGCTATCGCGAGACGCTGCTCTTCAACATCTATCGGATGGGGAAGAACTCGATCGAGCGCGGCAGTCGCGACAGCTGGACGATCCACCCGCAGCGCATCGAGGCGGTGAAGGCGGCGCTGCGGCGCGACAGCGTGGCGCCTCGCGGCGCCGGCGTACCCGTCAAGTATTTCGCGGTCCTGCGCGACCCGGCCGAACGCGACCCCCGCGGGTACATCCTGCCCGCCGACCAGGCGGACTTCCCCACGGCGACCAAGTTCGTCAATGCGCTGATCAAGAACGGCATCACGGTGCTGCGCGCGACGGGCCCCTTCGACGTCGCGGGCACGCACTACGCCGCCGGCTCCTACGTGGTGAAGACCAACCAGGCGTTTCGGCCCCACGTCCTCGACATGTTCGAGCCGCAGGACCACCCCAACGACTTCCGCTACCCCGGTGGCCCGCCGATCCCGCCCTACGACAATGCGGGCTACACCCTCGCCTACCAGATGGGCGTGCGCTTCGACCGGATCCTCGACGGGTTCGACGGCCCGTTCGAGCGGATCGACGGGCTCGCCACGCCGCCCGCCGGCACAGTCGCGCGGGCCGATGGCGCCGCCGGGTATATGCTGTCACACCAGGTCAACGACGCAGCCATCGCGACGAATCGCCTGCTCGCCAAACAGCAAGCCGTGTACTGGCTCAGCCAACCGCTCTCGGCAAACGGCAAGACCTACCCGGCGGGCACGATCTTCATCCCGCGGACGGCAGCGAGTACGGCACTCGTCCGTCAGCTGGCCGCCGAGCTGGGCCTCAACTTCGAGGGCATCCGGCGCGCACCCCCGACGAGCGCGACGATGCGCCTGCAGCCGGTCCGCGTCGCCCTGTGGGATCGGTACGGGGGCTCCATGCCGTCGGGCTGGACGCGCTGGCTCCTCGAGCGGTTCGAGTTTCCGTTCGAGGTGGTGTATCCGGCGACGCTCGACGCCGGCAACCTCGCCGCGCGGTTCGACGTGCTGATCCTCCCCGACGGGGCGGTGCCGGGGGCAGGGGGCGCTGGGGGCGGTGGGGGCGGTGGCGGCGGTGGGGGCGGTGGGGGGGGCGACGGGCCGGGGTTCGGCGCGGCCCCCGACCCCGCGAGTATCCCCGCCGAGTATCGACCGCGCCTCGGACGCGTGACGCCCGAGAAGACGGTGCCGCAGCTGCGTGAGTTCCTGAACGCGGGGGGGACGATCATCGCGATCGGCAGTTCCACGAGCCTCGCCACGCACCTGGGCCTGCCGTTCACGAACCAGCTCGTCGCGGAGGGCAAGCCCCTACCCAACGAGAAGTTCTATGTGCCGGGCTCGGTGCTCCAGGTCCGCGTCGACAACACGCGACCGATCGCCTACGGCCTGAGCGACCGCGTGGACGTATTCTTCGACGAGAGCCCGGTGTTCCGTGCTGCGCCCGGCGCGACGCCCGAGTCGGCGCGGCCCGTCGCGTGGTACGAGACCGACCATCCGTTGCGCAGCGGGTGGGCCTGGGGCCAGGCGTACTTGAAGGACGGGCTCGCCGCGGCGGAGGCGAACGTGGGCCGCGGCACGCTCTACCTGTTCGGGCCCGAGATCCTGTTCCGCGGCCAGCCGCACGGGACGTTCAAGTTCCTCTTCAACGGGATTCAGCTGGCCCGTGCGACGGGCGGGCGGTCCGCCACGACCAGCGAGGGATCGCGCTGACATTGTAAATTGCGGGGCAGCCGGCGACCGTGGCGGAACTGGCAGACGCGCCAGCCTTAGGAGCTGGTGGGGCAACCCATGGGGGTTCGAGTCCCTCCGGTCGCATCTGGGGCCTGGGGGCTAGGGGCTGGGGCCTAGGGGGTTCGGGCTTGTCTCCCCCAGGCCCTAGCCCCGAGGCCCTGGTCCCGTCAGTTAGATTCCAGTCCACATGCCCGACATTCTAGTCAAGAAGACCCACACCGAGCCCGGGGAAACGTCCCTGGCGGTCACGGTGCCTCCGGAGAGTGTGGCCGCCGCCGAGGAGCGAGCGACCCGCGCCTACCAGCAGCGGGCCCGGCTTCCCGGCTTCCGTCAGGGGAAGGCGCCGGCCGCGGTGGTGCGCAAGAAATTCGCCGAGGACATCCGTCAGCAAGCGCTCCAGGAGCTGGTCCAGCAGAGCTGGCGGGTCGCGCTCGAGCAGGAGCAGCTCAAGCCCATCGCCGACCCGCACATTCACAACTTGAAGTGGGAGCAAGGGGCGCCGGTCACGTTCGAGTTTCACGTCGAGGTGAAGCCCGACCTCAAGCTGCAGCGGCTGGGTGGGTTCCGCCTCAAACGCACGGTGCCCGCCGTCAGCGAGGCACAGATCGACGCCCAGCTGAACGAGATGCGGGCGCAGCGGGCTCCGTGGACGCCGGTCGCGGGCGAGAAACCGAAGCCCAAGGACCTGGTGCACGTCACCATCGCGACGCGCGAAGGCGGCGAGGCGAAGGACCCCCAGCCCTACCAGGTGGTGCTGGGCGAGGGACGAGCCATCCCCGACGTCGAGGAGCGGATCATGGGACTGCTGCCCGGCGAAACAGTGGACGCGACGGTCCGCTTCCCAGACGATTTCGCCGAGGAGGTGAAGCGCGGGCAGACGCGCGACGTTCGGATCACGCTCCACGAGGTGAAGCGGCAGGAGTTGGCCCCCTTCGACGACGCGTTCGCGCGGGAAGTGGGGGATTTCGAATCGCTGGACGCGCTGCGGCGCGCGGTCGGCGAGGACCTGCGGAAGGAGGCCGAGCGGGAGGCCGACGCGCGGGTGCGCGCGGAGCTGATCGAGCAGCTCGTGGCCGCGAACAACGTCACCGCACCGCGGCCGCTCGTCGAGCGCGCGCTGTACGTGTACGCGCAGGCGTACGACGTGCCCGAGGACCGGTGGCCGACGTTCGCGCAGGAGTTCCGGCCGGTGGCCGAAGCGCAGGTGCGTCGCGACCTGGTGCTCGACTACGTGGTCGAGGCACAGCAGTTACGGGCGACCGAAGCCGAGCTGGACCAGCGCATCCAGGAGCTGGCGGCACGGCGCGGGATGCCGGCGGCGCAGCTGTATGCGTCGCTCGAGAAGGCGAAACGGCTCCGCGACGTCGAGCGGAGCATCACCGAAGAGAAGGTGTTCGCGCACCTTCTCTCGCAGTCCACCGTGGAGCACACGTGACCCGAAGCCAGATTTATCCGCCCTACATCATCGAGCGCTCGAGCCGTGGCGAGCGAACCTACGACATCTTCAGCCGGCTGCTGATGGACCGGATCGTGTTCCTCGGGACCCCGATCAACGACGAGGTCTCGAACATCATCATCGCGCAGCTGCTGTTCCTCGACGCCGACAATCCCGAGCGGGACATCTACGTCTACGTCAACTCGCCCGGTGGCCTCGTGTCGTCGGGGATGGCGATCTACGACACGATGCAATTCCTGCGCGCGCCCGTGAACACGATCTGCATGGGCATGGCGGCCTCGATGGGCTCGTTCCTCCTCGCCGCCGGGCGCAAGGGAAAGCGGTCCGCGCTGCCGCATGCCCGGATCATGATGCACCAGCCCTCGGGGGGCACCCAGGGGACGGCGTCGGACATCGAGATCCAGGCCCGGGAGATCCTGTACCTCCGGGGCACGCTCAACGAGCTGTACGCCAAGCACACCGGGAAGCCGGTCGAGCAGATCGAGAAGGACATGGATCGCGACCGCTTCATGTCCGCCGAGGAGGCGAAGGAGTACGGCCTGATTGACCACGTCATCTCCAATTTCCAGGAGATGGGCGATGGGAAGAAGAAGTGATCCCTTGCGCCGACCGGACGCCCTTCCCATACTAAGAAGCCATGTCTCACGATAAGCACCTGCGCTGCTCGTTCTGCGGCAAGTCCAAGGACTCCGTCCGGAAGTTCATCTCCGGGCCGTCCGTGTACATCTGCAACGAGTGCATCGCCCTCTGCAACGAGATTCTGGCGGAGGACGAGGAGCGCGAGGTCGCTGAGGCGATCACGCAGGTCCCCACGCCCGCGGAGATCAAGGACGTGCTGGACCAGTACGTGATCGGGCAGGAGCGGTCCAAGAAAACCCTGGCCGTCGCGGTCTACAACCATTACAAACGCATCAACTCCCACTCGGGCAGGGAGAACGAGGTCGAGCTCGACAAGAGCAACATCCTCCTGCTCGGCCCCACCGGGGTGGGCAAGACGCTGCTGGCGCAGACGCTGGCCCGCATCCTCGACGTGCCGTTCACCATCGCCGACGCGACCACGCTCACCGAGGCGGGATACGTCGGTGAGGACGTGGAGAACATCCTGGTGCGGCTGCTGCAGGCGGCGGACTTCAACGTCTCCGAAGCCGAGCGCGGCATCGTCTACATCGACGAAATCGACAAGATCGCCCGCAAGTCGGAGAACCCCAGCATCACACGCGACGTGTCCGGCGAGGGCGTCCAACAGGCGCTGCTCAAGATCCTGGAGGGCACCGTCGCGAGCGTGCCGCCGCAAGGCGGCCGGAAGCACCCGCAGCAGGAATACATCCAGGTCAACACCAAGGACATCCTGTTCATCTGCGGCGGCGCGTTCGACGGGCTCGAGAAGATCATCGAGTCCCGCACGGGGCGCCGGCAGATCGGCTTCACCAAGGAAGAAGTCGAGAAGGGGCTCGCCGAGAAGCTGAAGCGCAACCCCTTCGTCGACGTGGAGCCGGACGACCTGCTGCGCTACGGGCTGATCCCGGAGCTGGTCGGCCGCCTGCCCGTGGCCGTCCCGCTCGACGCCCTGGACGAGGATGCTCTCGTCCGCATCCTGGTCGAGCCCAAGAACGCGCTCGTCAAGCAATACCAGAAACTGTTCGAGCTGGAGGACGTGCGGCTCACGATCGAGAAGGAGGCCCTGCGCGCCATCGCCCAGAAGGCGATCAAGCGAGGCACCGGGGCCCGGGGATTGCGCGCGATTCTCGAGGAGATGATGACCGAGATCATGTTCGAGCTGCCCAGCCGCGATGACGTGCGCGAGGTCGCGATCACGGCCGAGTGCGTGACCGCCGGCCGCGCGCCGCTCCTCGTCACCGAGCGCCCCCGCCAGAAGAAAGAAGCCTGACCGACCCTCGTTACATCGGCTCGTTCCCCCGCGCCGATGCGCTCCTCGATCCACAGCTCCCTGAAGTCGCCTTCGTCGGTCGCTCCAACGTCGGCAAGTCGACCCTGCTGAACGCGCTGGTGGGACGGCGGATCGCCAAGGTCTCCGCGACGCCGGGGAAAACACGGACCTTGAACGTGTTCCAGGTGAACCTGCCCAACGCCCTGTACTTCCTCGATCTTCCGGGGTACGGATACGCGCGGGCTTCCCAAGGGGAGCGGAGCGCGTTCCGCCGTCTCGTGCGCCACGCCCTGGTCCGCGAGGGCCTGCGGGGCGTCGTCTGGCTACTCGACCTCCGCCACGCGCCGTCCGCGGACGACGGGACGATGCAGGACCTGCTCGCCGAGCGCGGCACGCGCGTGCTTGCGGCCCTCACCAAAGCCGACAAGCTTCCGCGTCGACAGCGGCAGGTCCGCGAGCAGGAGCTCCGCGCGGCGCTCGCGCTGCCCGAGGATCAAATTGTCGTGACGAGCGCGCGGACGGGGGAGGGTGTGGAAGATTTGCGAGAAGCGATTGAGGGACTGATCAAGGGAACGGGGGAATGATGGAACGTTGGAACGTTCTCTTGGTCGTTGCCCTTCTTTCCATCGTTCCATCTGTCCAACGTTCCGCCGACGCTCAAGACACCATCCCCCCCGGCTTCGGGACGCTCAAGCGGGACGACATCGTCGTGCGGTTCACCACGGGCACGGTCGAGATCCAGGTCCTGCCGCTCGACGAGCAGGTCATTCGCCTGCTCGCGTCGGACACCTACCGCTCGCTCACCCAGCTCGTCCAAAGCCGGCACGACGACATCGACGCGGCAGCCGAGCGGGGCGGAGCCGGCGGCCGCACCCTGGTCGTCGTCACGTTCCTGGGCCTGGTGCCGCAGGCGCGCTTCAACCCCGAGGACGTCAACATCACCAGCCGCGGGCGCCTGTACCGCCCCATCGGCATCGTCCCCCTGTCGCCCACCTGGGGGTCGTACCAGCTCGACGCGCGACAGCAGGCGGTCGCGATTTACCTGTTCGAGGAGGGGATCAGCTTCCGCGAGACCCTCAGTATCAGTTATCAGGGGCTCACCAACGACTCGTGGAGCCGCGCACTGCGCGCGCTGGACCAGGAGCGGGCGCGGGTCAAGGCCCGCGCGCAGGCAGCACCCGACCCTCGAGGTCCGCCGTCCAGCGCACCCGCCCCGAGTCGGCACAGACGACGCTCACCCCCCCTGCCGCCCCCACCGCCAGCGCCCGATCACAGCCGAGCGAGAACAGCACCGTAGACCACATGTCGGCCGCGAGGCTGCTGGGCGCGAGCACGGTCACCGACCGCGTCCCGCGCCGCTCCGACTCGACGGTCGTGCTCAGTGCGCTCCCCCCGGTCAGCTCGACCACGGCCAGCGTCCGTAACGGGTTCTCCGGATCGGCGATCCCGACGCGACGCCGCGTGGGGCGGGTGCCGATCCAGAGGATGGGGCCACCCAAGTCGAGCAACGCGCTGTCAGCGACACCCGCCAGCGCCAACGCGGCGCGATCGAGGGCGTAGCCCTGCGCCGCCGAGTCGGCGTCGAACCGCACGCCAGCGGTTCGGGCCACGGAGCGCGCCTGGTGCAGTACCGCGGCGCCGACGGGCCGGCCACTCGCACGGAGGGAGTCGACGACGCGGATCGACTCCGCCGCCCGCTCGAGCGCGTGGTCCAGGGCGGCGGAGTCCGGACCCCAAGCCGCGGCGGTGAACACGGTCCCCATCACGTCCCAGGCGCGGGCGATGGTGGGCCCCCGGCGCGCCGGCCGGCAGGCAGCAGCTCCGGCGACGCACAGGGCGGCGACGAAGACGACAAGCGGGATGGCGCGGGTCACGAGACGACGTATGCGCGCAGGACCTCTCCGCGCGCGGGAATCCGTCCCGAGACCAGCATGCCGGTCGACAGCGCGTCGGCCGCCACGGCGGTGCGGGCCACGACCGTCGCCTGCCGACGACCCTCCGCCGGCCGGCCGGTGGTCGGGTTCATGACGTGACCCCGGACCGCGCGACCATACCGGTGGACGGCGACTGTGTTTGCCGAGGTGGCCAGGGCCGCGTCGCGCAGCCGCCGCTCGACGAGGATCGCGCCCGGGGTGCGCGGGTCGGCCACGGCCACACTCCAGCCGTCAGTGCCCGGCGGGGCCCCCAAAGCGCCACAATCGCCGCTGACGTCCACGAACGCGCGCCGGATGCCCAGCCCGCGCAGCACGGCCATCGCCCGATCGATTCCGTACCCGACGCCGATCCCGCCGAAATCGAGCTGCGTATGCGCGGACGGCAGGAAGGCCCGGTCACCCACCCGCCGGATTTCAGCCGCGCGAACGGCGGCGCGGGCCTCCGCGATTTCGGCCGGTGTCGGTTCGCTCCGCCGGGGCCGGTGGAACCCCCACAGCCGCATGAGCGGCTCGACCGCGACGTCGAACCCTCCGGCGGTCGCGCGGCGGAAGGCGATGGCCGCACTCAGCACCGCCCGGAGATCGACGTCCACGCGGAGCGGGGCGCGGCCGGCGCGCCGGTTCAGCTCCGCGAGGTCGCTGGCATCGTCGAACAGGGAGAGCCGGGCTTCAACCCGCCGCAACTCGGCCAGAGCCGCAGCGCATGCGTCGAGCCCTTCCTGTTCCGACGCGGCGAACACCATCAGGTGCGCCGCCTGGCCCATCACCCACGACCAGCGCTCGACGAAGACGTCGTCGCGCGGCGCGACCCGCGCCAGCCCCCCCAGCCCCCCCAGCCCCCACAGCCCCCACAGCCCCCCGGCCCATAATCCCGCCGCCCCACGGCCGGCGAGCCCGACAAAGTGGCGCCGGTTCACGGTCATCCCCTCGTTTCGCGACGGATCGCGGCAAGCTCGCGGAGAATCAGGTAGGACTGCGCGTAGAAGGTCACCGCGAGGACCGCGCTCGACGCCTCGAGCAGCCAGGCGAAGCGACCATCCACGTAACGCATCAGCCACATCGCGCTGAACGACACCAGCAACGCGACGAACGGCTCCACGATGAGAAACCGTTTCCAGCGGTCGGACGGCTGGGTGCACAACGCCAGCGCCGCGCCACTGATGGCGAAAATCACGGCCATGCTGAGCAGGTGCGTGTGGGTGATCGTCAGCATCTCGCCCAGCGATTTGGGGAACTGCATGGCCACCGCGGCCTGCGCCGTGTCGGCTGCGACGTCGATCCCTCCCCCCTCGCTCCCGCGATACCGGCTGGCCACGCCGGCCGGGACCAAGCGCGTCGTGTGCCACACGAAGACGAGCGAGGTCGTGTACCCGACCAGTTGGACGAGCGTGACCCACCACGCGACGCTCCGCAGGGCCGGCGGCAGCGTCCGCCAGATCATCGGATCGCTCCTGAGCGATGCCACGCCGCGAGGTCGGCCAGCGCCCGCCGCACCCCGAGCGTTACGGAGTTGACGCTGATCGTCGCGCCTGAAATGCTGCGAATGTCCTTCCCGACCTCCAGCCGGTCGGTCGCCGTTTTCCCCCGGAACTGCCGGCGCCAGGCGTCGTACGCCACCTCGCCACCGTACGGCTCACGGTACACGAGGATGTCCACGTCGCGCAGCCGGTCGAGCGAGTCCGTGGCCACCAGAAATGTGATCGGTTGATCCTTGCCACGGACGGCGCGCACCATCGCGAAGCCGAGGAGGGAGTCTCCGCGCGCGACACGCAGAACCGTGTCCGCGCCCACCGTGAGAGTCCGGACTTCCGCCCCGGGTCCGAAGATACGGCGCACCGACGCGGTGACCTTCGCCGGGGGGGCGCCCTGTGCCAGCAGGGCGCCGATCAGAAGCCAAAGCCTCAAAACTGGTAGCCGACGCCCAGCCGCAGCGTCTCCCCTTCGCCCGTCCCCGCCGCGGTCCGCCGCACTTCGTAGTCGCCCTTGAAGACGGTGTTCCACGTGGGCTTGTACGACAGGCCCAGCGTGGTGATCCTCCGGGCGAAGCCGCGGTCGCGCGTGGTCCCGGCCGGGACGTCGGCTTGAGTGTCGTAGCGTTCGTGGCGGACGAAGGCATTGAGCCGCTGGGAGGTGCCGCGGACCAGGAGCCGGAGGACGTCGTAGGCCGCCTCCGCGTAGGCGCCCGAGATCCGGCTCCCGACGGCGGTGCCGTAGAGCCCGTTGATCGTGTCGGCGTCGCTCACGCCGATCGTGACGGCGACTGCGCGCAGCGCCAGCCCCCCGCGCTCGTACCGGGCGTCGGCGGAGAAGAGCGCGACCGGCGCGTCAAAGGTGCCAGTGCCGAGCAGAGTGTCCCCCGCCGTCGTGCCGCCGTACCAGAACGAGCCACCGACGCGCAGGCCGGGGCGCACCCACTCGAGGCGGCCGGTGAGGGATGGGTTCGCGAACGTCGCTTCGCGCCCTTCCTGGCGGCCACCGCGGATCCCTTCGGCGGCCGAGAAGCTCTCGGCCCGCAGACCGTTCACGAGGTAGAGGCGATAGCTCAGCCCCTCGGTGACGGGCACCGTGCCCACGACGCCCACGCCGATCTCGCGCCACGTCGTCGGGATGACGTCATGGTCGAAGGCCGGTCGGTCCACACCGTTGAACGTGGGCGGCTCGTGCGTCTCGTTGACAATGCCCACGGGCGGCAGCACGAGCCCGGTGCGGAGCGTCACCCGGTCAGAGAGGCGATAGTCGAGAAACGCCTGCTCCAACGCGACCTCGCCCCCGTTCGAACCGCCTTCGACCTTGGCGTCTTCGACCTCCAGCTCCGAACGGAACGCGAGGCGGTCCTTGAAGGTGTGCGCCAGGTAGACGATGAACCGCCTGAGGTTCACTTCGGCCGGAGTGTTCCGGCCGCTGGGGTTGGTGTAGTGGACCTCACCGTAGCCACCGACGGTGGTGGACTCTTGCGCTCCGAGCGGCACAGCTGTGGCAGCACAGAGCGTGATGAGGACCAGACCGAGGTGGGCGATCGGTCGCGGCATACGGAAATCTCCTCCAGGATTGGGTGAAGGCAGGAATGGATAGTCGAACATATTTGTCGGGATTCCGGCAGTCAAGCGGGACGGCCCCATTTTTGCCCGGCCGGGTCCCGCCCCTTATACTGCGCCGCTCAGGTGAACGCCCTCCTGCAACACCCCATCCTCCTCGCCACCCTGGCCATCGTCGCTGTTGCCCTGGCAGCGGTGCTGGGGCGGCTGTGGACCCGCCTGGTGCGGTCGGAGCGGGAGCGCCGCCGCGCGGCGGAGGAGCTGAATCGCCGGTTGTCCGAGCTCTTCTCGCTCCAGGAGCTGTCGTATGTCCTGTCGGACTCGCTCGAGCTGGACCGGGTCGTCGAGCAAGTCGCGCGCTACGCCGTGCGCTTCCTGGACGCCCAGGGTGCCCTCTTGGCGCTCGCCGGGGATGCCCCTGGCGATCCGCTCCGCGTCGCGGCCGCCGAGGGCACCGTGGCGGCGCTCAAGGGCAAGGTCATTGCCGCCGACGATGCCGGCCTTGTCGCGCGCTCCACCGGGCGGCAACACCTGGAGCTGGTCCGCGATTCCGGCGGCGACCCCATGCGCCTCGTGGGCGATGTGCACTCGGCGTCGGCCGCGGCGGTCCCGCTCCGGGCCCACGGCGTCGTGGTCGGCACGCTCGTGATCTGCGATGCGCGCGGGGGCGGCTTCGCCTCGGAGGACATCCGGCTGCTCTCCACGCTGGCGACCCACGCCGCGATCGTGATCGCCAACGCCCGATTCTTCGAGATGGTGCGCCGCGCCAAGGAGCAGTGGGAGACGGCGTTCGACGCGCTCAGCGAGGGGATCGCGGTGGTGGACGAGGAGGGCCACGTGCGCCGGGCGAACCGCTCCCTCGCCGGCTTGCTCCGCATGCCGCTGCTCAGCGTCGTGGGCACGCACCTGTGCGACGCCCTGCTGGGCGAGTCTCAAGCACTGATGGAGCTGCTCGCCGCCGCCCGCCGCGGCGCGCGGCCTCCCCCGCCGGCCCTGGTCGCGCGCTCCGAGCGGCTGGGGCGCACGGTGCGCATCAACGCCGCCCGCATCCCGAGCGCGACGGCCGAACAGAGCGTGGTGGTACTGGTCGAGGACGTGACCGATCAGCAGGAGATGGAGACGCAGCTCATCCAGAGCGAAAAGCTCGCGGCGGTCGGGCAGCTGGTGTCGGGTGTGGCCCACGAGCTGAATAACCCCCTGACGTCGATCGCGGGACTCTCGGAGTTCCTGCTCGAGCAGGCGGAGCTGGCGAAGCAGGATCGCGGCCACCTGCAGGTGATCCACGAGCAGGCCGAGCGCGCCGGGCGCATCGTCCGGAACCTGTTGACCTTCGCGCGCAAGGGTCCGCCCGAGCGATCTCGCGTGGACCTGAACGACGTGATCCAGCGTACCCTGCTGCTCACGGGATACGATCTGAAGCTCAAGGACATCGAGGTGACCCGCGACCTGGCGGGGATGCTCCCGGAGGTGTTGGGCGACCGGCACAGCCTGCAGCAAGTGGTGCTCAACCTCCTCACCAACGCCGCGCAGGCCATTGCGGACAACCCCGCCGGCCGACCGCGTCGCATCACCGTGTCCACGTGGTTCGAAGACCAGGTCCACCTGCGCGTGGCCGACACGGGACCGGGACTGAGCGACGTCGTCGCCCAGAACATCTTCACACCATTCTTCACGACCAAGGAACCCGGCAAGGGCACGGGGCTCGGCCTGTCGATCACCTATTCGATCGTCGAGAGTCACGGCGGGCACATCACGCTCGAGCGGCCGTCGGGAGGCGGGACGAGCGGCGCGGTCTTCCGGGTGGACCTGCCCCCCGCGCCTCCGGACCTGACCCGCCCCCTCCCCTCCGCCGCGACTGCGTCAGAGGCTCCGGTGCCGACGCCGCCCTCGGGCAAACGGACGATTCTGCTGGTGGACGACGATCCCGCGGTGCGGCGCATGGTGAAGGCGCTCTTCGGGCGGGACGGACACGTGGTCGAGGTGGCCCGGACGCCGCAGCATGCGCTCGAGCTCGCGCAGCGGGGAGGGTTCGACCTGATCATCGCCGACGCGCGCGCCGCCGCGCGCGGCAAGCTGTTCGTGGAGGAGCTGATCGCGCGGCTGCCCGCGCTGCGGGAGCGGACGATCGTGGCGACGGGAGACGTGCGACCGGCGACGGAAGAGACGCTGACGCGGCTCGGCCTGCGTTACGTTCGCAAGCCTTTCAACCTGCGCGATCTGCGCGACGAAGCGGCCCGTCTGTGGACAGCCGCCACACTGTCGTAGGCTTCGGCGGGCCAGCCGTAGGTCCCCAGGTTCACCGCCCCGCCCGCCGCGAAGCGCACGCCCTCGCGCAGCAGCAGGGCGCGCTGCAATACGGCGCTGTGATCCAGGCTCGACAAGGAGATCCGGCCCGCGGCGTTGATGACGCGCCACCAGGGCACGTCGGTTTCCTCGGGCAGCGCCGAGAGCGCCCAGCCGACCGTGCGGGCGGCGCCGGGCCGCCCGGCGAGGCGCGCCACCACGCCGTAGGTCGCGACCCGTCCCCTCGGAATGTGTCGCACGACGCGATAGATCCGGTGATAGAAGGGGTTCACGGTCCGCCCAGTTGGCCTGCCGCTAGCATACCCTCAACACGTCTTCCAGCAAGCCCCCGTCTCCACCCCCCACTATTGACAGAATGTCTTCGAGTGCTCTGCGCTCCCGGGGCCAGGCGAACCGTTTGGCGGCCTCGGCGGGGGTGAGCCACTCGGCGCGATCGTGCTCCGCCGAGAGGCGCGGCGCCGTTTCGGGCGGCACGAACGCCGCGAACACCGGAATCAACGCGACCTCGTCGCTCGCGTGCTGGTAAAATGCCTCCGTGCGGCTCACGTTGTACAGCCGGAGCGGCGCGAAGCCGGTCTCCTCGCGCAGCTCGCGTAGCGAGGCCTGCACCGGCGTCTCGCCCGGTTCGATCGTGCCGTGCACCGTCTCCCACGATCCCGGCCGGCGGCCGTGCGGGCTGCGGCGCAGCACGAGCACTTCGAGTCGCCCGCCCCCGCCCCCTTCCCTTCCCCGAAGGGCGTAGGTGTCCACGAAACACACGCGGACGCCGGTCACGGCGTCCTTAGCGGCGGCGCCCGAGCACCGCTTCGAGTCGCGCCGACAGCGCGCGGGCGCGGAACGGCTTCGTCAGGAAATCGTCGGCGCCCAGCTCGAAGACGCGGACTTCGTTGTCTTCGTCCCCTTTGGCCGTGAGCACGATGACGGGAATGTTCGCTGTGGCGGGCCGCGACCGCAGGTGCGACAGCACGCCGTAGCCGTCGAGGCCCGGCAGGTTGAGGTCGAGCACGATGATGTCGGGACCGACGCGGTCCACCTGGTCGAGCGCTTGCACCCCGTCGCGCGCTTCGGTCACGACGTACCCGTCGCGCTCGAGCAGGTCCTTCATCACCTTGCGGAGGCTGTCCTCGTCGTCGACCAGCAGCACCTTGCACGCCCCCTGGCCATGTACACCCGAGGCGCGGGGCGGGGCCGCCTCTTCGAGCAGATCGAAGTGGGCCGACACGGGCTCGGGCGGAGCCGTAACGGTCCCCGGAGCGGGCGAGAACCGCGGCGCGGCGGCGCTGCCAGAGCGCCGGCCAGCCTGGACGACGGGGGCGGGGTCGGGGGCCTCCTCCTCCGGCGGGACGTCCACGACGCGCATCAGCTCGTCGATGGTGGACTCCCCGCGCAGCACGTGCGCGAGCCCGCTGTCCCACAGCGACTTCATCCCCCCCCGCCGCGCGGCTTCGGCGATGCGGTCGGCCGGCTCGCCCGCCGCGATGCGCCGCTCCAGCTCAGCGGTCATCGTGAGGATCTCGAGGATCGAGAATCGGCCGCGATACCCGGTCATCGCGCAGTCGGGGCAGCCGGCCGAGCGGTACAGCGGCGTGCCTTTCGGGATCCAGCGCCGCAGCCGTTCGGGCGGCGCCTCCATCCAGACTTCCTTGCAGGTCGGGCAGAGCTTGCGCATCAGCCGTTGCGCCACGACGCCGCGGAGGGCGGCCGCGATCTTGTAGGCCTCCACCCCGATGTCCACGAGCCGCGTCACGGCGTTGGCGGCGTCGTTGGTGTGCAACGTCGAAAGCACCAGGTGGCCGGTGAGCGACGCCTGCACGGCGATCATCGCCGTCTCGCGGTCGCGGATCTCACCCACGAGCACGACGTTGGGGTCCTGGCGCAGGATCGAGCGCAGCGCCGCGGCGAACGTCAGCCCCGCCTTCTCCTGCACCTGCACCTGCACGATCCCCTGCATCCGATACTCGACCGGGTCCTCCACCGTCACGATGTTCACGCCCTCGCTCTTGATCTGGTTGATCGCCGAGTAGAGGGTGGTGGTCTTGCCGGACCCGGTCGGTCCGGTGACGAGGATGACCCCTTCGTGATTTTCGAGCAGCCGCTTGATGGCGTCCGCCTCGCCGGGGTTCAGCCCCAGCGAGTCGAGCGATTTGACCGTGGCGCGCGAGTCCAGAATTCGGATGACGACCTTCTCGCCCAGCTGCGCCGGCAGCGTCGACACGCGCAGGTCGATCGCCTGGCTGTTCACCGCGACCCGGGCGCGCCCGTCCTGGGGCCGGAGCCGGTCCGCGATGTCCAGCGACGACATGATCTTGATGCGGGAGATCAGCGGCAGCCCCGCCCGGCGCGGGATCTTCATCACCTGACGCAGCACCCCGTCGATCCGGTAGCGCACCGCCACCCCACCCTCCTCAGGCTCGACGTGGATGTCGCTGGCCCGGGAAAGGATGCCTTCGGAGATGATCATGTCGACCAGCCGCACGATGGGCTTCTGGCTGGCGTCCGCCTCCGAAACGATCAGCTCCTCGGCGGGTACGTCGCTCAGAGTCTCGAGCCCGCTCGATCCCTCCATCCCCGACAGCAGCTTGTCGAGCGCCTTCTCCGGCCGGTACATCTCGTCCAGCTTCTCCCCGATCTTGGACGGGGGCAGCACGAGGAGACGGATCTCGCGGGCCGTGGCGAAGGCCAGCGCCTTCTCGGCGTCGAGATCGAACGGGTTGGCGGTGGCGACTTCGAGGAAGGAATCGGTGAGGCGGATCGGCAGGACCCGGTAGCGGCGCGCCAACTGCTCCGGAACGCCCTCGCGCACCTTGGGGTCGATCTGGCCCACGTCGGCGATCTTGAGGCGGAACCGCGTGGACAGCTTCTCGAGGATCGCGTCGTCGCTCGTGACTTTCTCGGCGACCAGGGTCTCCCACAGGGTTCGCCCGGCCTCGGCTTTCCCCCGCAGCTCGATCAACCGCTCGGGGGTCAGGAGGCCCTCCAGCGATTGCACCAGCCACTCGTCGGGAAAAGCGGTCACCGGCATATCGTTGCTCCGAAACCTAGCCCGGTCGCGCTGTGCGTCCAGTCACGCCTAGGCGTCTGGGCGCCTAGACGCCTAGTCAAAGGATACCCCAAAAATCGCGCGTCACGTCGAACGCAACGCGACCAGCGCGGCTTTGCACGCCGTAGCCCGCTTCCAGCCGGAACACGCCCAGCCACTCCACGCCGAGTCCGAGCGTCACCCGCGCACCGGGCGTCGCACGCCACGGCAGTCCCGGCACTGGACGGTCGCTCCATCCCGCCGCGGCGTACGGCGCCAGCGTGATCGTGCCCGGCGTCCGCGCGTACGGCCCCGCGGCCATGCGCACGAACGGCACCGGCGCGCGCCACTCGAGATGCACCAGCGCGACGCGGCGGCCGCCCCAGCGGCGAAAGTCCTCGCCGAGCAGCGTGCCGCGCCCGCCCAGCGCGAACGCACGGTGCGGCGGCAATCCCTCACCGGCGGTCCCGCTTTGCACGCGGGCCAGGAGACGGGTGCCCCCCAGGGGTACGAGCAGATGCGCCGTGGCAGCCACACGCAGGTATCCCGCGCCGCCGCTCCGCTGCCCGCCTTCCACGGTGAGCTCGGCCGCGAGATCCCGCCGCACCGCGAACCCTTCGCTGCGGCGCTGCAGCGTCAACGACGCGGCCGTGTAGTCGCCCGTCGCGACGGGAGGATTCGGCCGGAAGCGACCGGTCGCCGGCTGCGCCCGCACCGTGAGGCCGGCAACGCGCTCGTGGGCCGCCGCGATCCGCCACTCGCCCCGCACCCCCAAGCCGCGCCGCACCACGGCTCGCGCGCCGGTGGCAAGGTAGTAGTCCCCGTAGTCGTCGCCGAACTCCTGTGAGGTGATCGAATTGAGCAGCGGCGCGATGACCGGCGCATCCGCGATGTCGCGCACCTGCCGGTAGGCCGCCAGCTCGAGCCCGTCGCCCGATGCGAGCGCCACGGCGCTCTTGACGCGCCGGTCGGCGAAGCCGTAGCTCGCCCGGCCGCGCACTTCGACGCCGTCGCCGGGGACGCGCCAGACGACACCCGCGCCGGCGGCCAGACCCTCGACGCGGTTGGCGTGCAGCAGATCGCTCAAGCCGCGGACGCCGAGGCGCTGCGCCTTGAGCCCCGAGAGCGCGCGCCGGCCTGCGATGCGGCCCACCTCGGCGCGGACGGCCTGGAGGTCGTTCTCGCGCACCGGCTCCGCGATGTCCTGGATCGCGGCGGCGAGGGAGCTGCTCCAGCGGAACGAATCGCGCTCGGCCTTGGGGACGGCCACGATCTCTTCGCCGGCGAACCATCGGTCCTCGAGGCCTACATTGAGCGCGTAGCCGTCGATCTCCCAGCGGCCGCGGATGATGCCGCGCGCGGGAATGTCCAGCCAGGTGGCGCGGCGACGGATCTCGATCTCCTGGCGGTAGGGGAGCCAAAAGCGCCCCTCCCACAGCGCGTTGTCGAGCACGATGCTCACGTCCTCGAGCTGGGGATCGAGGTAGGCGCGCGGCGTGAAGTTGAAGGCCATCCGCACGAGGTCCGCCGTCTCGGCGTCCACGTACAGCGTTCCCACCAGCCGGGCCTGGCCGAAGTCCTTGGGGCGCACGCGCAGGCCCACGACGCGCACGGCCCGCTGCGGCAACACCAGCGTCACCGTGTCCCCCAGGGCGAAGTCGTACAGGTCCGGCCCGCCGGGGGCGAGCGGGTGCGGGACGTCGCGCACCTCGTCGCCTTCACCCAGGCGGATGACCCGCCCGAAATTGTTCTGCACAATGCCCAGGTGGTCGCGGTGGTAGTTCATGTCGGTCGGGAGCTCAGCGCGATCACGCCAGCCGACGATGCGCTGCTTGCTGAGCTGCGGCGCCTTCCAGTACACTTCCAGCTCCAGCTGGTCGGCCTTCACGAGCCGCGGGGGCTCCGTGAGGCCTTCGCCGAACTGCCCGAGGAAGAACACGAAGCCGTGAGCCAGGGCCCGGTAGTCGTGGAGCGCGGTATCGCTCGCGGAGCGGCCGCGGCGGTCGACGGCGCGGCGCGCCAGCGCCAGCGCCGAGTCGCTGTTCCAATCCTGGGCGGCGGCGCGGACGGGGACGAGGGGGAGCAACAGGAGCGCAGCGAGCGCACGCATCGCGGCGAAATCTCGCGGGGTGCCCCGGCAGCGGCAAGCGCGGACGCGCCATGACCGATCCGCGCGCCGTCTTCCTCGCCCACGCCGAGCGCGGCGGGATGGTGCCGGTCACGCGCGAGGTCGTACTCGACGCCGACACGCCCGTCGCGGCCCTCGCCAAAATCGCCCGGCCGCCGTTCGCCTTCCTGCTCGAATCCTTGGTCGGCGGGGAGCGCTGGGCGCGGTACACGTTCCTCGGCACCGAGCCGCGCGAGGTGTGGCGCTACCGCGGGTCCCACGTCGAGCGCTGGACTCCGGCCACCGGCTGGGAGGCGGCGGGAGCGACCGGCGACCCCATCGGCCACCTGGCGCAGCGCCTGCGCGCCCTCCCCGGCGCTCCGGTGCCCGGCCTGCCCCGCTTCACGGGTGGCGCGGTGGGCTACCTCGGCTACGACCTGGTCCGCACCATCGAAAAGCTTCCCACGCCACCGCCCGACACGCTGGGCCTGCCCGACGCGGTGCTCATGATCGCGGACTCGCTGGTGATCCTGGACAACGTGTTCGGCCGTGCGATCGTGCTCGCGAACGTCGAGGTGCCGCCCGCGGCATCTGCCGCCCAGCGCGTGCGGCTGTACGATGCCGCGGAACAGCGGCTCGACGCGCTCGTGGCCCGGTTGGGCACGACCCACACGCTGGCGCCGCTGGCGCTCGACAAGGGCCGTGAACGAGGGTCGGCGCTCCGCACCGAGTCGCGCTACCCGCGCGAGGCTTTCGAGCGCGGGGTCGCGACCATCCGCGAGTACATTGCGGCGGGCGACACGTTCCAGACCGTGCTGTCGCGGCGTCAGGACGTGCCCGGCGCCGTCGATCCCCTGCGGCTGTACCGCTACCTCCGGGCCCTCAATCCGGCGCCGTACCTTTTCTATCTCGCGCTCGACGACGTCGCCTTCGTCGGCAGCTCCCCTGAAGTCCTGGTGCGTGTCGAGGGGGACGAGGTGACGGTGCGCCCGATCGCCGGGACGCGCCCGCGCGGCGCGACGCCGGCGGAGGACGAGGCGCTCGGGGCCGCCCTGCTCGCCGACCAGAAGGAGCTCGCGGAGCATCGGATGCTCGTCGACCTGGGCCGCAACGACGTGGGCCGCGTGGCGCGCTACGGCTCCGTCCACGTCACCGATGCGCTCACGATCGAACGCTACTCGCACGTGCAGCACCTGGTGAGCGAGGTGCGCGGCCGCCTGCGTCCCGGCTACGACGCGCTCGATGTGTTCCGCGCCTGCTTCCCGGCGGGCACCGTGACCGGCGCGCCGAAGGTCCGGGCGATGCAGATCATCGACGAGCTCGAGCCGGAGCGGCGCGGGCCGTATGCCGGCGCGGTGGGGTACGTCGGCTGGGGCGCCGCGAGCCTGGACACGGCGATCGCGATTCGCGCCGCGCTGGTGCTCAAGGACCGCGTCGTGGTGCAGGCCGGGGCCGGGATCGTCGCGGACTCCAATCCCGCGCGGGAGTTCGAGGAAACCGAAGCCAAAGCACGGGCGGTGCTGAACGCCCTGGCGCTGACGAAGGGCGTAGCGTCTTAACGTCTTAGCGTCTTGGCGCCTTGGCGTCTATATTTGCGCTTGTGTTGAAGCTGATCAGCACCGCCGGCGACCAGTCGATCGATCTGCAGCTCGGGCGCACCCTGGTCGTGGGGCGCGCCGTCACGAGCGACATCCCGATTTACGATCCCACTATATCCCGCCGCCACGCCGAGATTGCCCTCACCGACAACGGCGTGCGGGTCAAGGACTTGGGCTCCTCCAACGGCACGTTCCTCAATGGCGCCAAGATCACCGAGGCGGAGGCCGGGGCCAACGACGTCGTCACCTTCGGCAAGGTCGCCTTCCGCGTGAAGGAAGTGAGCGCGGCGGCCGCGCGGCCGCAGGTCGTCCCGGCCCCCGTGACCCCCCCCGGCGCCTTCCCGAGCCCCAAGCCGACGACGCCCGGCGGCACGATCGTCCGCCAGCTGCCGGTGAGCGCGTCGGGGGGCGTGCCGGCGATCGTGGTGGACAAGGCGCAGGGCACGTCGCACCTCAAGGTCAGGGCGCAGACGCAGGAAGAGCGCCGCGAAAAGAAGCTGTCGCTGCTGCTCGAGGTCTCGAAGGAGCTGTCCAAGCAGCAGGAGCTGGACCGCCTGCTCGACAAGGTCGTGGACTTCACGTTCCAGATCATGAACGTCGACCGCGTGTCCATCCTGCTGCTGGACGACCCGTCCAACGAGCTGATCCCCCGCATCTCGAAGAGCCGCACGGGAGACGCGAGCGCGGCCAAGCACGTGCCCCAATCCATCGCCCGGAAGGCGGTGGAGGAGCGCGTTGCGATTCTGTCCGACAACGCGGCGGCCGACGAGCGCTTCAAAGGGAAATCGATCCTGATTCAGAGCGTGCGCAGCGCCATGTGCACGCCGCTCATGGGCACCGACCAGAAAGTGCTCGGCATCCTGTACGTGGACAATCTTACTGCGACGCATTCATTCGCCGACGAGGACCTCGAGTTCCTGATCGCGTTCGGGGGCCTCACCGCGGTGGCGATCGAGAACTCCCAGCTCTCGGAGCGGATCCGGCGCGAAGCACTCGTCCGCTCGAACTTCGAACGGTATTTCTCGCCCAACATCGCGCGGGTGATCGCCCAGCAGCAGGATGCCGGGCGGCTGCCGAGCGAAAAGCGGCCGGTGGTCGTCTTCTTTTCGGACATTCGCGGCTTCACGCCCATGTCCGAGACCATGAGCCCGGACGACATCGCGAGGCTCCTCACCGAGTACTTCACGGAGATGGTGGACAAGGTGTTCGAGCACGGCGGCACGCTCGACAAGTTCATGGGCGACGCGATCATGGCGCTGTGGGGCGCACCCATCGCGCACGAAGACGATGCCGACCGCGCCGTGCGGTGCGCCATCGCGCAGCTCACCGAGCTCGAGAAGCTCAACGCCAAGTGGAAACACGAGGGCCGCACCGAGGTGCAGATCGGCATCGCTATCAACTTCGGCGAGGTGTTCGCCGGCAACATCGGCTCCGACCGCCGACTCGAATACACCGTGATCGGCGACGCCGTGAACACCGCCTACCGCCTGTGCGGCAAGGCGGGGCCCAACGAGATCCTGATCTCGGAGCCGTTCTACCAGCAATTGAAGGAGAAGCCGCCCGTCGAAGCGCTCGAGCCCATCCACGTGAAGGGCAAGTCGCAGAAGGTCCCCGTCTACCGCGTGAAGCGGTAGGGACGCCCGAACCGCGCGAGCAGGTCGAGCGCGAGCCGCAGCGGCAGTCCCATCACGCCGAAAAAATCCCCCTCCACTCGCTCGATCAGCGGCGCGCCAAGCCCCTGGATGGCGTACGCCCCCGCCTTGTCGAGCGGCTCCCCCGTCGCCACGTAGGCTTCCAGGGTCGGCCGGTCCACGGGCCGGAACGTCACGCGCGACACGTCCAGCGCCTGCGCGAGCTCTCCATCGCGCGCCACCGCGACCGCCGTCAGCACTTCGTGCGTCCGGCCCTGCAGGCGATGGAGCATGGCGACCGCGTGCCCCGCCGAATCCGGCTTCCCGAAGATCTCGCCGTCCAGGACGACGGTCGTGTCGGCGGCGAGCACGACCTCCCCCGGCGCGCGCGCCACCACCGCCTCGGCCTTCGCGCGGGACAGCCGCGTGACGTAATCCGGGGGCGACTCGCCGGCCCGGACGTGCTCGTCCACGTCCGGCGCGATGACCCGGAACGGGATGCGCAGCATCTCGAGCAGCTGGCGCCGCCGCGGGCTGGCGCTGGCGAGAATCAGGGTCCCGTCCGCGGTGGAGGAAGACATGGAGATAAAGGTATCTTTGGGCGTGCTCCATATCACCCTGCTGATCGCCCAGGCAGCGGTCCCCTCGACCGACATCTACATCGCCGACCTGCGGGTTGAGCGCGGCCGGGTGCGCGTCGGCACGCCGGTCAACGTCACGGCCCGTGCCGGATACGACAACCAACCGTGTTTCCTCGCCGACGGGCGGGCGTTCCTGTACACCTCGATTCGGGACGACGGCCAGGCCGACGTGTACCGGTACGACCTGCGGGCGTCGACCAGCGCGCGGGTCACCGCGACGCCGGAGAGCGAGTACTCCCCCACCCCGCTGCCTCGCGGGAAGGGGTTCTCCGCCGTGCGCGTCGAGGCGGACTCGACGCAGCGCCTCTGGGCGTTCAACGCGGAGGGCGCGCGGCCGCGCCTCGTGCTGCAAGCGATCAAGCCGGTCGGCTATCACGCCTGGGGGGACGAGTACACCGTGGGGGTTTTCGTGCTCGGCACCCCGCCCACGCTGCAGCTCGTCGATGCTCGAACGGGCGAGGCGCGCGTCGTGGCGCGCGACATCGGCCGCTCGATCCTCCGCGTGCCCCGCCGCACCGCGATCAGCTACGTGCAGCGCGATTCCGCCGGAGGGCGGGGGCCGTGGGTCAAGAAGGTGGACGTGCGCACGCGCGTGGTGACGCCCCTGGTGCGCGCGCTCGACGGCGGCGAATTCCTCGCGTGGACGCCGGGCGGCATTCTGCTGACCGCCAGCGGCTCGAAGCTCTATCAGTGGGATCCGCGGCGCGGGCCGGAGTGGGAGGAGATCGCGGATTTCGCGGCGGCCGGGCTGACGAGCGTGTCCCGGCTCGCCGTGAGCCCGCGCGGCGATCGCCTCGCGATCGTCGCCGTGCCGAAGTAGCTACCGCTCGAGCAGCAGCGTCACGGGGCCGTCGTTCACCAGCTCCACCTCCATCATCGCCCCGAACTCCCCCGTCTCGACGCGGACGCTGCCCCCGCTCCGCTCGCGCAGCAGGGCCACGAAGCGCTCGTACAGCGGAATCGCGACCGCCGGGGCCGCGGCGTCGGTGAAACTCGGCCGGCGGCCCTTCCGCGCGTCCCCATAGAGCGTGAACTGCGAGACGACCAGCACGGCGCCCTGCACCTCGTCGAGGTCGAGGTTCATCTTCCCCTCGGCATCGCCGAACACGCGGAGGCCCAGGATCTTCTCGGCCATCCAGTCCAGCGTTTGCTCGGTGTCGTTGGGGGCAAATCCGGCCAGGACGAGATAACCCACACCGATGGAACCGACCGTGCGGCCCTCGATGCGCACCGCCGCCCGGGACACCCGTTGCAGCACGACGCGCATCAGCCCGTCCGCCCGCCCGCCCGTCCGCCCGTCCGGCTCACTCGACCGTGACGCTCTTCGCGAGATTCCGGGGCTGATCCACGTTGCACCCCCGACGCACCGCGATGTAGTACGCGAGCAGCTGCAGCGGCAGCACGCTCAGCACCGGCGTGAGGAGATCCAGCGTCTCGGGGATTTCGACCTTGTGGTCGGCGAGCCTGGCGAGCGTGCCGTCGCCCTCGGTGACGATCGCGATCACCCGTCCCCCGCGGGCTTTCACCTCTTCGACGTTGCTGACCACTTTCTGGTGGACGGCATCCCTGGGCGCGACGAACACGACGGGCATCAGGTCGTCAATCAGGGCGATCGGCCCGTGCTTCATCTCCGCCGCCGGATACCCTTCGGCGTGGATGTAGGAGATCTCCTTGAGCTTGAGCGCCCCCTCCAGCGCTACCGGGAAATTGTAGCCGCGCCCCAGGTACAGCACGTTCGTCGCCCGCACCAGGCGCTCGCCGATCTGCTCCACCTGCGGCGCCTTGGCCAGGACCTCCGCCACGAGGTCGGGGAGCCGGGCCAGGGCGCGCACCACCTCTCGCCCCTGCAGGATCGACAGGGCGCGCAGGCGGCCCAGCTTGAGGGTGAGCAGCGCCAGCGCCCCGATCTGGCTCGTGAACGCCTTGGTGCTCGCGACGCCGATCTCGGGCCCCGCGTGCAGGTAGATGCCGCCGTCCACCTCGCGGGCGATGGTGCTGCCCACGACGTTCACGAGGCCCAGCGTGCGGGCGCCGCGCCGCTTCGCCTCGCGCAGCGCCGCGAGCGTGTCCGCCGTCTCCCCCGACTGCGAGATCCCGATCACCAGCGTGCGCTCGTCCACGATCGGGTTGCGATAGCGGAACTCGGAGGCGTATTCCACTTCCGTCGGGATGCGGGCCAGCTCTTCGATCATGTACTCGCCGATCAGTCCCGCGTGCCACGACGTGCCGCAGGCCGTGATCACGATGCGCTGCACCTTCAGGAGATCCTCGTCGCTGATGTTCAGACCGCCGAGCCGGACGGTACCCTCTTCCTCGAGCAACCGGCCGCGCAGGGTGTTCCGGAGGCTCTCCGGCTGCTCCATGATCTCCTTGAGCATGAAGTGCGCGTAGCCGCCGCGCTCGATCGTCGCGAGGTCCCATTCCACCTGGGTGACCGTTTTCTCCTTCTCCACCGCGGCCACGTCGAGGATGCGGTAGTCCGCGGGCCGCACCACGGCGATCTCGCCGTCGTCCAGGTACACCACCGACCGGGTGTGGGCGAGCACCGCGGACGCGTCGGAGGCGACGAAGTTTTCCCCGCTACCGACGGCGACGAGCAGCGGCGAGCCGCGGCGCGCCGCGACGATCGTGTCGGGCTCCCGACCCGACACCACGGCGATCCCGTACGTCCCTTCCACCTGCTGCAGCGCGCCCGCCACCGCCTCCTCGAGCGACCGGCCCTGCGTGTGCCGCTCTTCGATGAGGTGCACCAGCACTTCCGTGTCGGTCTCGGAGCGGAAGACGTGGCCGCGCTTGGCGAGCGCCGTGCGCAACACACCCGCGTTTTCGATGATCCCGTTGTGCACCAGGGCGAGCGTGCCGCCGCAGTCCGAGTGCGGATGGGCGTTGACCTGGTTGGGAACGCCGTGCGTGGCCCAGCGGGTGTGCGCGATCGCCGTGTGCCCCGCGGGCAGCTTGCCGCCGAGCTCGCGCTCGAGCATCGCGATTTTCCCCGGCGTCTTGAAGATCTCGACCGCCCCCCGATCGTTGACGATCGCCAGGCCCGCCGAATCGTAGCCCCGGTACTCGAGCCGCTTCAGGCCCTCGAGCACCAACGCCGCCGCTCCGCGCTTGCCGGTGTACCCTACGATCCCGCACATGCACGCCGCCCTTCGTCGATTAGTCGCTCCGCCTCCGCGCCCGTCGGCGCTTCTGCAATCAGCCGGATGACCGGCTCCGTCCCCGAGGGCCGCACGTGCAGCCAGCGGTCGGGCCACGCGAGCCGCAGGCCGTCTTGGGTGTCCACCGCCGCCTCCGGAAACCGGCGGCGCAGCTCGGAGTATGCGTCGTCCATCCCGCGTTCGGCGTTCCGCGTTCCGCGTTCCACCTTGCGTTTGACGATCGCATAGCGCGGCCCGGCGGCGACCAGCTCGCTCACCGTTTGCCGTTCCCGCGCGAGCAACGCCAGCACGAGCGCCGCCGCCACGGGCGCGTCCCGCCCCACGTGCAGCGCCGGATACATCACACCCCCGTTCCCCTCGCCGCCGATGGGTGCGCCCAGCTCCAGGATCTTGCGCGCGACGTTGGCCTCGCCGACCGGGGCGCGCACGACCCTGGCGCCGGACTGCCGCGCCGCGTCGTCGACGACGAGCGACGTCGAGAGATTGCACACGACGACGGCCCGACGGCCGGCCGACCGTCCGACTCCCAGGACCGCTCGCACCGCAAACGCGAGCGTATAGTCCTCGCCAATCGGGTGCCCGCGCTCGTCGACGATCGCGAGGCGATCGACATCGGGGTCGACCGCGATGCCGACGTCCGCCTTGGTGCGTCGGACGAGGGCGCCGAGGGCCTTCAGATTCTCAGGAACGGGCTCGGGGGGACGCGGGAAGCGGCCGTCGGTCTCGAGGTTGATGGCGGCCACGCGGCACCCCATCCGCTCGAGCAGCGCCGGCATCATGGCGCCTCCCGCACCCCGCACCGTGTCGAGCGCGATCCGGAACCGACGGCGCCGGATGGCGCGGAGGTCCAGGCCCGGGAGCGCGAGCACCGCGTCCAGGTGCCGCTCGATCGCGCCGGGGTCCACGGCGACGGCGCCCAACGCGTCGTAGCCGGCCCGGTCGATCCGGCCGTCGCCGGCGAGCGCGCGCACTCGCGTCCCGGCCGGCCCGTCCAGAAAGATCCCGTCCGGGCCGATGAACTTGAGCGCGTTCCACTCGATCGGGTTGTGACTCGCGGTGAGCACGATGCCCCCGGCGGCGCGATGGTGCTCCACGGCGAGCTGCACGGTCGGCGTCGGGACGAGTCCGACGTCGATGATCGTGCATCCGACGGACATGAGCCCGGCCGTCGCCGCTTGCGCGAACATGGGCCCAGACGTCCGAGCATCCCTCCCGACGACGATCGTGACCGGCCGTCGGGCCGTCCGGCGGCCCGCCCGTCCTGCTTTCGCCCAGGCCCCGAACGCCGCGGCCCAGCGGGCCACGACTTCGGGGGTCAGGTCGGTGCCGACGAGGCCCCGAACCCCCGACACGCTCACCATCAAGGTGTCGGACATGGGGTCAGGCGCGGCGCGCGTCCATCGCCCGGATCGGCAGGCGCAGGGGCTGCAACTGGGGGGTGGGGATGGGGAGGGATTCGGCAGAGGGGAAGGCGCGTCGGAACGCGTCCACGACTCCGGGATCGAACTGGATACCCTTCCACGTCTCGAGCTCGCCCATGGCGTTGGGGACCGAGAGCGAGGGACGATAGGGGCGGACGCTGGTCATCGCGTCGAAGGCGTCGGCGACGGCGACGACGCGCGCTTCGAACGGAATCGCCTCCCCCTTGAGGCCGTCGGGGAACCCCTTGCCGTCCAGCCGCTCGTGGTGGGAGCGCACGATCGCCAGGGCGCCGGGGGCGTCGCGCATCAGCGGGCCCAGGATGCGCGCGCCGATCACGGTGTGCTCCATGATGTGGTGGTACTCCTGGTCGGTGAGCTTGCCCGCCTTGTGGAGGATGCCCTCGCTCACCCCGATCTTGCCGACGTCGTGCAGCTCGGCGCCCAGGGCGATGGTGTCGACCAGATCGTCGTCGAGGCCCATGGCGTGCGCGATGCCGAGGGCGTAATTGGCGACCCGCATCGAGTGACCGCGGGTGTAGGCGTCCTTCGCCTCGAGGGCGTGGACCAGCGCGTGCACCCCTTCGAGAAACAGCTCTTCGATGCGCCGCGCCTGGGCTTCGACGCGCTCTTCCAGGTGCACCTGGTAGGTGCGGTTCTCGAGGATCAGGCGGCGCTTGTCGAGCGCCTGGGTGACGCGGGCGCGCACTTCGTCCAGGTGGAACGGTTTGGCGACGTAGTCGAGCGCGCCCAGCTGCAGGCAGGCGACGGCGCTTTCCACCTCCGCCACCGCGGTGACCACGATGACGGCGGTTCCGGGCCAGCGCGTCACGATCTCCCGCAGCAGCGTCACGCCGTCCATCTCCGGCATCCGGAGGTCGGAGATGACGAGCGGCACGGCTTGGCGCTCGAGCTCGGCCAGCGCTTCAACGCCCGAGCCGGCCTCGGCGCAGTGGAATCCCTCCCCCTCGAGGAGACGGACCAGCACGCGACGCAGGCGGGGCTCGTCGTCCACGACGAGGCAGCGCATCCCGTTGAAGGGGGGCATCGTTGCTAACGTATCCATCGCTTGCCCCTGGGGGAAGGCGCCCTTACGTTCCCGCCATGACGCGAATCGCCGACCAGGACTTGACGCGCCGCTTCGGCACGCGCGCCGTGCATGCCGGCCAGGTCGGGGATCCCCTGAGTGGCGCCGTCATGACGCCCATCTATCAGACCTCGACGTACATCCAGGAAGGGCTCGGCAAGCACAAGGGCTACGAGTACGCCCGCACCCGCAATCCGACGCGCGAAGCCCTGGAACGCAACGTCGCCGCGCTGGAGGGCGGCCGTCATGGATTCGCGTTCGGCTCGGGCCTCGCGGCGCTCGACGCGGTTATGAAACTCCTCTCCGCGGGCGACCACGTGGTGAGCGGTGAGAACGTGTACGGCGGCTCACACCGCCAGATGACGCATATCTGGGCGCGCCTCGGCCTGGCGTTCACGTTCGTGGATGGCGGCGACTCGGCGGCGGTGGCGGCGGCGGTGACGCCCAAGACCAAGATGGTGTACGCCGAGACCCCCACCAACCCGATGATGCGCCTCTGCGACCTCGCCGCCACGGGCGAGATCGCGCGGAAGGCGGGTGCGCTGTTCGTGGTCGACAACACCTTCGCCACGCCCTTCTTCCAGCAGCCCCTGCAGTTCGGGGCCGACATCGTGTTGCACTCGACCACCAAGTACCTGAACGGTCACTCCGACATGGTGGGCGGCATTCTTGTCGCCGCGCGCGACGACCTGGCGGAGCGGATCGCCTTCATTCAGAACTCCTCGGGCGCCGTTCCCGGCCCGTTCGACTGCTGGCTGGCGCTGCGCGGCACCAAGACGCTCGCGCTGCGCATGCGCCAGCACGACGCGAACGGCCGCCGCATCGCCGAGTGGCTGGCGAAGCACCCGCGCGTCCGGCGCGTCTACTATCCCGGCCTGCCGTCGCACCCGCAGCACGAGCTCGCCTGCCGTCAGATGAAGGGGTTCGGCGGGATGATCAGCATCGAGCTGGGCGACGTCGCCTTCGCGCGGCGCTTCGTCGAGCGCACCGAGATCTTCGCGCTGGCGGAATCGCTGGGGGGCGTGGAGAGCCTCATCGGCCATCCGGCATCGATGACGCACGCCAGCGTGCCGCGCGACATGCGGGAGCGCATGGGCCTGACCGACAGCCTGGTGCGGCTGTCGGTGGGCATCGAAGACGTGGAAGACCTGATCGCCGATCTGGGCCGGGCGCTGGGGGACGACTGAGGCAGAACTTTCACAACCTCCGCAACGTAGATGATGGCATCCCATTGTAGGAGATACACATGACCGACGCCACGGGCCTCCCCGCCGCGCGCCCGCGCAAGATTCTCACCCAGATCGCCCCCGTTTCGTGGGAGCATCCCGCCGACCGCGCCGCGTTGCAGACGCTACGGTCCGTGCCCGGCTTCGACGAAGTCGTGAAGAAGATCGTCGGGTTCTTCGGCGAGCGCGGCATCCGCCTGCTGTTCCAGGCGAACGCCGTGCGCGTCGGCCCGACGCAGTTCCCGCGCCTCAACGCCCTGTATACCGACGTGCTCACGTCCCTCGACTGGCCGGAGCGGCCCGAGCTGTTCGTGTCGCAGACCCCGTTCGTCAACGCCGGGGCCTTCGGCATGGACCATCCGTTCATCGTCATCAACTCCGGCGCCCTGAAGCTGCTCGACGACGACGAGATGCGGACGCTGCTGGGGCACGAGCTGGGTCACGTGATGAGCGGGCACGCGCTGTACCACACGATCCTCGTGCTGATCGTGTTC
The DNA here is from genome assembly GCA_036004985.1 of Gemmatimonadales bacterium. Lineage (GTDB taxonomy): Bacteria > Gemmatimonadota > Gemmatimonadetes > Gemmatimonadales > GWC2-71-9 > 20CM-2-65-7. The sequence goes on from DASYQX010000051.1 coordinate 74,337, forward strand.
GTGGGGATGAACTTCCTCCCGTTCCTCGCCGGGCTGGTGCTCGCGCCGATCGAGTTCGCGCTGCTCGAATGGTTCCGCAAGAGCGAGCTGTCGTCCGACCGGGCCGGCCTGCTCTCGGCCCAGGATCCCCGCGCCTCGATGCGGATGTTCCTCAAGATGGCGGGCGGCGGCGACATGCAGGAGATGGACCTCGACGCGTTCCTCGCGCAGGCCCAGGAGTACGAGGAGACGGGCGGCGCGCTCGACCGCGTGTTCAAGATCCTGAACACCCTCCCGCAGTCGCACCCGTTCAACACGCTACGCGCGGCCGAGCTGCGGCGCTGGATCGAGGGCGGGACGTACGAGCGAATCCTCGGGGGCGAGTACACGCGACGCGGCCCCGAGGCCGAGCAGCGGCCCATCGACAAGGACATCGACGAGGCGCGCGACCACTACATGAAGGAAGCCAAGGCCGTCGTGAACGACGTGGTGGACACCGCCAAACGCGCCGCCCAAGCCTTCTCGGACGCCTTCAAGAAGAAGTGAGAGTCCTGGTCGTCGGCGGGGGCGGGCGCGAGCACGCGCTCTGCTGGGCTTGGAAGCGCGACGCCCCCGCCGACGACCTCTTCACCGCCCCCGGCAACCCGGGCACGGCGGCACTCGGCACCAACCTCAAGATCGCGGCGACGGCGGTGGACGAGCTCGTCGCCGCCGTCGCCCAGCACGACATCGACCTCACGATCGTCGGGCCCGAGGCGCCCCTCGCCGCCGGCCTCGCCGACCGCCTGCGCGCCGCCCGCCGCGCGGTGTTCGGCCCCAGCCGCGCGGCGGCGCGGCTCGAGTCGTCGAAGGCTTACGCCAAGGAAGTGATGCGCCGCGCCGGCGTGCCCACCGCCGCGAGCCGGACCTTCACCGACCTGACCCCCGCCCTCGACTACATCCGCACGCATGCCGAGCCGCTGGTCGTGAAGGCCTCGGGGCTCGCCGCTGGGAAGGGCGCGGTGGTGTGTGACACGCGGGCCGAAGCGGCCGCGACGGCCCGCGCCATGCTGGCCGACGGCGCGCTCGGCGACGCCGGCAGGGAAATCGTCGTTGAGGACTTCCTGGAGGGCGAGGAGCTCTCCGTCCTCGCGCTCACCGACGGCGAACGCCTCGTCATCCTCCCCCCCGCGCAGGACCACAAGCGGTTGGGCGAGGGAGACAGCGGGCCGAACACCGGGGGAATGGGTGCCTATTGCCCCGTCAGCCTGGCAACGCCCAAGCTGCTCGCCCGTGTGCGCCGCGATGTGCTCGAGCCGGTGCTGCACGAGATGGCCGCCCAAGGCGCGCCCTACGAAGGCGTGCTGTACGCCGGACTGATGCTGGCGCGAGACGGCACGCCGTACGTGCTCGAGTTCAACTGCCGTTTCGGCGATCCGGAGGCGCAGGTCATTCTCCCCGGGCTTGCGCCCGGGGTCAGTCAGCACGTTCACGACATCGCCGCTGGCAATTGGCGGCCTGCCACCGATCTCCTCGCACCGGCGCGCGCCGCCACGACGACGGTCCTCGCCGCCCGCGGCTACCCCGAGGATCCCGAGAAGGGCGTGGCGATCAACTTGCCGGCTCCCGACCAGCTGGGCCGCGACGTGCTGGTGTTTCACGCCGGCACCTACCGCGACCCCGACGGCCGCTTGCGCACGGCGGGCGGCCGGGTGCTCAGCGTGACGGGGCTTGGCGCGACGGTGCCGGAGGCCGCACGCGTGAGCGCGGCGGCATGCGAGCGGATCGCCTTCGAGGGGAAGACGTGGCGGCGCGACATCGCCTGGCGCGAGATCCGACGTGCCGGAGCTGCCTGAAGTCGAGACGATCGTCCGCGAGCTGGCCCCGCGGCTCGAGGGGCGCCGCATCACCAGTGCCCGCCTCCGCAAGGCCGACGTCCTGCGCAAGGTGTCCCGCCCCCATCTGCTCAAGGCGCTCGAGGGCAACGCGTTCGATTACGTCCACCGGCGCGCGAAGCACGCCGTGTTCGCTCTCACGAGCGGCCACCGCATGGTCATCCAGCCCCGTATGACGGGGTCCCTGATCGTGTACGAGCGCCCGCTCACGCGGCACGAGGCTCGCTATGCGGTCTTGCTGTGCAGCCTCGATAATGGGGCGCTGTTCGTGTATCGCGACGTGCGGCGCCTGGGGACGGTGTGGTTGCTCGATGAGGCGGGCTGGGCGGGCTATACCGGGCGGTTCGGCCCCGAGCCGCTGGAAGAGACGTTCACGCCCTTTGTGCTCGCCCAGCGGCTCAAGGGGACGCGCCAGGCGATCAAGAAGGCGATCATGGACCAGCGGCGCGTGGTGGGGATCGGGAACATTTACGCGAACGAAATCCTGTTCGAGGCCGGGCTGCGCCCGTCGAAGCCCACGTCCCGGCTCAGCCTCGCCGAGTTCGCGCGGCTCCACACGACGATCCGAAGCGTGCTCGAGCGGGCGATCGGCTCAGACGGGACGACGGTGCGGGACTATCGCACGGGGACCGGCGAGCCCGGCCGGTTCCAGTTCGAGCTGAAGGTCTACGGGCGCGGGGGCAAGGCGTGCGTCGCCTGCGGCCGGAAGCTCAAGGCGACGCACGAGATCGATCGGCGGGCGACGGTGTTTTGCCCGCGGTGCCAGCGCTAGGCGTCGGTCGCCGTCTTGCACGCCTTCCGGTATTGCGCCACCGCGTCCGCGAACTCACGGGCCGTGCGCTTTTCATCCCCCTTGGCGAGCGCAGCCTCCGCCGCGGCAATCGCCTCGGCGTTCCCGCCCCAGGCTATCGCCTCGGCGATCGCCTGGTCCGCCGTTAGCCGCGAGTTGTCAGCGAACCGGCGGCGGGGCTTCTCGACCATGTCCGGACGAGCTGTGTTCGGGGTGCCAGCGCCGACGTTACAGCTTGCGGTACTCGACGCGCAGGCCCGCGCCGCCCGGCGGCTGACCCAGGGTCCCGTGGGCGCCGCCGGCCCCGGCCGGGCCGAGGGTGAAGGTGTTTCCGCCCAGGCTCGCCGGCGCGAGGTTCGTGACGCTCGTCGCATCTTCGATGACACCGATGCTCGGTCCACCACCGCCGCCGCCCCCGCCACCGCCGGGACGACCAGCGCCGCCGGTGCCGCCCTTCCCTCCCGAGCCGCTGGACAACTGCCCCGCGCCTTCCGCCCCGCCAACTCCGCCAAAGCCGCCGCTGCCCCCCGTGCCTCCCGCGCCACCCTGACCGCCGGATCCGGTCGTGACGACATTGTCGCTGATCGTCACGCCGGTGCTCCCGTTCATGACGACGATGCCGAACGAGCCACCACCTCCTCCCGCCCCACCGCCGCCAGCGCCTCCCTGGCCACCGGACCCGCCACCGCCGCCCCCGCCCCCACAGATGTTGGTGCTAGGGAAGGGCACGACGTGACCGCCGCCCCCACCCCCACCCCCACCGCCTGAGCCGCCGTCCCCGGTGCCGCCGCTCGTGCCGTCAGCCGGTACGTACCCCGCGGCGCTGAGCGACCCGAAGCTGTCCCCGGACATGCCCGCCGGGCCGTCGAGCGCGCCCTGCGCGCCGTTCCCGCCGCGTTTTCCATCCTCCGTGCCTTTGGGCCCCCCCGGCGCGGCGCCCCCGGCGCCACCGGCCCCAGAGTCCGGGCCGCTGCCGCTCAGGCCTGCATGCCCGCTGCTCAGCGTCCCAGCGCCGGCTAGACCGCCCGAGAGCAGGCCTGCCCCACTGCCGCCGGCGCCGCCGGGCACCGAGTCGACGCAATTGCTCGGCGCGGGCGTGCCCGGGCCGCCCGCGACGCCCGGGAGGCCAGGCGCTCCCAGCGGACCAGCGGCGCCGGCCGCTCCGGCGCCCGCGATGATCCTGCTGCGCGAGATCACGACGTTGTCGCTGTTGTCGAGGAGGATCGGCATCGAGCTCGCGCCGGCGATCGCGGCATCGGCGCTCCGGATCGTCAGGCCGTCCAGCGTGAGTGCATTTGCCGCGGTGCCCGCGACGGCGGTCGTGCCGCCGGCCACCACCGTTGCATTGACCGCGATGTCTCGCACGAAGCCCGTTGGCGCAAACCCACCGTACACGCTGACGTTGGGGCGCAGCGTGAGACTGCCCGGATAGGTGCTCGAGACGACATAGACGTCCGCCCCGAGCCCTGCGGTGTTGGCTGCGTCGATCGCCGCTTGGATCGTGTGTTTGGGCGCTCCTCTGCTACCGGCATTCGCGTCATCGCCCACCGGCGCCACCCACAGCGCGTGGGCCTTGTCCTCTAGCACGAAGATCACCACCCGGTCCGGCGCGGAAGCGTCCACGCCATCGCTGACCACGAGGTCGAACGCCAGGGTGACCACGTCGTTGGGAGCGGTGAAGCTCGGCGTGGGTCCGGCAAGGGGTCCGACGGCCGGGCCGGCGACCTGCGTCCACGTCAGGGTGAGCGGCTGCCCGTCGGGATCTGTCCCGCTCCCGCTCAGCGTGACCGGCTCACCACGGTTGACATCCTGGTCGGCGCCGGCCGACGCGGCGGGCCCGATGTTCGTCGTGAAGGACGAAGAGAAGTCCCCCTGGAGCCGGTTGCCGGCGCGATCGGCCACGCCGATGACGCCTCCCTTCACCGTGACGGTGTACTGCGTGGCGCCCTGGAGGGGTGCCGCAGGCGCGAACGTGGCGGTCAGACTGTCCTGGCTCAGCGTCACGGTCCCGGCGACCGATGCGCCCACCGCCGCGACGAGGACGGTCGTCGTTCCCACGGTCGCGGGATCGACCGGCTCCGAGAAGGTGACCCGGACGGCGGTGGTTCTCTGAATGGCGGTGCCGGCATTCGCGGGTGAGACCGACTGCACGGTCGGTGCCGTGACGTCGGCCGGCCCGCCGGGTTCACCGCCGCAACCAATCAGCAGCAGCGGACCGACGAGCAGCACCAAGCGCAGCGTTGGGGGAGGAATCATCGGGCCCTCGCGACGTCGAGCGCCGAACCTACACTCGCCCGTACCACCTTGCAACCGGCCGCCGGTCTGGGTCACCCGCCTGGCCGCTGCCGGTCCGCCGACTATGTTTCGTCTTCTCAGCCATCCGAGGTGTCAGATGCGTCAGTTGTGGTCGCTCCTCGCCGCCGTCGCGCTCGCCACGCCTCCTCCGGTCACCGCCCAGCAGCAGCCGGCTTCACCCGGCGAGCGCCTGCCCGTCGTGAAGCACGTGCTGCCGAACGGCATGACGTTCCTGCTCTTGCGGCGGGAAGGCGCGCCCACCGTCTCGTTCGTCACCCATTTCCGCGCCGGCGGCGTGGACGAGTGGACGGGGATCTCCGGCACCGCGCATCTGTTCGAGCATATGCTGTTCAAGGGCACGCGCACGATCGGGACCAACAACTACGCCGCCGAGCAGGCGCTCTTCCCCCGCATCGACGCGGCGGCGGACTCGTTCACCGCTGAGTTCCGGAAAGGCGCGCTCACCGACAGCACCGAGCTCGAGCGCCTGCGCATCAGGCTCAAGCAGCTCGAGGACACGGCGCGCCAATACGTCGTGTCGAACGAGCTCGACCACATCCTCACCGAGAACGGCGCCGTCGGCCTGAACGCCAGCACCGGGAGTGACGCCACGAACTACTACTTCTCCCTGCCGGCGAACCGCGCCCAGCTGTGGTTCATTCTGGAGAGCGACCGGGTCCGCGATCCCGTGCTGCGGGAGTTCTACTCCGAGCGGGAAGTCGTGATGGAGGAGCGCCGGCTGCGCGTCGAGACCCAGCCGTTCGGGATGCTCATCGAGGAGTACCTCGCGGCGGCGTTCCGCGCCCATCCGTACGGCCGGCCCGTCGTCGGCGTGGCCAGCGAGATCCAGGCGGTCAGTCGCAACTCGGCGCTCGAGTATTTCCACAGGTACTACGGGCCCAACAACGCCGTCGTCGCGATCGTGGGGGACATCAACGTCGACACGATGAAGGCGTGGGCCACCCGCTACTTCGGCGACATCCCCCCGGGCCAGCCGCACCGGCCGGTCGTGACGCAGGAGCCGCCCCAACGGGGCGAACGGCGCATCAGCGTCGAGTTCGACGCCAATCCCCAGCTCCTCGTCGGCTATCACGTGCCCGGCCTGCAGCACCCCGATGCCCCGGCGCTGGCCGTGCTGGCGCAGGTGCTGACGGGCGGGCGCACGTCGCGGCTGTTCCGCCGCCTCGTGATCCGCGACCGCGTGGCGACGACGATCGGCGCGTTCCAGTTCCCCGGCAGCCTCTACCCCCGGATGTTCACGTTCCAGGGCGTCCCCATCGCCCCGCACAGCACGGGCGAGATCGAGACCGCGGTGTACGAGGAAATCGATCGGCTGCAGCGCGACCCGCCGACGGACGAAGAGCTGCAGCGCGTCCGCAACCAGGCGGAAGCCGGCAGCATTCAGCGCCTCCAGTCGAACTTCGGTCTCGCATTCCAGCTGTCGAGCAGCGAGGCCCTCTGGTACGACTGGCGGCGCACCTTCCGCGACCAGGCGGCCCTGGCCCGCGTCACCGCGGCCGACGTGCAGCGGGTCGCGCGAACCTACTTCAGCCCCAACAACCGGACCGTGGCCACGCTGGTCCGGCCGGCCCGGCCCGCCAAGGGAGGGACCAACTGATGCGCGCCCCACTGTCGCTCGGAGCTCTGCTCCTCGCGGTCGTCCCGGTCGCGCCCCTGGCCCAGCAGCCGGGCGCCGATACCCACGCCAGGATTCAAGCCCTCCAGTTTCCGCCGCTGCGGTTCAACCCGCCGCAGCCGAAGAAGGTGACCCTGTCGAACCGCGTCACCGTCTACCTGCTCGAGGACCACGCGCTGCCGGTGATCAACGTGCAGCTCGTTTCGAGGGTCGGCGTCGCCAACCTGCCCGACTCCCTCTGGGGCGTCGGCTGGCAGGCGGACGGCCTGCTGCGCACCGGCGGCACGACGCGGCTCACCCCCGACTCGGTGGACAAGCTGGTCGACCTGTACGCCCTGAACATCTCCTTCTCGACCGACCACGAGCAGAGCAACGCGACGCTGTCCGGCCTGTCGCGCTACACCGACCAGCTCCTCGACCTCGGCTTCGAGATGATGAAGAGCCCGCGGAACGACACCTCGCGGGTGCGCATCCTCGCCGCTCAGCAGGAGGAGAACTGGCGCCGCCGGAATGACACTCCCGGCTCGGTGCTGGGCCGCGCCTGGAGCCAGGTGATCATGGGCAGCCACCCCCTCGGCCGCAGCCTCGTCACCCCCGACGAGATCGCCGGATTCACGCCGGACCGGTTCCGCTGGGTGCAGCAACGGCTCTACTGCCCGCAGAATTTCCTGATCGGCGTCTCGGGCGACTTCCAGGAACGGCAGGTGGTGGCGAAGCTCGAGAGCCTGTTCCGCGGCTGGGCGCCCTGCCAGCCCGGCCTGCGCGAGGTGCCGCCGGTGACCTACGCCCAGGGACCCCGCGTCGTGCTGGTCGAGAAGGACGTGAACCAGACCAACATCCGCATGGGCCACGGCGGGGGCATCAGGGTCGCGAATACGCCCGACTACTTCGCGTCCCAGGTCGCCGACTTCCTGCTCGGCGGCAGTGGTTTCACGTCGCGGCTGTTAGCGCGGGTGCGGAGCGATTCGGGGTTCGCCTACAGCGCGTTCAGCGCCTGGGGCGCGGACACCAAGCGCGAAGACTTGTTCTTCGCAGGCGCCCAGATCCGCGCCGAGAAGTCCGTGGCCGGCATCGCGTTGATGCGCACAGTCATCGGGTCGATGGCGTCCGAGCCGGTGACCGCTAAGGACGTGAAGCTGGCGCAGGACAACGAAGTCAACAGCTTCGTGTTCCGGTTCGAGAACGCGTCCCAGATCGTCGGCCAGCAGCTGTCCTACGCGGTGGACGGCCTGCCGGCCAACTGGTTCGACGTGTATCTGCGCGGGATCCAGGGGGTCACGCCGGAGCAGGTGCGCCAGGTATCGCAACGGTATCTGCACCCCGACAAGCTGGTCATCGTCGTCGTCGGGAAACCGAGCGCGTTCGACAAGGCATTGAGCGCGCTCGGGGCGGTGACGCCGCTGCCGGTGGATAGCATCAGACGCTAAGACGCCAAGACGCCAAGACGCCAAGACGCTACGGTCAGTCTCTTGACGACTTGGCGTCTTGGCGTCCTGGCGTCTGTCTTTGGCGTCCTGGCGTCTGTCTTTAGTCCACGAACGCCCACAGCAACGCCCGGCTGTGCCGGTCGAGCCCCGCCGGCCGGCCGAGGTGGTACAGGTCCCCCGTGACGTCGCGGATCAGCAGGCCGCCGCCCGGCAGCGCCCGTGGCCAGTCGTCGAGCCGCGTCTGGAACGAACGCGGCCCCTGTCGCGTCTCGACGCGCCAGTGCCGGATCTCGACTTCCTCCTCGATCTCCAGCACGCGGGTGATCTCGAACACGAAGCCCGCCAGCACGAGGGCTTCCTCGAGCATCGCGCGCGAAGCGTGATCCAGCTCGGCCGGGTCCCGCACGAACGCGAATTCGTCCCCCTCGCCGTCCCGCAGCGACAGGAACCGGGCGGGCTCGGACCACGGGAAGCAGCGGCGGACCCAGACGGCGCGCTCCGCGCCGCCCCGTACGGCCCAGAGCCGGCCGTCGGCGCGCCGCTCGAGGCGGAGCTCGCCCGGCAGGTGCTCCCCTGCATCGAGCGCGCGCCGCCCCACCAGAGTCGTGTCCATGTCACCTCCCGGGGTATCGGGTACCAGGTATCGGGTGCCGGCGGTCCGGGTGCACGCCCCCGGTACCCGGTACCCGACACCCGGCACCTAGGTTAGTTGCACCTGCAGCTCGTACAGACGCCGATAGCGGCCGTCCGGTTTCGCGACCAGCTCCCGGTGCGTCCCGCTTTCCACCAGCCGGCCCTCCTGGATCACGAACAGCCGCGACGCCTTCCGCAGCGTCGACAGCCGGTGCGCGATCGCGAACACGGTGCGCCCGGCGACCAGCCGCTCGAGCGCCTGCTGAATCTCCCGCTCGGTCTCGGTGTCGACGCTGCTCGTCGCCTCATCGAGGATCAGGATGCGCGGGTCGTGCAGGATCGCCCGCGCGATCGACACGCGCTGCCGCTCGCCTCCTGACAGCGTGTGCCCCCGTTCTCCCACGACCGTGTCGTAGCCGTGCTGCAGCTTGGTGACGAATTCGTGGGCGTTCGCCGCCTTCGCCGCCGCGACCACCTCTTCCAGCGAGGCCTCCGGCAGGCCGTACCGGATGTTCTCGAGGATCGTACCGTGAAACAGGTACGGGTCCTGGAGCACCATCCCGAGCTGGCGGCGGTAGTGTCCCGTATCCAGCTGGCGGACGTCCACGCCGTCGATCCGGATCGCGCCCCCGGTCACGTCGTAGAAGCGCGCGATCAGGTTCACGATCGTGGTCTTCCCGCCGCCCGACGGCCCCACCAGGCCGATCAGCTCCCCGGGGCTGACTTCGAAGCTCACGCCGCGGATCACCTGGCGGACGCCGTCGTAGCCGAACGTCACGCGGTCGAACGTGACGCGGCCCTGCACCGGCTGGAGCTGCACCGGGTCGGGGACGTCGCGCACCTCGGGCTCGGTGTCCAGCACCTCGAACACGCGGTGCGCCGACGTGGTGGCCCGGTTCATCGTCCGCGCCATCTGCCCGATCACCTCTATCGGTCCCACGAACATCGTGGTGTAGAGCAGGAACGAGACGAACGTTCCCGTCGAGAGCGGTGCGCCCGTGCCGAGCAGCCGGGGGACAGCCACCGCCCACACAGCGACCGTGGTGGCGTGCACCGCGAACATCAGGAGCGGCCAG
>DASYQX010000052.1:0-3217 GCA_036004985.1 Gemmatimonadales bacterium
CCGCGTCACCGGACGCATGTCGCTCACCGCCGTGATGGCCCCGAAGTGCGCCACCCGGCGGATCACGTCGCCGTCGACCCGCAGCAGAAGCGCGTCGACGGCGCCGCACAGCCGCGCCGCGCTCTCCGCCACGGCATCGAGTACGGGCTGGACGTCCGTCGGGGAACGCGAGATCACCCCCAGGATCTCGCTCGTCGCCGTCTGCTGCTCGAGCGACTCGGTCAGCTCGCGGTTGCGCGCCTCCAGCTCGGTGAACAGCCGCACGTTCTCGATGGCGATGACAGCCTGATCGGCGAAGGTCCTCAGAACTGCGATTTCGGCGTCTGAGGCGGGAACCGGCTCCGCACGATGCACGGCGAGGACACCGACCGGCTCACCGTCGCGCAGTATTGGAATGGCGGCGATGCTTCGGTAGTTCGCGGCGCTGGCGAGGCCAGCGAGCTGATATTGCACATCCGTCAACACATCCGGGATATTGACGACCGCTCGGTTCAAGATCGCACGCGCGGCGGCGCCGCCAGGACCGGGTCGCATGGGGAATGCTCGGTAGGTCGCCGCCAATTGTTCGGCGTAGCCGGGGGTGCCTTCGCGCTCTTTGTCCGTGCCTCCTTCTGCGTACGATGCGACGTAATGAATCGTAACTACTCGCGCTTCCTCGTCTGGTCAGTGACCCGCCCGCCGTCGCATCGTTGTACCACCACGAGGAGGTGCGACGATGCCGACGTCGATCGAGAGGTTCCGGTCCGAGGTTCGCCAGCTGACCCACGGTAAGGCACCCCGCGCCGTTCGGTACCCAGTAAGGCTGCGCGCCACCGCCGTGGTGTTGGCCCGGGCCCGAGTGCGGCAGGGGCACGCCGTGCGCGCGGTCGCCCGAGAGCTGGGCGTGGCCGAGCCGACGCTCGCGCACTGGCTGCGGCGACGACCCGACCCGGCTCTGCGGCCGGTTGCGGTGGAGCCCGACGTCGCGCCGGTGCGCGACACGGACCCGACCCTCGTGGTGATCACCGCCAGTGGCGTTCGCGTGGAGGGGCTCGATCGCGACACGCTCATCGCGGTGCTCCGCGCGCTGGCATGATCGGCTCCACCCGCCAGGTCGCGGTCTGGGCCTACGGCGCGCCGGCGGATCTGCGCAAGGGCTTCGACGGCCTGAGCGCGCTCGTAACGCAGACCCTCGAGCGGGATCCGCTGTCGGGGGATTGCTACCTGTTCGTGAACGCCACGCGCAAACGGGCCAAGGTCCTCCTGTGGGACGGCACCGGCTTATGCATCTACGCCAAGCGGCTCGAACAGGGGCGGTTCGCGTGCCTCTGGCGCGAGGCAGCGGCCCGGGTCGTGCGGCTGACCATGAGCGAGTTGCAGCTCTTCCTCGAAGGCAGCGCCCTCGTGGGCCGGGTGGCGCTGTCGCCGCCGCCGTTCGTGGTCGGGCAGACGCAGAAAGAGCTTGCTGCCGGCAGGCGACGATGATGTAGTGCCTACCGTGCGTAGTATCCAGGAGATCAACGACCCCCAGATCTTGAAGCAGGTCGCAATCATCCTGGAACGCGAGAACACGAAGCTCCACGCCAAGCTCCACGAGTTCGCCAACGAACTGGCCCGTCTCCGCGGCGACACCTTTCCCACCGCCCAGCAGGAATTGACGTTCCTGAAGGAGCTGCTCGCGCTGCGCGAGCGCGCCCTGTTCGGCGCGTCGTCGGAGCAGCGGCCCCGCGCCGAGGCGACCGAGTCGGGGCCGCCGCCCGCGCCGCGCCGCGGCCATGGCCCGACCGTGCAGCCTCGGCTGCCGATCATCGAGCGGGTGCACGAGCTCGACGCCGCCGACCGCACCTGCCCGCAGTGCGGGGGGACGCTGCAGGAGATGAAGGGCCAGACCGAGGACAGCGAGGAGATCACGGTCATCGAGCGGCAGTTCGTGATCGTCAAGCACGAGCGGCAGAAGTACCGCTGCGCGTGCAACGGCTGCGTGGACACGGCGCCGGGCCCGCTGCGGCTCGCGGCCCGGGCCGATGTCCGCGGCCATCGCTATGCCCCGGCGTTCGCCGTCGAGGTGGCGCTCGACAAGTACCTCGACCATCTGCCGCTGGAGCGCCAGGCGCGGCGGATGCACCGCGAGGGGCTGACGATCGATTCGCAGACGCTGTGGGATCAGCTCGAGGCCCTGGCCACGGTGCTGCAGCCCACGTACGAGGCCGTCCGGCAGTACGTGCTGACGGCGCCGGTGATCGGCGCCGACGAGACCTGGTGGCGCTTCTTGCAGGGCCGCGGGGCGCAGCGGTGGTGGGCCTGGAGCGTGACGCGCGAGGATGCGGTCGCGTATACGATCCTCGAGAGCCGCTCGCAGCACGCCGCGCGCCAGGTGCTGAACGGGTATGCCGGGATCGTGATCGCCGACGGCTACGGCGCCTACGACGCGCTGGCCCGGGCCGGGCCGGGCTTCACGCTGGCGCACTGCTGGGCCCACGTCCGGCGCAAGTTCGTGGAGGCCGAGCCACATTACCCTGGGCCCTGCGGGGAGATCCTCGACCTCATCGGGCAACTCTACGCCGTGGAGCGGGGGTGTCCCGTCCTCGGCGTCACGGCGAGCGAGGAGACGCGGGCGGAGATGCTGCGGCTGCGTGCCACGGCCCGGCGGGAGCAGTCGATCGCGATCGTCGACACGATCCACGCCTGGGCGTTCCGCCAACGCGCGTTACCCGAGAGCAGTGCCGGCAAGGCGATCGCGTACATGCTGGGGCTCTGGCCCGGGCTGACGCGCTTCCTCGACGACGCGCGCATCCCGCTGGACAACAACGCCACCGAGCGTGGGCTGCGGGGCATGGTCATCGGCCGCAAGAATCACTACGGCTCCCGTTCCAAGCGCGGGACGGAGGTCGCGGCGCTCTTCTACTCGCTCATCGAGACCGCGAAGCTCGCCGGGGTGAACCCGAAGATCTATCTGCTCGAAGCCACGCACGCCGCGCTCCTCAATCCCGGCACCGCGCTCCTGCCGCCCGCCCTGCCGACCTCCTGAGCCGCGAACGCGATCCGATCGCGCAGCGGCCGCGATGGACCTGTCCGAAAAAGTGGACATTGACCAGCTCGCCCGCCCCGCGATATCACCGTAGCTGCCCTCGTCCAGGCATAGCGGCCGGAGGCCAGCTGCATTCGCACAGAGCCCAGCGCCCCGTCGGGACGAGGGCACCTCTTTTCCGGCTGGCCGCGGGGAATCGCGAGTGGTTAC
>DASYQX010000053.1:0-14489 GCA_036004985.1 Gemmatimonadales bacterium
GCGCAGCTCAAGAAGCGGTTTCCCGGGCGGAAGTGGGGGCGCCAGGTCCTGCGGCAAGTGCTGCGGAACGTCGCCTACATTGGTGACCTCGTGTGGTGCCGCCGGCCCCACGACCACCAGGAAGCGAAGGTCAGACGCGTACGCGATCGCAGCGAGTGGGTGGTCGTTCCAGACGCGTTCCCCCCGCTCATCACCCGCGCCCTGTTCGAGCGCGTCCAAGAGACCATCGACCGCAACAAGCGCGATCTGCGGGCGAAGGAGGGCGGCTACCCGTTGTCCGGGCTGCTGCGCTGCGCGACGTGTGGTGAGCCGTACATCGGCGCGGGTGGCCCCGTGGGTCCCGAGGGCGACCGGGACCGCTACCGTTTCTATCGGTGCCGCGGCGGTGAGCGTGGCATCTGTCCGGGGCGCCTCGGGACACTCCAGGCTCGGCACATCGAGCCGCTTGTGCTCGACTGCATTTCGGACGAATTTGGGAAACCGCACACGCAGAAGATGCTCGCCCGCTGGGTCGATGACCTGCTCCGGAAGCGTACGAGCGGGGGCAAGAGCCGCGAGAAGGCGCTCCGGGCGCAGCGGCGTGACGTCGAACGCGCCATCGAGCGCGTCGTCCAGGCGATTGCCCGGGGCACGCTGACCGACGTCGAGGCGGCACCCGAGCTGACCGCCCAACGGAAACTGCTCGCCGACGTGGACCGCGCGATCTCCGAGGACAAACTCACGGCCGCACAGGTCCAGAACCTTGAGGCCACGCGCGAGCGGTGGCTCGCTCTCGTGCGGGACTTCGGCACGCTGGCGCGGGGGATGCGACCGGCGCTCCTCCGGCAGACGCTGCGCACTTTGGGGGTTTCGGGGTCTGTTCACAAGACGCGCCGACGCCTCGATCTGGCCATCCCCGGCGTGCCGAAAGACTTAGCTGAAGAGTTTAGTGCGTTGTCAGTCCCGCCGGGGCGAGGTTCACGGTGATGCGCTTCAGGGGGAAGGTGAACCCGGTGTTGGCGAGGGCCGCATAGACGCGGTCGCGGCCTTCCTTGACCGCGCCCTGGGGCAGGCCGACGGTCACGAACGTGGGGAGCCCGTTCGCGATGTCGGTTTCGACGTCCACGAGGTAGGCGTCGATGCCGAGCACGGCGGCGGAGCGGACGCGGGCGAGCATAGTGGACGGTAGGACGGACGGGCGAAAAGAGGTAAGCAAAAAGCCGCGCCGAGGATAACTTCGACGCGTGCCGCCCACCATCCATCTCACTGCCGTCAGCCGCAAGCCCGGGGGCGACGACGCCTTCCCCTTCACCGTGCCTGCGGTGCGCTCCCTAGAACGGCTCGACCTGGGCACGGCGGTGACGTTCTTCGTGGGCGAGAACGGCTCCGGCAAGTCCACCGTGCTGGAGGCCATCGCCGCCGCGGCGCGGCTCCCCACCGTCGGCAGCGCCGACATCGCGCGCGACGTGAGCTTGGCCGCCCAACGCCGCCTCGCCGACGCATTGCGCCTGACCTGGTCGCGCAAGGCCGCCCGGGGCTTTTTCCTCCGCGCCGAAGACTTTTTCGGGTTTACCAAACGGCTGGCGCAGGACCGCGCCGAGTTCCTGGTCCAGTTACGGGCGACGGAGGAGGAGTATCGCGCCCAGAACCGCTCAGCCCATGCGCTCGGCCTGGCGCAGGGGCCCATCCGCTCGTCCCTGGCGGACATGGAGCGCCGCTACGGCATCGACCTCGACGCCAACTCGCACGGCCAGAGTTTCCTGAAGCTGTTTCAGGCGCGGTTCGTCCCGGGGGGCCTCTACCTGCTGGACGAGCCGGAGGCGCCGCTCTCACCCCAGAGCCAGCTGGCCCTGCTCGCCATGCTCGCCGAGATGGTCGCGCAGGATGCGCAGTTCGTCATCGCCACACACTCACCGATCGTCCTCGCGTTTCCCGGCGCGCGCATCTATAACTTCGACGCCACCCCGGTGCGCGAGGTGGCGTACGAAGATCTGGATCACGTTCGCTTGACGCGGGACTTCCTGAACGCGCCCGAGCGGTATCTCAAGAGGGTCCTGGGACCGTAGAGGCAACAACGGCACCCCCCTCCTCCGTTGCCTCACCCCTCATCGGGTGCGAGTTAGACGAGCGCCGGCCACGCAAAATACTCTCGCAAGGGCGCGCGACCTGCGCCGCGATGCGACGCGCGCGGAGCGCGAGGCCTGGGCCCTCCTGCGGAATCGCCGACTCGAAGGCCTGATGTTCCGGCGGCAGCACGCGATCGGCCGTTTCATCGTCGACTTCTATTGCGCGCAGATACGCCTGATCCTCGAGGTCGACGGTGGGGTTCACCAAAGCGCCGAACGCGCCGCGTACGATGTTGCAGGCACCGCGTGGCTAGAAGCGCATGGGTACAGGGTGCTGCGGCTAAGAAACGAGGACCTCACGACGGAGACCTTGCGGCAGGTGGTACGAGAATCGGCTCGTCGTGCCCCCTCTCCGCGGAGCGGAGAGGGGGACAGGGGGTGAGGCTACCGGATCCCGACCGACACGCCGATCTGATACACCCGCATCCGCACCGGCGTCTCGACGCGGTCCACCGTGTAGGTGCCGTCCCCGTTGTCGGTGATCCCGCCAACCGGAACATAGCGCACCTGCGCATGGCGCAGGTCGCGCACGCCAAGGTCCAGCGAGACCGGAGTGTGACCGCGCGACAGGACCATCATCACGCCCGTCCCGAGCTGCGTCGCCGTCGTGAAGCGGCCGTTCAGGTAAAACACATCGTCGTCGTAGCAGCCGCAGTAGCCCTGATCGCTGAGCGACGTCCAGAACAGCGAGCCACCCAGCGTCGCGAACGCATACGGCCGAATCGGGCCCTCGCCCAGCGTGATCTGGGGGCCGAGCGCCAACGAACCGATTGAAGAAGTGGTGGAGATGCCGTAGCCGCGGTAGTCGGACTCGTAGACCATGTACGAGCCGTCGATCCGCAAACCCATCCTCGCGCTGCGGCCGAGCGGCATCACGGCGAAGCCAGTGAGGCCGGCGGAGACGCCGCCGGTGCGGCGGAAGTCGTCCAGGGGCTGGGCCACGACGAGGTTGATGCCTGCGTAGCCTCGGTTGCGCACCTCGCGCAGCGCCGAGCGCTGCGCCGCGAGCGACGCCGCGCAAAGCGCCAGACTCAAGACCGTCATCCCGATCCGCCGCATACCGCCGTCCCTTGTGGAAGTGGTGCCGTCGGCGTGGCGGAAGGGCAATGCACGTGCCAAGCTTCTCCCGCCTTGCGGGGCACTGCGGATTGACCTCAAAAGGGGACATTCGGGAGGGGGAATGGCCGAGATCACCTACGACGACTTTGCGAAAGTCGACATCCGGGTCGGGAGGATAGTGGAGGCACAGGAGTTTCCCAACGCCCGGAAGCCCGCGTACAAGCTCCGCATCGACTTCGGTCCCGACATCGGTGTGAAGAATTCGAGCGCGCAGATCACCAAGTACTATGATCCGCCGGACCTGGTGGGGCGCCTCGTGCTGGCGGTGGTGAACTTCCCGCCCCGCCAGATTGCCACCTTCTTCTCCGAAGTCCTGACCCTGGGGGTGATTCTCGGCGAGGGCGACATCTGCCTGGTGCAACCGGATCGCGACGTGCCCCTCGGCACGCCGATCCGCTAGGCCCTGATCGCCATCCGGCCGTAACGGCTCTCGACGTATTCCTCGAGGATGCGCAGGAAGTCGGCGACGATCGCGTCCCCTCTCAAGGTGATCTTGAGCTTGCCGTCGACATATACCGGCGCCTTCGGCTCTTCGGCGGTGCCCGGCAGTGAGATGCCGATGTCGGCGTGCTTCGATTCGCCCGGTCCGTTGACGACACACCCCATCACCGCGACGCGCAGCTCCTCGGAGCCCGGGTAGCGTTCCTTCCAAACGGCCCGTTGGGCGCGCAGGTGGGCCTGAATCTGCTCGGCCATCTCCTGGAAGAACGTCGAGGTCGTGCGGCCGCAGCCCGGGCAGGCGGTCACCTGCGCCGTAAAGCTGCGCAGGCCGAGCGACTGCAGGATCTGTTGGGCGACCTGGACTTCTTCGGTCCGGTCTCCCCCCGGGCGCGGCGTGAGCGACACCCGGATCGTGTCGCCGATGCCTTCTTGCAGCAGGATCGCGAGCCCGGCCGTGCTGGCCACCACACCCTTCGCACCCATCCCCGCTTCGGTGAGCCCGAGGTGCAGCGGGTAGTCCGAGAGCGCGGCCAGCCGGCGATACACGGCGACGAGGTCCTGCACGCCGGAGACCTTGGCCGACAGAATGATCCGGTCGTGCGTCAGGCCGCACGCTTCCGCGAGCTCGGCGGAGCGCATCGCGCTCGCGACCATGGCGTCCATCGTGACGTCACGGGCATCGCGGGGCTCGGCGAGCCCGGCGTTGGCGTCCATCATCTCGGTCAGGAGCTGCTGGTCGAGGCTGCCCCAGTTGACGCCGATGCGAACCGGCTTGGCCTCGTCCACGGCGACCTGGACGATCGTCCGGAAGTTGTCGTCGCGGCGCTTGGCGCCGACGTTGCCAGGGTTGATGCGGTACTTGGCGAGGGCGCGGGCGCAGGCGGGGTACTTGGTGAGCAGCAGGTGGCCGTTGTAGTGGAAGTCGCCGATCACCGGGACGTCCACCTGGGCGACGATGTCGGGGACGGCGCGGGCAGCGGCGTCGTTGTTCACCGTCACCCGCACGAGCTCGCTGCCCGCCTGGTGTAACGCCTGGACCTGCGCCACCGTCGCCGCCACGTCGGCGGTGTCGGTGTTGGTCATGGACTGGACGACGATCGGGTGGGCGCTCCCCACCGGCACGCCGCCCACGGTGGCGGTGACGGTGGGGCGTCGGGTGCTCACGCCCGAAATATACACCCCGGCTAGCGCGTCCTAGAAGAACTTGTCTTGGAGCACAACGCGAAGCAGGAGCGTGGTCAGTCGCACCCGCCCCGCCACGTTGGGGCCGGCGTTGGTGCTGATTCGCGCGTGCACGCCGACCCACACCGTGTCCGTGTTGAACACGCTGTCGGAGAGCGAGACCGCCGTGGGAGGCAGGAGCTGAACCGTCGACGGCTGCGGCCCCGTGATCGTCCCACTGGCGGAGATGTAGGGCGTGGCGCTGTAGACGCTGGCCGCAGTCTTAGCGAAGAAGACTTCGAACAGGATTGACCCCGTGCCGGTCGTGTTCTCGATCACGGCGGCCGCGGTCAGCTGGACGCTATCCACACTCGACTTCCCGAACCCAGGGGGAAGGATGACTCTCTGGGGCGGGATGAACGAGTCCGCCGTTGTCGCGACGGGCGCGGGCACGTTATAACGGACCGTGTCTCTCCCCGACGGCTGGATGAAGCTGAGCACGTCCACGTTGAAGATCGCGCGCCCTTCGCCGCAGGCCACCGCAAGCAGCGCGGCCACGAGCATCAGGGCGGGAACTCTTGCTTTCATACGGGTCCCTAGTAGAGCGAGAGGGACGTGGCCATAGTGATGCCACGCTTGTCGGCGAACGAGTTGCTGTGCGTCCAGAATCCCACGTCCAGCCCCACGGGCCCCAACCGCAGGCCGCCGCCCCAGCCTAACTGCACCTTTTTGCGCCGGTCGCGCGACACCCCGCCGCGCAGCGCCAGGACGCCCACCCGTTGCTCGGCGCCGACGTGGATGACGGTGCCACGCCCGCTGTTGACGATATCGCCACCGACCGTCGTGCCCGTGCCCATCCGGATCGCCGCGTTAGCGATGTAGGTGATGGGGAGCTTGGTGGTGTTCTCGACGTGGTTCTGCAGGATCGTCCGGCGGATGGTGTCGGTGGCCGCGTCGAAGTAAACCCGTTGCACCTTGGTATCGGTCCACGTCAGCTCGGCGCCGATGTCGTTCACGCCGACGCCGACCTCGAGCGGGCCCGAGACCCAGACGACCCCCACGTCACCGCCGACGCCCCGGCCGTACGGCTTGTTCGAGGTGACCAGCGTGTCGTCGAGGAGCGGGGTGGGTGCCGTCCCGAACACCGGGTTGCCAGTCGAGAAGCCGCCGGGACCCCGGCCCCGCGCGAACGCACCGCCCATGTAGTACCGCACCGCGGCTCCGAGGTAAATGCCGTCCTGCGACTCACCGTCCGCGTGCCAGACGCGACCCGCGTAGCCCACGGTCGGCGCCAATCCCGCCTGGACGACGCCGTCGCTGATCACCACCAGCGTGTCGTTCGCCTGCACCGAGTCGGCGTCCTTCAGCACCGCCCGCAGGGTACTGTCCAGCGTGAACCCGACCTCGTAGTGCATGAACCCCATCACGCCGACGTGGAACCCAGCCACGTTAAGAGGAGTCATGTCGAGCAACCGGCTGGTGCTGCCGAGTCCGAACTCGTCCTCGGGAATCACCACCTGCGCGGCGCCCAGGTCGATGACGAACAGGTTCCTGCCGATCGTGAATTCGACGTCATTGGTCGGGGCCGGCGCTTTCCTCACCTCGTAGAAGATCGGCGGGTTCAGGATCAGGTTCATCGCCTCGATGGGGTTGAACCTGGCCGAATCGGGATGGAACAGGGGATCGGTGTCGAACTGGTTGATCGGGTGATCCTTGAAGAACTGAATCAGGCCAAGGGGCACGGGAATCGTGACCTTGGCCCCTCCCCCGGCGTCGGCGCGATTCTTCACGGCCCGATACGCGGGGTTGAAGCGGCGCAAGTTGCCGTCGCGCGTCAGCGAGACGCCGCCCATCCCGACGCTGCGCGCATCAGTGGAGAACTGGGCGCGGACCGGCCGGGGGGGGGAGGCGGCGGCGAGTACGACGAGCGCGAGGGCAACGGCTCCAATTCGCACGGGTCACCTCGAGACGAAGGAAAAGGCCGCCAGCAATATAACGTTCGCGCTTCGCGCTATTGGGGGGTGTGAGCGGCGTCACCGGCCGCCGGTTCC
The DNA here is from genome assembly GCA_036004985.1 of Gemmatimonadales bacterium. GTDB lineage: Bacteria > Gemmatimonadota > Gemmatimonadetes > Gemmatimonadales > GWC2-71-9 > 20CM-2-65-7. Next base: position 6,878 of record DASYQX010000053.1, read on the forward strand.
CGACGCGCCCTGGAGCGTGAGCGTGACGGTCGTCCCCCGCCCCGGCTCGCTCGCCAGCGTGATGGCCCCCCCCCAGCTCTCCACCAACCGCCGGGCGATGGCGAGGCCCAACCCGGAACCGCTCGACGTCGTCGAGAAGGTGGGCTCGAACACGCGCGGCAGCACGTCGGCGGCGATGCCGCGGCCGTCGTCCGCGACGATCAGCCGGCGCCCGCCGTCCGCGACGCTGAGCGTGACGCGTTTCGCGCCGGCGTTGCGCGCGTTCTCCAACAGGTTGACCAGCACTTCCTTCACTTCGTCCTTGCGCGCCAGCGCCGGCTCTCCGTCGGCCTCGGCGCGCACGTCGAACCGCGTCGCGGCGACGCCCGCGGAAGACGGCGGACCCAGGCCGTACAGCTGGACGACCTCCCGGGCCGTGGCGACGAGGTCAACGGGCTCCAGGGGGAGCTGCTCCGAGGCGGGAGCCCCGAAGCGGGAGAAGGCGCGCGCGATGCCATCCAGCCGGTCGATTTCCACCAGGATGCGCGCCGCCGTCTCGCGCAGCGTCGTGTCGAAGTTCGCCGCCCCCTGACGCGCGCGCTGCAGGTGTTGGATGCCGAGCCGGATGGGCGTCAGGGGATTCTTGATCTCGTGCGCCACCTGGCGCGCCATCTCGCCCCAGGCCAGGACGCGCGCCGCGCGCGTCAGCGCGGTCGCATCGTCGAGCGCGATGACGCAGCCGTCGGGCGGGGGCGGGCCGAGGGGGGCGAGCTGCACGCGGATCTGGCGGCCGTCGATCTCGAACTCGCGCTCCTCGATGGCATCGCCCTTCGCCGCCACGAAGGCGTCCACCGCCTCGCAGACCGGCCCCCACCCGGGCGGCGCCGCCTGCCGCAGCAGATCGCCGGGGGTCAACGACTCCCCGAGCAGCTCGGCGGCGCGCGGGTTGGCCATGGTGACGCGCAGCGCGTCGTCCACGGCGATGACGCCCGTCGCCACGTTCGCCAGGACCTGGGCGGTGCGCTGGCGCGCTTCCTCGAGCGCGGCCTGGCTGCGCCGCACGTCGGTCACCATCCGATCGAAGGCCGACAGCACCGGTTGGAACTCGCGCGGCGCACCGGGCGGGAACGCGGTCGGCTCGCTCCCCCGCCCCACCGCCAGCGCCGCGTCGCGTAACGCGGCCACGGGCATCGCGAGCCCGCGCGCCGCGAGCCCGGCGAGGTACACCGCCGCTCCGAGGCCGGCCAACGTGGCGAGCACCAGCACGAGCGCCAGGTTCTCTTGCTGGCGCCGTACCCGCTCGTCGTCCAGCAGCTGGGGCGCGGCCAGGATCGCCTGCTCGCGCGGCGTCCCCGCCGCCACCACGCGGTACCCCACGCGCGTGGGCCGCCCGGCCGTGCGCGCGTCGGTGGCGAGCTCCAGCTCGTCCTCCAACGAGAGCTGGAGAAACGCCTCCGGCGCGAGGAACGGATCCACCAAACCGAGCTCGCTCATCACCGGCGAGCTGGTCGCGACCAGCCGGCCGTTCCGGTAGAGCCAGAGCTCCGCATCGAGCCGGCGTCCCAGCTCCGCCACCGACTGCCGGACCGCATCGGGGCGCTCGCGCGCGATCGCCCCGGCGCTCCCTGCCGCGTCGCGCAGGGTCTGGCGGATCAACAGATCGCCGGAGCGTCGTGCCTCGTCCGCCAGGCGCGCGAAGCTCCACGCCGCGAACCCCAACACCGGCAGCACGAAGAACGCCACCAGGACGGCCGTCAGTCGGGCGCGGTAGCTCGCGCGCAGCGTCGACAGCACCTCGAAGATGTGGGGCTGCGATCCCCCGGGGGGGGGGACTACGAAGAACCCGAACACCCACACACTCGCCAGCAGCGCCACGTCGAGCAGCACAACGAGCGTTCCGCGCAACCAGAGGGCCCAGGGCCCACGCAAATCCACGCGCAGGTGGACGTGCCGCACGCCCCCGCCCCCCGCTCCCCCTGCCAAGTCCACCTGCCGCTCTCCGCGCGCCGACCACCCGTCGCGCCGCCACACCAGCGGTGCGCCGCCCTGCGTTGGCTGACCCGGCAAGGAAAGCGAGATGCCGTAGGGCGGCTCGAATCCGGGATCGCCACGCAGAAACCGCGCGGTGCGGTCCGGGGCGAGGTACTGCGTCCGCGGTCCCACCGCCACGGTCAGGACATCGCCCGTGGGCAGCGGCGCGATGAGCACGTAATGCACCCCGGGCACTCGGTCGACCCGCTCCACGCGGGGTCCCATGACGCCGCCGGAAGTGTGCGCCAGCGCCGCGAGCGAGTCGGGCGGCAAATCGAGCGGAGCGAGGCGGATCTCCGCGAGCGGCCGTCCGCCCGGTCCCCAGAGCGCCAGGAGCGACGGATAGTCCTGGGCGACGAGCGGCGAACCGAGCCAGAGGGCGTACAGATCGCCCGCGCTGCGGGGAGCGTTGAGGGGAGGCGAGGTCTGCGGCGCGGCCAGTTGCCGCCCCAGGCGCTCCAGGAGGGCGACCGCGACGGCGTCGCCTTCCTGCCCGAGGCGCTGCGCGTCGCGCTCGGCGAGCTGCAACCGGCCCTCGACCGCGGCGCCCCAGGTCACGAGGGCGGCAGCCGTGCCCGCCACGACGGCGGTCCCGGCCAGCGCCCAGCGGCGGGGCGCGGGCACGAGCACCCCCGCGAGCGCCGGCAACCACACAAACGTGTACCACTCGGGCCACGCGCCGTACGGACTCCAGAGCCACAGCCCCGCGACCGCGGCGAGGGCGGCCCATCCGCAGGCGGCGGGCAGCGCCCACGGCACGTGCGTCGGCTCGTCGCGTCCGCGCACCAGGGCGGCGGCGAGGAGGACCAAGGCCATTGCGGTGACCGCCAGCGCGGCCTGCCACGAGAGCCACAACGTGGCGCTGGTGCCGCCGGCGGGCGGGGCGATGCCGCGGCCGAAGTAGCGCACGAGGTAGGGCGCTGCCAGAACGAGGAGCACCGCCGCCGCCCCCGTCCACCAACGGCGCGGCACGCCCCGGCGCCACACCACACCGGCCGCGAGGAGCAAGAGGAGGCCCGCCACGAGCAATGACCCCGCCGACGCACCCACGAGGCCCGCCACGGGCCGATAGAACGTGGCGGGGGAGAACAACCCGGGCGTGTCCACACTGGGAGCGAGTGGCGCGCGCAGCAGCGTCCATGCGCCCACGATCACGACGCCCCAACGCCACGCGCCCGCCGGGGCGGCGGCGAGCAGCAGCAGGAGCGTCGCGGCGAGGGCGAGCCCGGCGAGACGACCCGCGTCGGCGAGCGCGGTGAGCTTCGCGTCGCCCTGTGCGGGAGGGATGGTCAGCACGGAAACGAGGGTATCGCTGACGTCGCACGCGGCTGGGCAAATCTCAAAGACGCTCGAGTCGCGCGGCCCGAGGCCCGGCGCAAAGAAGCGCAGTCCCACGCCGTGCGCGCGCGCGAACCCGGCGGCGACGGTGCGGCCCTGGTTGGACAGAACCGGGTCGGCGGCGAGCAGCACCGTCCCGACCGCGGTGCCCCCCGCGTGCGTCTGGCGCCGGGCCTCGAGCGCGGCGTAGAATGGAGTGATGACGGCTCGCAGTTCGGCGGTGTCGGCTGCCGGGACGGCGCGGTGGCGGCCGGCCCAGGCGACGGGGTCCCCATCGGGTCCCAGGACGACGACGCCCCGCTCGATGCCGCGCGGGCCGACCGCGACCGCCTCGACGAGTGGCGCAAACGCGGCCTCGCGCGGCAGCAGCGCTGCCCTCGCGCCGCCCTCCGCCAAGCGGCGGGCGGCGGCAATCGCGTCGCCGAGGGCAGACTGGAGGGCGCGCGACGCCGCGGTTACCCGCGCCTCGCGCAGCGCCGGCCAGCAGCACTCGATGCGCCGCACGCGGAGGGCACCGCCAACCAGCATCGCGCCCAGCACGAGGCTGGCGAGCGCCGCGGCGGCTGGGATGAGCGGGGGCCGCCGGAGGGGGCGCGCGGCGAGCGCCACCGCCGCGAGCCCAGCGGCCCCGGCGACCCACGCCCAGACGGGCGCGTTGCCTCGCAGCCACTCGGCCGCGGCCACGGCGGCAAGCCCGCCGGCGATCACCACATGACCCACCCGCTGCACTTGAAGCTGCTCACTCCGGAGGCTGTGCGCGCCGCCCTCGCGCGCGATTCACGACTCCTGGTGCCCGTGGGCACGTGCGAGCAACACGGGCCCCACCTCCCCCTCGGGTGCGACACGATCATCGTCGAGCGCCTGGCCGACGACCTCTCCGCCGCCTTCGGCATCCTCCGCGCGCCGACGGTGGAGTACGGCGTCAACACCGCGACCAAGCGGCCCTACCCCGGCAACGCCACGGTGCGGCGCAAGACCCTGCATCGCTGGATGAACGACCTGCTGGGGTCGTGGGAGCAGTGCGGCGTGGACGCCTTCATCATCCTGACGGCTCACGGCTACGATCCGCATCAGGAAGCGCTGTCGACTCTGCGCACCCGCAGCGCCCGGGTCGCCACGGTGGACGTCTTCTCCCTGGACTTCAGCGGCCACCTCGAAGATCCCGCGGGGCCGGTGCACGGCGGCGAGCTCGACACGTCCCTGATGCTGCACCTCGCCCCCCAGCTCGTGCGGATGGACCTCGCGCAGGACTACCTCCTCCCGGAGAAACAACGCACGCGGTACCGCCGCGGCGCCAGCGGCGCCGTCCCGGCCCGCTCCCCGGGCTCGTTAGGCCAGCCCACGCTTGCCTCGGCCGACAAAGGCGCCCGACTCTATAAGATGATTTATGAGTGCCTCGCGACGCGAGTTCTCGGGGCCGTGGCCGCATGATCCCGCCGCTGCTGGCCTTGGCCCTGCTGCAGGCGCCAACCTCCGTCGACGAGGGCACGTTCATCGTTCGGGACGACACGGCGGAAGTCGCACGCGAGTCGTTCCGCCTCGCCCACGGCCGCCTCGCCCGCGGGGGTATCGGCTGGACGCTCGCCACCACGATCCGCTACGACCGCGCGCGGCCCGTCGTGGTGCTCGCGCCCATCCTCGAGGTCAGCGCGGATACGCTCCCCGCCACCCTCCAGTATGACGTGGCGGATCCCCGCGAGCCGGTCCGGATCCTCGGCGAGCTGGGCCGCGGCCGCTTCACCGTGCGCTTCGTCGCCCGGGACACAGAGCGCGCCCGCGAGTTCCCGGCCGGCGGCCGCCCCGTCGTGCTCGACGATTCCGTCTTTGCGCTCTATCTGTTCGCCGCCTGGCGCGCGTCCCCGGGGCCCAGCCCCGTGACCGCGATCGTGCCCCGGGGCCTGCGGCGCGACGCGGTGCAGATCCAGGATCACGGCCTGGCTCCGACCACCCTGAACCGCGCCGCGACCACCCTCCGCCACGTCAGTGTCAGCGGCGGTCCCAACCAGAGGGTGCACCTTTGGCTCGACCCCGGCGGGCGCCTGATGAAAGTCGAGATCCCGTCGCGCGGCGTCACGGCGGAGCGCGCCCCCGCCGGTTGACCCTGCTTCCCACCGCCGGTTAGGTTTTGCCTTGTCAAGTTCCTGAACACCATCGCCGCACGTGTCGCAGGTCGAAACCCGGTCCGACCGTCGCGCGTATGGGCTGCGACCTCACGACCTTATCCTTACAAGGATGCCCATGAGACACGTGCTGCTCACCGCCGGACTCCTCCTCGGCCCGGCCGTGGCGGGGGCGCAGCAGGCCGTGCCGGCCACGCTGTCCCTGGCGGACGCCATCGCGATCGCGCGGGACCAGAATCCCACCTACCGTCAGGCCCTGAACAACCGGGGCCCAGCCGCTTGGGGCGTGCGAAACGCCTACTCCAGCCTCCTGATTCCCAACGTGACCACGGCGGCCGGGATGATGTACACCGGGCCGGGGTCGCAGACGTTTTTGTCCTCGAGCTTCTCGCAGAGCGTCTCCACGGTCTCCTCGTTCTACGACCTCAGTCTCTCCTGGCAACTGTCGGGCGCCACGTTGTCGCAGCCGGGGCTCGCCAAGGCGCAGCAGCATGCTTCGGACGCCGACGCGGCCGGCGCCGCGAACGCGCTCACCACCGGCATCACGCAGCAGTACCTCTCGGTGCTGCAAGCGCGTGACCAGGCGGAGCTGGCGCGCAAGACGCTCGAGCGCAACGACGAGTTCCTGAAGCTCGCGCAGGCGCGCTTCAACGTCGGACAGGCGACGCTGATCGACGTGCGCCAGGCGCAGGTGGCGCGCGGCCAGGCGGCGGTCGCGTTACTCCGCGCCCAGACGCTGGTGAGCGTGGAGAAGCTCCGGCTGTTCGAGCAGATGGGGGTGACGCCCCCGACGGACATCCAGGCGGTCCAGTTGACCGACACCTTCGCGCTTCCGGCGCCGGCGTGGCAACTCCCGGATCTCCTGACGCTCGCCGAGGATCAGAACCCGGCGTTGAAGGCGTTGCGGGCGCGCGAGCGGGCCGCGGCCTGGGGGGTGCGGGCGGCCACGTCGAGCTACGCCCCCACGGTGTCGGTCTCCGCGGGGTGGTCGGGGTTCACCCAGCAATTCACCGACATCGACCCCGTCCGTCGCAGTCAGCAGACCGCGCTCAACAGCCAGCGCACCGCCTGCCAGGAGAACAACCAGATCCGGGCCAGTGCCGGGCTGCCTGCCAGTCCCCCCGACTGCGACATCTATGTCTGGGGTGCGAGCTACGAGGACGCACTGGTGAAGCAGAACTCGGTGTTCCCGTTCGAGTTCACGCGGCAGCCGTTCCAGGCGCGCCTCTCCATCTCGCTGCCGATCTTCACGAACTTCTCGCGGACGCTCCGCGTCTCGGAGGCACGGGCGCAGCACGGCGACCTGGAGGAAGCCGTGCGGGCGCGCGGCCTGGGCGTGCAGACCGAGGTGAGCCAGGCGTTCCTGACGCTGCAGACGGCGTTCCGCACGATCGGGCTTCAGGATACCAACCGCACGGCGGCGCGCGAGCAGCTCCAGCTCGCGACGGAGCGCTATCGGGTAGGCTCGGGGACCTTCTTCGAGCTGCTCGACGCCCAGGTGGCGGGGCTGCGGGCAGAAAACGATTACGTGAACGCGATCTACGATTACCATAAGTCGCTCGCCGCGCTGGAAGCGGCGGTCGGCCGCAGCCTGCGTTAACCGAGAGGATTCGACCGAACATGTCCAAGCGTAACAAGGTGCTGGTAGGGGGGGGCCTGCTCGCTCTGATCGTCGTCCTCGTGGTCGTCAGCGCCAGCGCCAAGCGCGGGGGCGGCGGCACCGAAGTGCGCTTCGAGAAGGTGGGGCGGCGCGACCTGGTCGCCGCCGTCACGGCGAGCGGCAAGATCCAACCGAAGAAAAAGGTGGACGTCAGCGCCGACATCACCGGCCGGATCACGCGCATCGGCGTGCGGGAGGGCGACTACGTCCAGAAGGGGCAGTTCCTGCTCCAGATCGATCCGACGATCTACCAGGCCAACCTGCAGCGCACGGAAGCGGCGATGTCGTCGGCGCAGGCGGGGGCGGTGCAAGCCCGGGCCAACCGCGACCAGGCGCAGCGGGCGCTGCAGCGCACCAAGGAGCTGCGCGAGACGAACCCGAACCTGATCTCGCCGGAGCAGCTGGAGCAAGCGCAGACCGCGTTCGAGATCGCGGCGGCGAATCTCAACGCCGCCGAGCACATGGTGGAGCAGACGCGCGCGGC
>DASYQX010000054.1:0-1614 GCA_036004985.1 Gemmatimonadales bacterium
CGCGACCTCGGGATCCTGCTGGTGCTCGCCATGTGGCTCGTCTACACGCGTGTGTACTGGGCACTTGCCGCCGTCCACCTGACCGGCCCGGCCTGCCCCTTCTACGTGATTACCGGGCACCCATGCCCGTTCTGCGGCGGCACGCGCTCGTTCGCGTACATGTGGCAGGGCGACCTGGCGGACGCGGTCCGGCTCTACCCGCTTGGCCCGGCGTTGTTCGCGGGGACAATTGCCGGCGTCGGCGGCCTCGCGGCAGGGATCATCACGGGACGCACGTGGACCTCGCGCCTGACCCCGACGCACTGGAAGCTCATCGCCGTCGGTTCAATCAGCGCCCTCCTGATGAGCTGGGCGCTCAAGGTCTTCGTCCTCGGTAATTAGCCTGCGGAAGCTCGGTCCCGAGGACTGGCAGCTCTACAGGCGCGTGCGTCTTGACGCGCTCAAAGAGGCGCCATACGCGTTCGGATCGACGTACGAGCACGAGTTGACTTTCGACGATGCGACGTGGCGGCGCCGCACCGCGGATCGCACCCGGTTCGTGGCCGAGGTGGACGGTGTCGTGGCGGGAACTGTGAGTGGTGGCGACGGTCAGGTGAACGGGTCGGCTGCGATGACTGCGATGTGGGTGGACCCGCGGTATCGGCGCCAGGGCGTGGGGGAGATGCTCGTCAGGACGCTGCTCGAGTGGGCCAGGGGACGCGGCTACCGCCAGATGTTCCTGTGGGTCACCGAGGTGAATGCGAGAGCGGAGCATCTCTATCTGCAGCACGGCTTCGTGCGTACGGGGGTGAGCCAGGAGGTGCGGCTAGGCGAGCTCGAGCACGAAATGTCGCGCGATCTCTAGTTCGCCCTCTCGATGAGCCGCGTCACGATCGGATAGACATAAGGCGTCTTCTGGGCGGCGTTGCCCGGGTCGATGAGATCGTGCGTAAGGGCGTCGGACGCCGCGAACTCGAACGTTTCGACGAATGCGCCGTGCTTGCGCCAGGAGTCGATCAGCCGGAACGTGAAGCGATTGTCGAGCCGTGGCTCGCCCGCGTTGGTGATGACGGCGATCGAGCGTGCCAGGGGCGGTCGGGCGCGCGCCGCCTGGACCAGGATGCGGCCGCAGTCGAACAGCGCGGCGTACGCATGCGTGGAGAACCGCGGATAGCCGTAGGGCGGACCGAGCTGGTCCCTGAGCTTGGTGTCCCACCACATGTAGAAGTTGGGGATCACCTTGGCGACGCGGCTCATCGCCGTGAGAACCGGGCCGGGGATCGGCTTCAGGCCCAGCATCGGCGCAATCAGCACGGCGCGCTCGATGCCCTGCCGCGTCTGCGCGAGATATCCGGTGAGGATCGCGCCGAGCGACAGGCCGGCCACGGTGAGACGCTCGCCCAGGCCGGCGCCGGCCGCGGCGGCGCGATTGGCGAGGGCGACCAGGTGTTCCGCCCGCAGCTCGGAGATCGAGCTGTTGAGCCGGTCGGTGTAACCGTGCCGCGGATAACGGGGGATGAGCACGTTCCAGCCGCGCTCGTGGAACTGAAGGCCGAGTGCGTCGAACTGCTGCGGGCAGTTGGTGAAGCCATGGAGAAGGACGAGCGAGCGCTCGACCTTGCGTCCATGGGAGTA
>DASYQX010000055.1:0-2510 GCA_036004985.1 Gemmatimonadales bacterium
GCAATGCGTGGTCGACGGCGAGATCGTGATCGCGACGGAGCACGGGCTCGACTTCGACGCGCTCCAGCTCCGCCTGCACCCGGCGGCCTCGCGGGTGGCGAAGCTGGCGGCCGAGACGCCGTCCTCGTTCGTCGCGTTCGACCTGCTCGCCGAGGGCGCTCGCGACCTGCGCTCCCGTCCGCAGGCCGAGCGCCGCGCGTCGCTCGAGGAAGCGCTCGCGCGGGCCTCGGGCACCGTCCATCTCACGCCCTGCAGCCGCGACCGGGTGGTCGCGCAGGAATGGTTCCACCGCTTCGAAGGCGCCGGCCTCGACGGAGTGATCGCCAAGCACGAGTCGACGCCGTACCAGCCGGGCAAGCGCGCGATGATCAAGGTCAAGCACGCGCGCACCGCGGACTGCGTGATCGCGGGCTTCCGCTGGCACAAGAACGGCCCCGGCGAGCTCGTCGGCTCTCTGCTCCTCGGTCTCTACGACGCGAAGGGCGCGCTGCACCACGTCGGCGTGACCTCGTCGTTCACGGCCGCCAAGCGCCGCCAGCTCGCGAGCGAGCTCGCGCCCCTGCGCAAGAACGCGCTCGAGGGACATCCCTGGCGTGAGTGGGCGGAGCACGGCGACGGGGGGACACGCATGCCCGGCGGGCAGAGCCGGTGGAGCCAGGGCAAGGATCTCTCGTGGGAGCCCCTGCGGGTCGAGCGCGTCTGCGAGGTCAAGTACGACCACCTGCAGGGCGACCGCTTCCGGCACGCCGCGGTCTTCGTGCGCTGGCGGCCCGACAAGCCGCCCTCCGCGTGCCGCTACGACCAGCTCGAGGTGACGCCTCCGGCCGAGCTGGCCGAGATCTTCCGCGGTGCCACCAAATGAACGGCGGGACGGGGTCAGGTCTGGCGTATGTGGTATGCGCGGCCGGGCTGGCGTTGTCGGCGATCTGCGCACCGCTCGGGGCGCAGACGGTGGGCGGGCGCCTTCCCGCGTGGACGCCGGGAACGCTGGACATCCACCAGATCAACACGGGCCGCGGCAACGCCGCGCTGCTGATGCTGCCCGACGGCACCACGCTGCTCGTCGACGCGGGGGACGGCGGCAACCGGCCGCCCCGCGGAACGCCGCCCCGCCCGGACGACTCGCGGCCGACGGGCGAATGGATCGCACGCTACGCGCGGGCGATGGGCGCCTCCGTGATCGACTACGGCTACATCACCCACTTCCACGACGACCACATGAACGCGATGGTCGACGTCGCCGAGCGCATCCCCATCCGCAGGATGCTCGACCGCGGCTGGCCCGACTACGACTATCCCTCGACCGACCACGCCGAGCTGGGCGATCCCGACTTCCTCCGCTACCGCGAGCTCCTGAAGCGGGGCGCTGTGCGCGGCGAGCGGTTTGTGCCGGGCCGCAACGACCAGATCGTGCTCGCGGTCAATCCGAAGAAGTACCCGCAATTCGAGGTGCGCAACATCGCCGCCAACGGCGAGGTCTGGACCGGGGTGGCGAACGAAACGCGGCGCCACCACCCGCCCGTCGACTCTCTCGACCGGGCGGACTGGCCCACGGAGAACATGTGCAGCCTGGCGGTCCGGCTCCGCTACGGCAAGTTCGATTACTTCACCGGAGGCGACATCCCGGGCACTCCCCGGCCGGGCTACCCCGCCTGGCAGGACATGGAGACGCCGGTCGCCCGCGCCGTCGGCCCGGTGGAGGTCGCGGTCCTCGATCACCACGGCAATCGCGACTCGACGAACGCCTTCCTCGTCGGCGCGATGCGGCCGCGGGTGTGGATCATCCCCGTGTGGTCATCGGACCATCCCGGTCATGACGTCCTCGACCGCATGTATTCGGTGCGCCTCTATCCGGGTCCGCGCGACGTCTTCGCCACCAACATGCTCGAGGCCAACAAGCTCGTCATCGGCCCGCTGCTCGACCGGCTGCTCAGCTCGCAGGGCCACATCGTGGTCCGCGTCGCGCCGGGTGGAGGCTCCTACCACGTGATCATCCTCGACGACTCGACCGAGTCGTACGTCGTGAAGGCCGTTCACGGCCCCTACGAGGCGCGCTAGCGGCGACTGGCGGGGACTGGCGGGGACTGGCGGGGACTGGGGTCAGGTCTGGCGTATGTGCTATGCGCGGTCGGGCTTGGGAGTCCCCATCCCTGCCAACGCCGCGAGGAATGCGGGTAAACGCCATACGACAGACCTGACCCCGTCATTTCATGAAGCCGCTGCGGCCGCCCTCCGCGCTCATCGCGTCGTTGGCGGGGTCGTCGAGAGCGAGGAGGACGCGAGCGGCCGCGGGTAGAGCGGCCTGCGTCTCGGCGCGGAGCAGACCCTTCTGGTACTGCTGCTGGGGCTTGTCCCATCGGCAGTAGAACGCGTGCAGGGCCAGGCGGCGGCGATCCGTCCGGTTGGCGGTGCCGCCGTGCCAGAGGTGCGAGTTCATGACGACGAGGTCCCCGGCGCGGCCGGTGACGAGCACCTCGTCGGGGTGGGGAAGCCGCGGGTCGGCCAGAACG
>DASYQX010000056.1:0-65965 GCA_036004985.1 Gemmatimonadales bacterium
CGTCCCCCCCACGACCAGCGGCAAGCGATCGGCGGCTCGGACCGCCGCGAGCCAGGCGGCGGCGTCGCGCGCGAACCGGCCCGCGCTGTAACGCTCGCCACAGTCCACGAGATCCAGGCCGAGGTGCGGCACGCGCGTCAGCAGCGCGCGGTCGGGCTTGGCGGTGCCGATGTCGAGGCCGCGGTACACCTGGCGCGCGTCGGCGGAGATGACGGTGAGGGGGGTCAGCGCCGCCAGCGACGCCGCCACGGCCGTCTTCCCGACCCCGGTCGCCCCCGCGAGGACCGGTGTCAGGGGCCGGGCGTCAGGTTCGTCCAAACCGGCGCTCCAGCTCGTCCTTGGGCAACTGTACGAGGCTCGGGCGGCCGTGGACGTCGTGCGCGGGGAGGGTCGCGGTGAGGAGACGGACGATGAGCTCGCGCATCTCGGCGGCCTCGAGGCGGTGGCCCGCCTTGATCGCGGCACGGCACGCGTAGGTTGCCGCGAAGCGCTCCAGCCGGTTCTGCCATCCGCCGAACCGGCCGCCCGCGAGGTCGGCCACCAGCTCCTGGAGGCAACGCGCCGCATCGAACCGGGGGTGCGGATTGGGGGCGGTGTGCACCACCACGCTGCGTCCCGAGAACGGCTCCACCTCGAATCCCACGCGGACGAGCAGCTCGCGGTGCGCGTCGATCGCCTCGAGCTCGGCAGGAGTGAATTCCAGGGTGAGCGGCAGCAGCAGCCGCTGCGCCGGCGCGCCGTCGCCCGTCAGCTGGCGCATCGCGTCTTCGTAGAGCACGCGCTCGTGCGCCGAGTGTTGGTCCACGATCGCGACGCCGCCGTCGGTCTGGAAGAGGATGTAGGTGTCGAACACCTGAAGCAAAGGCGCTGCCGGGTGTCGGGTGCCGGGTGTCGGGTGTTCCGGCGCGAAGAGCTCTGCAGGCACGTCGACCGGCGGCGCGCCCCCGATACCCGGTACCTGGTACCCGGTACCACTCACCATCGGGGCAGCTGACGCCAGGGGCGCCAGCGCTGCTCGGACGGCTTCCTCAACTACCTTCTCGACGAAGAACTTGTCGCGGAACCGGACCTCGAGCTTGGCGGGGTGAACGTTCACGTCGACCGCGTCGCCGGGCAGCTCGAGAAACAGGAGCAGCGAAGGCCGGTCGCCCTGGGCGATTGTCGAGCGGTACCCGGCCTCGGCGGCGCGCAGGATGAACGGATCGCGGATCGGGCGGCCGCGCACGAAGACGTACCCTTTCCGCCCCGCGGGGCGCGCCTGCGCCGGCCGCTGGGCGAACCCGCGCACCTCGAGCGGTCCCTCGCGGTGCGCGACGGGCAGCAGCGTGTCGGCGAGCTCCCGGCCCCACAGCGCGCTCACCCGGTCGATCGCCCGCGTCGCCGGCGGACAATCGACCAGCACCCGCCCGTCGCTCGAAAGCGTGAAGGCCACGTCGGGCCGTGCGAGGGCGAGGACGGTGACCGCTTCGACGGCCGCACGCGTCTCGGTCGCCGGCGCGCGCAAGAATTTCCGGCGCGCCGGCGTGTTGAAGAACAGGGCGCGGACCGTGACTGTGGCGCCGGGCTGGCGCACGGCGTCCTCAACGGCCTCGACCTTTCCCCCCGTCACCCGCAGCCGCGTTCCGGGGCCGCCGGCGGAGGTCTCGAGCTCGAAGCGGGAGACGGAGGCGATGGCGGGGAGGGCTTCGCCCCGGAACCCGAACGTCCCGACGCCGATCAGGTCGGCCGCCGCGCGGATCTTGCTCGTCGCGTGGCGCTGGAGCGCCGCCCGGGCGTCTGCGCCGTCCATCCCGCTGCCGTCGTCGCTGACGCGGATCAGCGTCCTGCCGCCGTCCTCGAGCTCGACCCGAATCGCGCGGGCACCGGCGTCGAGCGCGTTTTCGACGAGCTCCTTCACGACGGACCCCGGCCGCTCCACGACCTCGCCCGCGGCGATCTGGTCGGCGACTTGGGCGGGCAGCACCTCCACGCGCGGGCTCACAGAGGCACCAGGTCCGAGGCCAGAACCCAGCCGCGCACCCCATCCGGGCGCCGGACTTCCACCCACGGCCCGTAGTGTCGACCCATGAGCAGCGCCCCGCCGGCGCGGACCGTGGCCGCCGCGCTGGCCGCGCCGTAGGGCGCGGCGCGCACCGGCGCCTCGCCCGCCACGACGACCGCCAGCGGTCGGGCTCGCCGCCGCCATTCGCCGCTGCCCGCCAAGCCGGCACCCAGGACGGCGGCGGCGAGCCCGCCCGCCAGCACACGTCGCCGTCCGCCGCTGCTGACCACGACGGCCCAGAGGGCCACCCATGCCACCGCGCCGACCAGTCCCCATTCCGCCGGGGTGGCCCAACCGACCGCCAGCAAGCGGTCACTCGCCGCGTCGGGCACGGGCAGCAAACGCCGGGCGCGGCGGATCACGGGATCGCGTGGCGCGAGCCGCGCGGCGCGGATCCACGCCGCCGTCGCCTTGCCGTCGGCCCCGGCTCGGTACCACGTCGCCCCGAGGTCGTACCAGTGGGCGGCGACCCGCGGCTCGCCCGCCGCGCGCGCGGCGAACGAGTCCGCAGCCGCCCGGAGCGCCCCCGCCTCGTACAGCGCCTCGGCGCTGGGCGTCTGGCCCTCGAGCCGCGCCGCCGCAAAGAACAGGATCCCCGCCGCCACGATGCGGCCTGCGCCGCCCCCGCCCCCTCCTCGACGCCGCGCGCCACTCCCCCCTTCGGCGCCCAGCACGCGAAGCACCTGCTCGATTTCCTCCGCCAGTTCGACGGCGTCGCCGAGGCCGCGCGGTCCGTAGCGCGCGGCGCGCAGCCGGTCGCGCAACCGTTTCACGTGGTCGGCCACCGCGCTGTCGATCCCGGCGGCGCGCAGCGCCGGAGCGAGACCGTCCCCGTCGCGCGCAAACGCATCAGGGACGTGGCTGGCGAGAACGGAGAGGAACTCGTGCTCGAGTCGCCCGAGGCTCGACCGGGGCGCGGAACGCGGGGCCGGTTCCACGGCGGACGCCCCCTGGCGCCAGCGCCGCCCGAACCAGACCCCGAACGGCGGCGCGAGGGCCAGCGCAATCCATCCTGCCAGGCCGAGGCGGCGGCCCAGCCGGTCGGTCCACGGCTCGTCGCGACGCACCAACAGGGGCGGCAGCGCGCGTGCCGCGCGGGGCTCGGGTCCCGGAGCGATGGCCAGCACGCGCGGCGGGGCGACCGGCGTGGCGTACCGGCCCGTCGCGACATCGAAATACGGATATCGCACGTCGGGCAACACGAAGCGGCCGGCGGAGTCGGGCACGGCGAGCACGCGAAACGTCTTGCTGCCCGCGATCCGGCCTTGCGTGGGCGCGAGGCGCATCTCGGTCTGCGCCGCGTAGGTGCGGAACCCCGCAGGCCACCGCAGCACCGGCTCCGGCCACAGGGCGACGTTGCCCACGCCCGTCACCGTGGCCGCGACCTCCATCGGCTCGCCCACCCGCGTCTCCGCCGGCTCGATGCGGAGGTCCAGGGTGAGCCCGGCTCCCACGACGCCGCGATCGTTGGCCGGCTGGCCCGCCGCGGGGAGCGGCAGCACCGTGATCGGCACGGAGTCGCTGCGCAGCGTATAGCGTTCCTCGCGGCTGAAGAATGAAAAGGTCACCGGCACGGCGTACTCCACCGACGCCGGCGGCACGATGATCCGGCCCGCCGCGAGGGGGAAGACGATCTGATGCGTGATGAACAGATCCATCCGCCGCCCCGCGACTTGGCGCTCGGCAGCGACCCCGGTCGGCGTGGACGGCGGGTACGCCCAAACACCCTCGGGGGTCACGAGCGCCAGGATCGGGAGGCGGCGCATCCGCTCGCGCAGGTCGCGCGGAATCCAGGCGGCGGCGATCAGGTCCACCTGCTGCCCAACGAGCACTGTGTCGTTGGGAACAATAACGGTCAGGGCCACTTGGTCGGCGCGGCGTACGGCAGGCGGAGGCGCGCTCTCGAGGAGCGCGCGGGCGAGCGGGCTGAGCGCCGACGCGGCACCGGTCGCGGCGCTGTCCACGGTGACCAGGATCGGATCGGTCGCCACAACGCTCCCGCCTTGGCGCACGCGGACCGGGCCGATGAGAATGGCACCGGGCTGCTCGGCGCGGAGCTGCAGCTCGCGGACCGTGGTACGCATGGGGCCCGCCGTCCCGCTCAACGACACTTCGGTCAGATCCCGCGAGCCGACGATCGCGAAGCCCGCGAGCGGCGGGAGCAGGATCTCCAGTGCCTCCGACGAGCGGGTACGCGCGCGAACGCTCACGACCAACTCCTCGCCTACCGTCAGCCGCGTGCGATCCACCGTCGCCGTGACCTCGGCGCCCTGAACAACGACGGTGCTCGCGAGCGCCCACAGGAGCGACAGCGTCACCAGTCCTTCACCCCCCCGGGCATGGCCCGGCGCGTGCGCCCGGTGCGATCGCGTCGGGTGCGCAGCTCCTCCTGCCCGATGGATCGCAGCACCTGGTCGGCCTGCGACTCCGTGAGCCCACCGCTCGGTGGCGGGGGGGGGCTCTGGTTCTGGGGCTGCGGGGGCGGCGGCGCGCCGCCGCGGGGCGGAGGGCGCGGAGCCTGCGGGGGCGGCTGGCTCGCGCCGCCTCCTCCCCCGCGCCGGCGCAGCGCCAGCTCGAAGTTCCACTTGGCGGGCAGATCCTTGGGCTTGAGCAACAGGGCTTCACGGTACGCGCGTTCCGCATCCGCGAGATGCGCGTCCCGGTTCCCGCTGTCGGCCGCGGCCTGCTTCAGGGCGAGGAGGCCGAGATTGTACAGCGCGCGGAACCGCACATCGGGATCGAGCGACGCGGCCGCCCGGGACAGGCTGGCGCGCGCGACATCGTCGTTGCCGGAGGCCAGCGCGGCCGTGCCGGCATTGTACCACGCCGTGTCATCGTCCTGGTGCAACTGGAGCTCCATGAGGTAGGCGAGGGCGGCGCGCGCGGCGTCGCCCTGGTCCCACGCTCGCTCCGCGGCCGACCGCGGACGCGGGGGCACTGGGGCCGGCGCGGGCGCGGGGCTCCGGCTCGGCTGCTGTGCCAAGCCGGGCGAGACCACACCCAGGACGAGTGCCACGAGGGCCGCCGTGCGTCGCAGCGCCGTCTGGCTGCCGATTACGGCCAGCGCGAGCAGCAGCGGGATCCACGCCCGCGACCGGCCGCGTTGCGTCCGACTCTCGGTGGCGGTGGCGCGCTTGTAGGACGCCACCAGATCGCGCACGGCCCCCGCCTGGTCGGGCAGCTCGGCCGCCACGATCGTGCCCTGCGCCGCGTCCGCGAGCACGCCGAGCACGTCGTCGTGGCGCGCCGTCTGAATGACGCCGCCATCCGCGTCCTTCTGCCAGCCGACCAGTGCCCCGCGGTCGTCCCGCACGGGGATTCGGGCCCCCTCGCGCTTGCCCTCGGCCACCAGGATCAGATGGATCCCCAGTGCGGCGAGCCGTCGGGCCTCCTGAACCGCCCGCTCCACCGAGTCGTGCGCTTCGCCGTCGGTGAATACGACAAGCACGCGGTCCGCGATCTCAGGACTGGCCCGCAGCAGGTCCAACCCCTGGCTGAGCGCCGGGGCGAGCGCGGTGCCTCCTTCGGACGCAACGTCCGGATCGAGCGCATCGAGATACAGCGCCAGCGCCGAGCCATCGACGGAGAGCGGCGAGAGGATGTAGCTCGTGCCCGCGAACGCGATGAGGCCAAGCCGGTCCCCATCCAGATCCTGGATCAAGCGGCGGGACTCCCGTAAGGCGCGGCCCAGCCGGCTCGGGGTCGCGTCCTCGGCGAGCATGGAACGCGAGATGTCGACGGCAATCACGAGGTTCAATCCGCGGGTCTCCGTGACGACGCGCTCCTCGCCCCACCGGGGGCCGGCGAGCGCCGTGCCCGCCAGGGCGGCGGCGAGGCCCAGCGTTACGGGCCCGAAGCGCCCCGCGGCGCGCGCGATCCGGGCGGTTTCCGGCGACCACGCCGCCGCCCGCTGCACCCGCGCGCGCCGCGCCCACGCCGCGGCGAACCAGATCGCGCCTCCGACCAGGGGCGCCAGCACGACGACAATCGGTGCGTCGAAGGTCATCACGGCACCCGCACGGCGAACGTGGCGGCGACGACCAGCTCGAGCGCCAACGCGAGGAGCCCGAGGCCCAGCGGCCACCGGTACGCTTCCTCGTACCGTCGATACACGAGGTGCTGGACCGGCGTCTTCTCCAGTCGGTTGATCTCGCTGAAAATGTTGGACAATGAGGCCGCATCGGTGGCCCGGAAGTACCGGCCGCCCGTCGTGCGGGCGACTTCGCCCAGCAACTGCTCGTCGATCTTCACCGGCATCGTCTGGTAGCGCAGTCCGAGCGGACCCTGCCCCGTGGGCACCGGCGCTTCCCCTTCGATCCCCACGCCAATCGTGTAGATCTTGATACCGAACGTGGCCGCGGCCTGCGCGGCGGTTCGCGGGTCCACCGTGCCGGCGTTGTTCTCGCCGTCGGTCAGCAGCACGATCACCTTGCTCTTCCCGGGGGCGCGGCGCACCCGGTTGGCCGCCGTCGCGATCGCGGTGCCGATGGCGGTGCCGTCCTCGAGCACCCCGACCCGCAGGTGGCGCAGCGCCTCCTCCAGCACGGCGTAATCGGTCGTGATGGGCACCTGAGTCAACGCCTGGCCGGCGAACGCGACGAGCCCGATCCGATCGGCGGACCGGGCGCGCACGAAGTCGGTCGCGGTGCGGCGCGCCACATCGAGCCGGTTGGCGGGGGAGAAATCCTCCGCCAGCATGCTGCTCGAGATGTCCACGGCCAGGACGATGGAGATGCCTTCGCTCCGCAGCTCGGCGCGGGCCGAGCCGACGCGCGGGCCCGCGGCGGCCACGATCCAGGCCGCGACACAGGCGGATCGCAGCGTGAGGGGCAGCCGGGCGACCCACAGGCGCTGCGCGGATCCGGTCGCGGGCCGCACGTCGCTCATCGACGCACCCGGCATTTGGGCGAGCCGCCGGGCCCGCCACCACCACCACAAGGGCAGTGCCGCGAGGAGCAACAGGACCAACGGCCGCGCGAAGGTCACGGGGCGGCGGTGCGGAGGGGAGCCAACCGTTCGGCGAGCGCGCGCGCGCGGGCGGCGAGGGACACGACGTCCGTCCCGTGCGCCGTCGCGAACGCGACCTGGTCGAGCGCTCCGAGCAGCTCCCGGAGCTCGCGGATCGGCGCGCCGGGCCGTGTGCGCTCGACAACCTCCAGACATTCGGGCGTGCTCAGGGCCGCGTGCGCCTCGGGCACGGCGCGCGCGAGCGCGTCGCGCAGCTGGCTCACCGCGCGAGCCGCGACCGCCTTGGGCTCGCCCGCGGCGACCCAGCGCTCGTCCCCCACTTCCGGATCGAGCATGAGATCCAACCCCGCCGCCGCGGACCGCGGGAGCCGGCGGCGCCACGCGATCACCGCCACCAGCACGCCGGCTGAGAACAGGAGCGCGGCAAGCGCAGGCAGGGGCGTGCGGCGCGCCACTCGAAGGGGCGCGAGCGCCGGCCGGGGCGCGGGGGCAGCAGCGCTGTCGGGGATCACGCTGGCCACCGTGAACGACGCCGTCCCACCGGGCAGCGAATCGGCACTGCCGTCGGGGCCGAGCCGCCACACCGGCGGCATCTCCACGACCATCGGCCCCGGCGTCCAGACGACCATCGCGTAACGCACCGTCCAGCCGCCCCCGCCCACCGTCGGCCCGACGGCGGGGTCAGCCAGCGGCTCGCCGACCGGGGTCGCGGGCAGTTTGCCGGCGCGCACCCACCACCCCGGTCCCGCGGGCACGAGGCGGGCGAGCCAGACCGTGTCCGCCACGGTGGGACGGGCGGGCGCGGTCACCCATCCCGCGCCCTGTGCCGCGCCAAGACGCCAGGACGCCACGACGCCAAGTACGACGGCGCATGCGACGTGGCGTCTTGGCGTCATGGCGCGCTTCACCGGGCCAGCCGGCGCGCCCGCTCGGCGAAGGCACGCCGCAGCGGCACTCCGTACGGTACCGTGGTCTGCAGCGCGACGCGGTCCACGCCCGCCTGCACGAGTTTGCGCGTACGCTCCTGTTGCATCCGCTCGGCGGCGACGTGGATGCGCGTGCGGGTCGCCGCGTGACTCGTGTCCACCAGCATCCGCTGGCCCGTTTCTGCGTCCTCGAGCTCCACCCAGCCGGCGTCGGGCAGATCGTACTCCCGGGGATCGTCGATCGTGATGGCGACGATCTCATGCCGCGCCGCGAGCCGGCCGAGCGGCTGCTCCCAGCCCTCGGCGCGGAAATCCGACAGGACGACGACGATGGCCCGGTGGCGGAGCAACTTCGCGGCGTAACTCAGCGCGCCGGCCAGGTTCGTCCCCCGGCCGCGGGGGGCGAACGCCACGAGATCCCGGATGACCCGGAGCGCGTGCGCGCGGCCCTTGTTGGGCCGCACCACGTATTCCGGCGCGTCGGCGAACAGCAGCGCGCCGACGCGGTCGTTGTGTCGCGCGGCCGCGAGCGCCAGCACGGCCGCGACCTCCACCGCGAGCCCGGCTTTGGTGTAGGGGCGGCCGAAGTGGAGCGAACCCGACTGGTCCACGATGAGCAGGAGCGTGAGCTCGCGCTCTTCCATGTATGTCTTGACGAAGGGATGGCCCATCCGCGCGGAGACGTTCCAGTCGATCGCGCGGAAGTCGTCGCCCTGCTGGTAGGCCCGGACCTCGGCGAACTCGATGCCCTGCCCGCGGAAGACCGACCGGTACTCGCCGGTGAACAGCGTATTGACGAGGCTCCGGGCGCGCAGCTCGATCCCCTTGACGTGCCGGAGCACTTCCGCGGTGACGGCCCGCCGGCGCGCCCGGACGGGGGGCGTCGCGCCGAGCCGACGATCCTTGCCTTCGTAGCTCACGGCACGCCCACGGCCTCCAGGATCTTGCTGATGACCCGATCCGCATCCACGTCCTCGGCCTCGGCCTCGAAGGTGAGGAGCACGCGATGCCGCAGCACGTCGGGCGCCATCGCCTTCACGTCCTCGGGCACGACGTAGGCGCGGCCGCGGAGGTACGCGTGCGCCCGCGCCGCCTGCGCGAGGTAAATCGACGCCCGCGGCGACGCGCCGAACGCGATCAGGGGCTTCAGCTCCGTGAGGCCCACGCCCTGCGGCTCCCGGGTCGCGCGCACCACATCGACGATATAGTCCACGACCTTCTGATCCATGAACAGCTCGGCGATGGCGCTGCGCGCGGCCAGAATGTCGTCCGCCTCGGCGATCCGCTGCACCTCAATCGGCCGGCCCGAGGCCATCCGCCCCACGATCTCCTTCTCGGCGTCCCGCGAGGGGTAGCCGACCCGCACCTTGAGCATGAAGCGGTCAAGCTGCGCTTCGGGCAAGGGGTACGTCCCCTCGTGCTCGATCGGGTTCTGCGTCGCCAGGACGAGGAACGGCTCTCCCAGATAGAACGTTTCGCCGCCGAGCGTCACCTGCTTCTCCTGCATCGCCTCGAGCAGCGCCGACTGCACCTTGGCCGGCGCCCGATTGATCTCGTCGGCGAGGACCAGGTTCGCGAACAGCGGACCCTTCTTCGGATAGAATTCTTGCGACCGCTGATCGAACACCATCGTCCCGATGACGTCGGCCGGGAGGAGATCGGGGGTGAACTGAATTCGCGAGAAGGTGATGCGCAGGCACTCCGCCACCGTCCGCACGGCGAGCGTCTTCGCGAGCCCCGGCACCCCTTCCAGCAGGATGTGTCCGCCGGTGAGCAGCCCGATCAGCAGCCGCTCCACCATGAATTCCTGCCCCACGACGCGCTTCGCGACTTCGCGCGTGATCGTCTGGGTCAGGACCGCATCGTTCGTTTTCGCCGCGCGTGTCGTCATCGCAGCGACGCCTCCGCCGCCCGTTTCACGGTGGGCTCCTTGTCACGAGTGTAGAGTTCCAACAGAGCGCGCGCCTCGGGCCGGTCGAGCCGGGCCAGCCCCTCGATCGCCGCGGCCCGCACGAACGGCGAGCGCCGCGGCCGACCCCCCGGCTCGGCGTAGCGGGCCAACACTTCCAGCGCCTCCTTGGCACCGAGCCGACCGATCGCCTTCAGCAACGCAGCCAATACCCCTTCGTCGGCCTCCTGCTCCACGCGGCGCACGAGCACCGTCGTCGCCCCGGCATCGCCGGCCGCCGCGATGGCCCGCGCCGCCGCTGTCCGCACGAGCACCGACTCGTCCTTCAGCGCCGGCATCGCCGGCCGCGACACCTCCCGACCCCCCAGCTCCGCGAGCCCCAGCAGCGCCGCCTCACGCACCCGCTCATCGGCGTGGCGCGCAATCCCGATCAAGAGCTGCACCGCCTGGGGGCTGCCCGTCAGCCCGAGGAATTCCGCCGCCGCGGCCGCTACTTCGGGCACCCGGCTGGCGAGCCGGTCCCGCAACAAGTCGAGCGCTCGCTCCCCCGCCGCTCGCATCGCCGCCCGATACACCTCACGCCGCTCGGCCGGGGCGTTCAGGTAGGCATCGACGACCAGTCCCGCAGCGACCGCGCCGAGTGCGCCCACGGCGTTCACCAGGTGCCCGCGTTCCGCCGGCGGCACGCGCGGCTCCCCGAGCCGCGCGACCATCCGCTCCACCACCGTCTCCTCGGCGAGCGCCCCGGCCGCGTCGCCGATCGCCTCCTGCACCCCGGGGTCCTGCACACCGGCGAGCGAGCGGTCGAGCCCCGCGATGACCTCCGCGACCGCGCCGATGTCCCGCTGGGCCAGCAGATCCCCCGTGAAGCGCCGCAGCTGATCCAACGCGGCGCGCTGCGCCTCGGGGGTCGTCGCCGCACGCAGGGCCGTGACCGCCCGCTTCGCCTCGACATCGGCGGGCACGACGTCCGGCCGGAAGACTCCGGCCGGCGGCGCTGCCGCCCGGGGCTGCGGCGGGGGCACGGCCGGCTCGGGAGCCGCGGGGGTGGCCGTCGGGGCCGGGGCCGGGGCCGCCGCCGCAGTCGGCTCCGCCAAGTGCCCGGCGGACGCGAGCCGCTGACTGGCGTGCCGCCCGAGCAGGAGCGTGACGCGCCCCAGAGCCGGGTCGTCGGCCACGATGCTGCCGATCGCGACGCCGAACAGCGCTAGCAGGTGCTCGGCGGTCAGGCCCGGATGCACCTGGATCGCGCGCACGCCGCGGGCATAGAGCAACCCCGCGAGCTCGGCCACCTGTGTATTGCGCGGCAGCAGGTGCTGGCCGTGCCAGTGCAGCCCCGTTGCCCCGATTTTTAGCTCGACGGTACCGAGCGCAGCGAGCGACGGGAGCGTGCCGGCGATCTGGCGCATGGCCTCGAGCACCGCCGGATGCGTCGGTGGGTAGAGCCGCGTCAGGCGGAACGTCGTTCCGATCGCGCCGAGCGCCGTGTCGACTACCCCCGTATCAATGGGCATGGCTTAGCGCTTGATTCGCGCTCCTTTTTCCTCGTGGCTGAACACCCACGTGGCGAACCGGGACGGCTCGATCGGATCATCGGCGCCGATCGCCGTCCAGTCGACGTCGCTTCCCGACTCGGGCGGCGGCGGCCGCTGCGCCCGCTCTTCCGCCTGGCGCACCATCTCGGCTGCGCGCACGATCCAGATCCCCAGTTGGTCGGGCCGGAGGTCCACCCAGCCCCGCGGCGCGGCGGCGAGGGGGTCGCAATCGACTGGCGCGACGACGACCAGGCTCCCCCGGTACACGCCCGTGCCGTCGGGAGTCACGATCGGCAGGCCGACGGAGAGGATGTGGCTGCGCAGTCCGGCGTCTCGTTGGATCAGCGCGTGGGCCTCGGCGGCCAGCGTCGGCGCGGCACTCTGTGCCAGGGCGCGCACGCTGGGGCGCAGGCGGCCGCACAGGTCGGCCTCGAACAACAGTTTGGTGAGCCGCGGCGGACCCAGCATCTCGTAGGCGACGCGATGGTCGCCGCGATCGCGCTCCAGCGCCTTGAGCCGCTCGACGGCGTGGCGGCGCAGCATCCCCGCGCGATAGGTCGGCCCTGCGGTCGCGGCGTCGAGGGCCGCAACGATGTCCTTCCCCGTCGGCCGGCCCTCGATCTCCATGACGACGTAGTCCGCCACTTCCCTCGGGCGTGATGAATTCCATCTGGCCGAGGGCCGTGACGGTCTCGAACTCGTCCCGGGCGAAGAGCCCGTTCTCGCCCACGTTGATGTACACGCCCTCGAGGGGCCGGCCCAAGTCGCGCCACGGCGCTGCCCCTGGTCCCGCATTGAAGGCCTCGGACAACGGGACCGGCGCGGGGCAGTCGACGAGCGGAATCGTTTTCCCTTTGCGGCGCACCGGTCCGTAGGCGATCTCGCGCCACGCGATCGTGGCGGTGGGCTTGATCTCGACGGTCGCGGGCGCCCCCGGCGTGCGTCCCAGCAGAAACAGGAGGAGCGAGTGCGCTCCCGCGACGGCGGACTTCGTGAGCAATGTGCGGCTGGGCCGCTGCTCGGAGTGGGTGTAGGGAATGTTGAAGCCCATCCCGCCCGTGCCGCTGGTGCCGATCTTGACGTATGCGCGCGTGCCCGCGCGCCGCAAACCCTCGGTGATGATCTGCATGTGGCGGATGAGCTGCGGGAGGGTGAGGCGGAGGAGGTGCTGCTCGACGGCGGCTGGATCCAGGGGAGCGCCGCGGCGCGCGCGCTCCCGCAGATCGCGCGCGCTCTGATACAGGTCCTGATAGGCGAACGCCGTCGCGGTGTTGATGCTATCGACGACGGCGTCCGGCTTGTAGCGCACCAGGAGGCGAACCAGCAGGCTCCGCTCGAGCACCTCTTCGGTGAAATCGCCGAGCAGATCGTCCAGCACCAGCGCACGGTGTTCGGGGCTGCCGAGCACCGCGGCGAAGTCGACCTGAGCGGCGGGCATGGGCAGGAACACGTTGCCCCACTCGACCGCGATCGTGGCGCCCCCGCGGTAGGCCTCGAGGGCGCGCGCCGCCGCTTGCACTTCGTCTTTGTACAGGGCCACCAGCACGAGCCGGCGCGGCGCGGCGGCGAGTATACGGCGCGCCACGGCATGGCCCACCAAGCCGCTGCCGCCCAACAACATCACCGTTGCGTCAGCCAGTTCCATGCCGTCGCTCGATCGTCTCGATCTCCTTCGCCGTGAGCGCCCGCCAGCGGCCTTCGGCCAGACGGCCCAACCGCACTGGGCCATAGGCGACGCGATGCAGCCATTCGATCTTCAGGCCGAGCTGTTCCGCCACCCGGCGCACGATGCGATACCGCCCTTCCGCGAGAGTCAACTCGACCTCGACCGACTTCCCCGCCGGGCGCGCGCGGCAGTGCTCGATGCGCACGGGACGACCGTCGATCACGATGCGGGCTGTGAGCGCGGCCCGCACGGCCGCCGCGTCGGCACCGTGGACGCCGAGCCAGTAGGTCCGCGGTACCGCGTATCGCGGGTGCATCAGCCGGTGAGCCGCCGTCCCGTCGGTCGTGAGGAGCAGCAGCCCCGACGTCATCACGTCCAGCCTCCCAACGTACGTGAGACCAGGCACGTTGGGGAGGAGGTCGAAGACGGTGCGCCGCCCCTCGGGGTCGCCGCGGCTGACCACGTAGCCGATGGGCTTGTTGAGGGCCAGCCACGTGGTGGCCGCCGCGCTACGCACCCTCTGGCCGTCGACGGTGATGCGCTGGGCCGCCGGGTCGACGCTCATCCCAATGGTGGCGGGATGCCCGTCGACGCGGACGCGCCCGGCCCGGATCAAGTCCTCGGCCTTGCGCCGTGACGCGACGCCCGCGCGCGCCAGGGCGCGCTGCAGGCGCATCAAACTCATTCGGGTTCTTCGGCCGGGGTGGGAGGCCGGAGCGCGACCGACAGCTCCTCGAGCCGCGGCAGCTGGTCCAGGTCCTTGAGTCCGAGGATCTCCAGGAACTGCGGAGTGGTGCCGTACAGGAGCGGCCGGCCCAAGCCCTCGCCCCGCATGGCGACTTCGATGAGCCCGCGCTCGAGCAGCTTGTCGATCACCGCGCCCGAATCGACGCCACGTATTTCGTCCACCTCGGTGCGCGCGACGGGTTGGCGGTAGGCGATGATGGCGAGCGTCTCGAGCGCCGCGGGCGACAACCGGCGCGGCCGC
Source organism: Gemmatimonadales bacterium (assembly GCA_036004985.1). GTDB lineage: Bacteria > Gemmatimonadota > Gemmatimonadetes > Gemmatimonadales > GWC2-71-9 > 20CM-2-65-7. The sequence goes on from DASYQX010000056.1 coordinate 14,034, forward strand.
AGGGCGAACTGTGCGCGCTCGATTGCCTCGGCGTACTCGCGCCGCGTGAGGAACTGCCAGCCGTCGGCGATCTCCGCCAACTCGACGCCATGCTGGTCGCCGTACGCGGCCTGCAGCTCGGCGAGGGCGGCCCGCAGCGCGGCCTCGCCCGCCGGCTCGAGCGAGGCCAGCTCGCCGAGCGTCAGCGGGCGCGACGCCGCGAACAGCGCCGCTTCAAGCAGCTTCGCGAGGGGACTCACGCCGGATCACCATGGGGGCGAACGGCTCGGGCTGGGCGAGCGACAGCGCGCCCCGCTTCGCCAGCTCGAGCAGCGCGATGAACGCGGACAACACCTCGACGATCGTCGCCTGCGGGCCGACCACGTCGCTCCACGCAAACGTCTCGCACTCGGCCAGCAGCGCCTCAATCGCCGCCGTCGCGCCCTCGACGTCGAGCGGTCGCGGGACGACGCGGTGCAGCTCCGGTTCCGGAATCAGCGCGATGACCCGTTCCGCCGCGGCCAGGAGGTCGTTCAGGTCGATCACGAGTGGGGCCGGCGGCGCCTCGGGAGGCGGCGCCTCGTACCCCCGCCCGAACTGCTCGGCGCGCGCGGCGGCCGCCCGCCCCAGCCAGTCCACCAGCTCGCGGATCTGCTGGTACTCGAGCAGCCGGCGCACCAGCTCGGCGCGTGGGTCCTCCCACTCGTCGTCGCCGAGCCGCCGCGGCAGGAGCAGCTGGGCCTTGATGCGCAGCAACCGGGCCGCCATCTCGAGGTAGTCCGCCGCCTGATTGAGCCCCAGCTCGCTGATGACCGCGAGGAACTGGTCGGCAATCTTTGCGATCGGGAGGTCGGTGATGTCGACCTCGTCCTCGCGGATCAGGTGCAGCAAGAGGTCGAGCGGGCCGGAGAACTGCTCCAGCTCGACGACGAAGCCGGGGTCGCGGACGATAGGCGACGTCGGAGAGGAGCGCGGTGTGGTCACGAGAGGCCAGGCAGGGCGAAGCCACCCACGAGGCGCAGTGCCAGTCGCAAGAGGACGTTCGCGGGCCACAGGAACGTATTCAGTACGCCGGGGAGTAGCCACACCACCAGCAGGATGGGGATGATCCCCAGCCCGTACAGCCGACGAAACCGCATCCCGGCCTCAGGAGGCAGGAAGTGCTTGAGGACGTGGCTGCCGTCGAGCGGTGGGATCGGGATCACGTTGAAGAACGCTAAGCCAAGGTTCAGCGACATCCCGTAGAACGACATTTTTTGCAAGAGCACCAGGCTGGGCGCCAGCGCCGGCGCCCCGCGCCCGAGAACCCCAACCAGGGCGAAGGCGAGCACGCTCACCACGACCAGCGCCAGGTTCGTCGCAATCCCCGCAAGGGAAACGATGATGTCCCCGCGCAGGTACTTCCGGTAGTTCCGCGGGTTGACCGGGACCGGCTTCGCGGCCCCGAGGACGAACGGCGCGTGTGTCGCGATCAGCACGGCCGGTAGCAGCACCGTCATGAACGGATCGATGTGCTTCATAGGATTCAAGGTTAGCCGCCCGAGCATGTAGGCGGTGTTGTCGCCCTGGCGGTAGGCGGCCTCGGCGTGGGCGTATTCATGCGCCACGATCGAGAACAGCAACACGGGGATCTGGAGGACAATGTCCTCGAACGAAATGGCGCCGCCCTGGGTCGGTGACGGGCTAAGATAACGGATGGCGCGTGTCCGGGTCAACGCCGTAGTGCCTTGACCCCCCACGACTTACCCTCTATCTTCCGCGCCTCACTCAGGAGACCCTGACCCGTGCCGCAGATCAAGTCCGCCAAGAAGGCGATGCGCCAGGCCCGTTCCCGCGGGGCCCGCAACAAGGAGCAGCGCTCGGCGCTTCGCACCGCGGTGAAGCGCGTGCGCGCCGCCGCCAGCGCCGCGAGCACCGCCGCGGCCACGCAGGCGTTCGCCCTGGCCGCGAAACTCCTCGACCGCGCCGCCCGCAAGGGGCTGATCCACAAGAACAACGCCGCCCGACACAAGTCCCGTCTGGCGGCGATGGTGAAAAAGCTCGGCGCGAAGTAGCGTCAGAGGGCGGCGAGCTCGGCCCCGCAGTTCTCGCAGTACCACTCCGTCGCCAGGTTCATCGTCCCGCATTCCCTGCACTTCAGGGTCTTCGAGACCTCGGCATCATCGTCGTTCAGGTCGGCGGCGGGCGTGAGCGAGGCCGACATCGGGGCCCCGCGCGGCGGGTCGCCCGGAATACTCGGCTGAAACTGCGCGCCGCTCGCCCGCGTGGGCGACGGCGCCGACTTCTCGTCCTCGGTTACCGACTTCAGGAACGCCAACTCGTCGACGGGGGCCGCTTTCTTCTTGTCATCCGCGCGGATCGGGGGCCGCGGCGGTGAGCCCACGCGCGGGCCCGGTTTCGCGTGCACCATCCCGTCCAGCTCCTGCAGCTTCTGGATGTCCTGCTCAACCGCCAGGAGCTCCTCGCGCACCGAGACCAGCTCGGAGAGCGCATCCTTGTGGACCTGGGCCCACTGCCCCTCGTCGTATTCGCCGACGGCGTGTCGCAGCTCCGTCTCGGCCAGCTTCTCGGCGGCGAACTTCTCTTTCCTTTGAAGTTCGACGTACGCTTCTTTGCGTTGCGCAATGAGCTGGCGGGCCGCCTCCGCATGCGCCTTGAGCTCTTCGGTCACGGCCTGCAGGCGGGCCTCGTAGTCGGCGCGGACGCGCGTGCGCACGTGAGCAGGCGCCGCGTCGCCCGCGGCGTTGATGCGCGCGAGCCACGCCTCGTACTGCCGGCGTTCCTCCAGCAGCCGCTGGATCGTGGCGGTGCTCTTCGACGAACCCTTAGGCATCCTTCTCCCGTCGCGCTTGGGCGCGGAGCGCTTCGAGCTTCTCGACCGACGCGGCGTCGAGCGGCCGCGGCCGTCCGAGGCTGCGGGCGGCAACCACGATCCGCGCCGCATGCTCCAGGCTCTCCATCCGAATCCACGCCTGGTCAAGCGTTGTCCCCATCGTCACGGCGCCGTGATGTGACAGCAGCAAGGCATCGTAACCCTGTAGATACGGCGCGACCCGGTCGCCCAGTTCCGGCGTCCCGGGGGTGCCGTACGGGACGATCGGCACGCGTCCCACCAGGAAGATAAGCTCGGGCAACACATTAGCGGGAATCTCTTCGCCCGCAACCGCAAACCCAGTCGCTGTCGGCGGATGCGCGTGTACGACCGCCCCGACGTCGCTGCGGGCCGTCAGGATCCGCAAGTGTAAGTCCAATTCGCTGGTAGGGTTGCGGCGGCTGCGCCGGGGGCGGCCGGTGAGGTCCACCTCGACCATGTCCGCCGCGGTGACCTGCGACTTGATCAGACCGCTCGGCGTCACGAGGACGCGGTCGGGGCCGAGCCGGACGGAGAGGTTGCCATCCCGCCCCGCGATCAAGCCTTCCGCCGCGAGCTGCCGGCAGCACAGCGCCATGCGCCGAGCGACCGCGCCGCGGCCGGGCATCATGGGGCGGTGGCGTGCTCCCCGTCATGGACGAGTTTTCCCGCGACGTAGGTCAGGACGGCGCGCCCGGTGAGCGTACGCCCGGCGAATGGCGTGTTCCGACTCTTCGAGTGGAACGACGCAGGCGCGACGGTCCACGACGCCTCCGGGTCGAGCACCGCGACATCTGCAGGCGCGCCGACGGCGAGCGTCCCGCCGGCCAGCCCGAAGATGCGCGCCGGCGCCGTGCTCATGCGCGCGACCAGCTCGGCGAGGGTCAGCACGCCGCCCCGCACCAGCTCGGTGTGGGCGACGGCGAACGCGGTCTCGAGTCCCACGACCCCGAAGGGGGCATCGTCGAACGCGGCTTCTTTCTCGTCGTACGCATGCGGGGCGTGGTCGGACGCGATGCAATCGATCACGCCCTCCTTGAGGGCGGCCCGCAACGCCGCGACGTCCGCCGCCTCGCGCAACGGCGGGTTCATCTTCGCGTGCGTGTCGTAGCGCTCGCAGGCGTGATCGGTGAGCGTGAGATGATGCGGGGTCACCTCCGCCGTCACGCGGATGCCCCGGTCCTTCGCCCGACGGATCAGCTCGACGGCCCCGCGCGTGGAGACATGGCACAGATGGACATGGCCGCCCGTCAGCTCGGCGAGGAGGCAATCGCGCGCGACCATGATCTCCTCGGCGGCGGCGGGGATTCCCTTGAGGCCGAGCCGGGTCGCGACCAACCCCTCGTGCATCACGCCTCCGGCGGCGAGCATGGGATCCTCGCAGTGGTCCGCGACGAGGATGCCGAACGTGCGGGCGTACTCGAGCGCCGTGCGCATCAGGTGACTGGAGGCGACGGGCCGGCCGTCGTCCGAGACGGCGACCGCCCCCGCGCCCACCATCTCGCCGAACTCCGCGAGTTGCCCCCCCTTCTGCCCCACCGACACCGCGCCGATCGGGTACACGCGCGCGAGTCCCGCGCGCAGGGACTGTCGCACGATGAACCCGACCGCGGCCTGGTTGTCGGTGACGGGATCGGTGTTGGGCATCGCGCAGACGGCGGTGAATCCGCCCGCCACCGCGGCACGCGCGCCGCTGGCGATCGTTTCTTCGTCCTCATCCCCCGGCTCGCGCAGATGGACGTGCACATCCACCAGGCCCGGCGCCACGATGCGACCCGCGACGTTCCGAACCTCGGCCCCTCCCTGCTCGGGCGTGAGGCCCGGTGCGACGGCGGCGATCTTCCCCTCCTGCAGGAGGACGTCCGCGGTCTGGTCGAGGCCGCGACTCGGGTCGATCACCCGGCCGCCCTTGAGGAGGACGGGCGGCGTCACTCGGGCCCTCCGCCACGCTTGGCCGCGTCGGCGAGCTCGGGCCGCCCGCCCGCGAGCAGGTACAGCACCGCCATGCGCACCGCCACCCCGTTCGTGACCTGGTCGAGGATCACGCTGTGGGGCCCATCGGCCACGCGCGAGTCGATTTCCACACCGCGGTTCATCGGGCCGGGGTGCATGATCGTGAGCGGCCGCTGCGCCCGCTCGAGCCGCTCCGGCGTCACGCCGAAGACGCGGTAATACTCGCGCAAGCTGGGAATGAAGCCCGCCTCCATGCGCTCGAGCTGGAGACGCAGGACGTTGAGCACGTCGGCCCACTCGATCGCCTCCTCCAGGCGCCGGAACATCGTCACCCCCAGCTCCTCGATGCCGCGCGGCATCAGGGACTGGGGCCCGCACACGCCCACCTGGGCGCCGAGCTTCGTGAGGCCCCAGAGATTGGACCGCGCCACGCGCGAATGGAGAATGTCGCCCACCAGGCAGACCTTCAGCCCGGCGATCTTCCCGTGCTTGTCGCGGATCGTGAGCAGATCGAGGAGGGCTTGCGTGGGATGCTCGTGCTTGCCGTCACCGGCGTTGATCACGTTGGAGCGGATGCGCTTGCCGAGGAATTCCGCCGCCCCCGAGGACGGGTGACGGATCACGACCATGTCGATGCGCATCGCCTCCAGGTTCTTGGCCGTGTCCACCAGCGTCTCGCCCTTCGACACCGACGAGCCCGTCGCCGCGACGTTCACGGTATCGGCCGACAGGCGTTTTTCGGCGAACTCGAAGGAGATGCGGGTGCGGGTGGACGCCTCGAAGAAGAGGTTGACGATGGTCTTGCCGCGCAGCGCCGGGACTTTCTTGATGGGCCGCTCCGACACCTCCTTGAACGGCTCCGCCGTGTCGAGGATGAGGCGGATTTGGTCGGGCGAGAGATGCTCCAGCCCCGTGAGGTCCTTCCCCAAGGTCGCCGTCATGCCCCCGCCCCGCGGACGAGATCCACCTGGTCGCGGCTGTCGACCTCCTCGACCTGCACTTCCACGCGATCGCCGGGGCTGGTCTTGACGGCCTGGCCCACGATGTCCGCCTGGATCGGGAGCTCGCGCCCCCCGCGATCCACGAGCACGCACAGGGAGATGCGCTTGGGACGTCCGAAGTCCGCCAATTCGTCGAGCGCCGCGCGCACCGTGCGGCCGGTGTAGAGGACGTCGTCCACGATGACCACATGCCGGCCGCTCAGGTCGCCCGGGAGCCGGGTCTCGCCGATCACCGGCTTGGGGCCGACGGTTTGGAGGTCGTCACGGTAGAGCGTGATGTCGAGCGCGCCCCGGGGGATGGTCACGCCCTCGTCCTTCTCGATGTGCTTCGCGATCCGCTCGGCCAGCTCGACGCCGCGGCGCTGGATGCCGATCAGCAAAAGGTCCTCGGTGCCTTGCGCCAGCTCGAGGACCTCGACCGCCATACGCTGAAGCGCCCGCGACATAGCGCGGGCGTCGAGGAGTGTCGTGCGGTCAGGGGGCATGTCGAGGCTTAAACATAGCTACCGATATACCGGGGTCAAAGGGGCCTCGCCCTTCAGGACCGCCTGCACGTTCGCGAGGGCGATCGCCGCCATTTTGCGGCGCGTCGCTTCCGTGGCGCTGCCGATGTGCGGCAAGAGCACGGTGCGCGGGGCGGCGCGCAACCGCGGATGGATCACCGGCTCCTCGGTGTACACGTCGAGCCCCGCCGCGCCGAGCCGGCCTTCTTCCAGCGCGATCGCGAGCGCTTCCTCGCGGACCAGGTCGCCCCGAGCCGTGTTCACGAGGATGGCCCCGGGCTTCATCTTGCCGAGCGTCGTGCTGTTGATGATCCCCTTGGTCTCGGGCGTGGCTGGAGCGTGGAGGCTGAGAATGTCGCTGTCGGCAAGCAGCCGACTCCACTCGACGCGCATCGCGCCGGTCGCGCGCTCGAAGTCGGGCCTGGCGTTGCGCGCTGTATAGAGGAGGCGGAGGCCGAACGGCAGCGCACGCAAGCCGACCGCCTGGCCGATGCGTCCCGCGCCGAACAGGCCGAGGGTGCGGCCGCGCAGCTCCAGGCCGAGCAGCTGCTCCGGATGCCACCCCTTCCACGTGCCGCTGCGGACGAGGTCGACGCCTTCGACGAGCCGCCGGGCGCAGGCAAGGATCAGTGCCCACGTGAGATCGGCGGTAGCGTCGGTCAGCACGTCCGGGGTGTTCGTCACAATCACCTTGCGCATCTCGGCGGCCACCAGGTCAACGTTCTCGTAGCCCACGGCGCAGTTCGCCACGATGCGAAGCTTGGGGAGACGCTTGAGCTCGGTGCCGCCCACCCAGCGGGAGAGCAGCGGGACGATGGCTACCCAGTCGCCTTTCGGGGTTGGTTCGTGGGCGGCAAGCCACCGGACCTCGAGGCCAGCCAACGGGGAGGGCTCGAGGAGGTTCTGGAGCTCGGCAGCGATCAGAACGGGAGGGGGGGGCGGGGGCGGGGGCGTCACGGGTGTCAAAGGTAGCCGAATCTTGCTACGAGTGAGAACGACTCGATTCCTCGGGAGGAACACATGAACAGGAAGACGCCGTTCGCCGCCCTCGTCCTTTCGACCTGCGTCACCTTGTCCTGTTCGGAGGACGGGCTGACCGACCTTGCCGGTGACCTCGTCGGTACGAGGAATCTCACGAAGGCCGAGTTCACCAACGCGGCGGACACGACTCAACGCGAGGACCTGATTCAGCTGGGCTGGGTTGTCACCATCGAGTTCCAGTCGAACGGCCGGTTCATCAGATGTCGATCAGGGAGTGGTCACCCTGACAACGTTGAATGCCGAGCGCAACCTCGACGGCGTCCCGGGTGACGACCCGGCACGGCTTATCATGGTGCTGGTCAAGACTACCTGAGCCGCCGCAGCTCGACTTCGGACATGATGAACCCGAAGGCAGGCCACCCGCCCGAGGCGACCGACCGCTCGAACCAGGTCCTCGCCCGGGCGGTGTCGCCCCGCACCACGTACCAGTTCCCCACCCCGTAGCTCAGGGTTGCCACGACGATGTCCCCGGTGTCCGCCGGCGTGATCACCGAGTCGGGCGAAATCTCGCCGCGATAGAGCCGCAGCCGCTGGACGTAGGCGTTGTTCCCGGGCAGCGAGTCGGGGCGCCGGTCGAGCAGCGCCTGCGCCTCCGCGGCACGCCCCGCCCGCGACAGCGACATCCACAGCCAGTCGGTGGACGCGGCCCGTTCCCCAGCGTCGGGCGCGCGCGGCAGCGAGTGCGTGAAGCATTCGACGGCCCCAGCGAAGTCGCCGTGCACGAAGCGCACGATCCCCAGGTGATACCAGATCCCGTAGTTCGTGCTGTCGAGTCGGCTGCCGCGCGTCAGGTCGTCCCGGGCGCGGTCGAACTCGCGGATGGAGAGATACCGGTGGCCCCGCCAGCGATAGAGCACCGGATCGTTGGGAGCGATCCTGAGCCCGCGGGTGAACGTCTCGATCGCCTCGCGGTACTGGCGCACGCCCGCTTGCGCCAAGCCGAGCTGTACGATGCGCTCGACGTTGCGCGGATCGGCCGCGAGCGCGCTGTCGGCTCGCGCGATCGCGCCGGTGTCACGCTGGGAGCGGTACTCGACGCCGGCCCGGGAACGGTACTGCAGCGATTGCGCCAGGGTGGGCGTTGGGACGCCACACGTGAGGCCTGTGAGGACCACAGCGACGCCGAACGAGGCCCATGCTCCCATCCCGCTCATATGCCTCCTAACAAATGTCGCGTCGCTCACCGCTCAGCGCGCGTCCGCTGGATCGTGTAACTCGCGCCCGCGATCGCTGCGGCGACCACGAAGTTCACCAGGGTCTCCGGGGCCACCGACTCGAGGCGGCCGAATTCGCTGCCCGCCGCCTCGAGTACACCGAGGTACCAAACGAAGACGCTGAGGATCAGGAGCCCAACGTTCGCGCTGCTTTCCAGCAGGCCGATCTGCACGGTCCACGCCGGCCGGCGCCAGGCCACCAGGCCGAGCAGGAACGCGAACACGTAGTACGCCGTCCGGCCTGCCGGCCATTGGTCCAGGAAGGCGACGCGCACGTTGAGGCCGAACAGGCGGTCGGCCAGGTAGAAGGCGGGCGTGGCCAGATAGTACGAGCGGATCAGCCGCAGCATACCCCTCGGCGTCTCGCCGTCTCGGCGTTCTGTGTGATCAGGACGGACAGGGTGGGATTCGAACCCACGGTACCCTTGCGGGCACACCGGTTTTCGAGACCGGCCGTTTCAACCACTCACGCACCTGTCCTGAACTGCTAGACGCCGAGACGCGCAGACGTCGAGACGCCTAGGAGAAACAACGACAAGACTTCCTAAAGCGTCGGGCTTACACACCGCTAGGCGTCTCGGCGTCTAGGCGTCTTTGTTATCAGGACGGACAGGGTGGGATTCGAACCCACGAAACGGTTACCCGTTTACGCGCTCTCCAGGCGCGTGCCTTCAGCCACTCGGCCACCTGTCCTCACTACGAGACGCACAGACGCGTAGACGCGCAGACGCCTAGGTCGGACGTGGGAGAAACGTAGCGGCGGCAAAGCCCCCGATCAACCGGCGCCCGACCGTAAACCACGATTTGAGCACTCGTTACGTCGCCGTGGCGCGGGCGCAACGTCGGCGTGGTGAGACGTGCCGCACGGGCGCCACATGGCGGCGCGCGCTCGCGGTCACTCATACTCGGCCATGCCGCTCTCGAGTGAGGCTCGGTTCTTGCCCCTGCCGGTACGCGATCCCACCCGGACATCGTGATGACCACGCCGAGTCTGTACAAGCCGCGCGCCCCGCTGCGGCCGTCGCCGCTCTCCGCGCCGCCCGCCGGGCCGCGCGCGCGCGAGGAGTTGCGCGCGGCGGCGATCCAGGATCTGCTCGAGCCGTTTCTGTTCGACGACGCGCAGCTGGTGGAGGCCGTGTGCGACGAGCTGCGGGATCCGGTTTCGCGGCCCCGCATCGTGGAGTTCGGCTGCGGCATCGGTGGGCTCACTGTTCCGGTGCTGGCGACCAGGCCGGACACCGTCTACCACGGCTTCGACGACTCGGAAGCCCGCGTGGCGGTCGTGACCACGAAGCTGAGCCGGCGGGGCCACCAGCGTGGCGCGACGTTCACCGCGCCCGTCGCGCTCGACCGGCGGGCGATCGGCGAGGCGCTGCAGGGGTTGCGCGCCGACTTCCTCCTGCTCCCCCGTTTCCTCCAGACGGTGCCGCTGTGCGCGGCCGAGGGCCGCGGCCTGCACCGCGTCGCCTTCCTGTCGCTGTGCCAGCAGCTCGTGAAGCCCGGCGGGCGCATCTTGATCATCGAGGAGGTGTTCGGCGAGAGCGCCGACGAGCACGCCCAGCTCTCCGCCGCGCGGCGCGACGGGTTCCGCGCGCGGCTCGTCGCCGACCTCGAGCGGGTGGTCACGGTGCTGCGCGGCCTCGATCCTGATTTGGCACGGCGCGTCGCGCGTCTACCCGGGGCCCCATCGCTCCTCGGCGAGCTGCGCGACCGCATCCAACCCCCTGGCGTCGCCCAGGTCCTGCCGCTCACCGCGTGGCAGCGAATGTTCGAGCACCTGGGCTTCACGTATCGCACCGTCCAGCACCCGACACAGAAGCAGCTCTTCCTCTTTACCGTGCGCTGCTAGTCTTGCCGAGGAAGGCGTTCGGGAGCTAGGGTTCCCGATGCCCGTCACCTACGCAAGCTACCTCAAGCTCGACGAGCTTCTCGCCTTACAGCAGCCACGGTCCGAGGGTCCCGAGCACGACGAGATCCTGTTCATCATCGTGCACCAGGTGTACGAGCTGTGGTTCAAGGAGCTGCTGCACGAGCTCGACTACCTGATGCGCCTGCTGCGGGCGAACGACCGCACCCGCTCTCTGCACACGCTCAAACGGATTCTGACGGTCCTCAAGGTGATGGTCGCGCAAATCGACATTCTCGAGACGATGACGCCGCTCGAGTTCCTGTCGTTCCGCGACCGGTTGGAATCGGGGAGCGGCTTTCAGTCGCGCCAATTCCGAGCGCTCGAGTGCGTCTTGGGCGTCAAGCGCGAGGGGCTACGCGATCGTTACCCGGAGGACCGGTTCAGCGCCCCGGGACTGTGGGACGCGTTTCTCGCGGCCCTGGCGCAGAACGGCTACGCGGTGCCGCGCGACCTGCTCGCCCGCGATCCTACCAAGCCGATCGAGCCCTCGCCCGCCCTGCAGCGCGTGTTGATCGACGTGTACCGGCGCGACTCGGGATTGTCCCAGCTGTGCGAGCGGCTGGTGGACCTCGACGAAGGCTTCATGGAGTGGCGGTATCGGCATGTGAAGATGGTGCAGCGGACGATCGGGACGAAGGCGGGGACCGGCGGCTCTGCCGGGGCTGAGTACCTGCTGACAACGATCAATCAGCCCGCCTTTCCCGACCTGTGGGCAATCCGCTCCGAGTTGTGATCAATCCGGAAGAGCTCGCCAAGCATTACAGCCGATTTCGCGTGTCTGAGCGCATCCTGCTCACCGGTCATTCTCACCAGGCGTGGCCCGATTGCGGCTTCGAGGGGCAACAGCGGGCCTGGCTGGACGCGGCGGAATACGTGGACGACGTATGGCAAAAGGCGTTTGAAAAAGGCGTTGAAGTACGACGTGGATTCGCGCGGCTCCTCGACGATTCAACCAATCGGATCGCCTTGGCGACGAACACCCATGACCTCGTGGTGCGGTTTCTCTCGGCGCTCGACCTGCGCAAGCGCCCGCGGCTCGTGACGACGGACGGCGAGTTCCACACGATTCGGCGACAGCTGGATAGGGTGGCTGAGGAGGGTATCGAGGTTGTGAAGGTTGTGGCGGTGCCGGCGGCGACGCTCGCCGAGCGGCTCGCCCGGGAGGTCAACGACCGCACGGCGGCTGTCTTGGTCTCCGCCGTCCTGTACACCAACGCGCACATCGTGCCGCACCTCGGCGCGGTGCTCGCGGCGTGCCGCCGGGTGGGCGCGGAGCTGCTGGTGGACGCGTATCACGCGCTGAACGTCGTGCCCTTCTCGCTGCGCGAGGAGCGCCTCGAGGAGGCCTACGTCGTCGGCGGCGGCTACAAGTACTGCCAGCTCGGTGGAGGGAACGCCTTCCTGCGGATTCCCGAAGACTGCGCCTTGCGGCCGGTGGTGACCGGGTGGTTCAGCGAGTTCACGGAGCTTGCCGAGCCGCCCAAGCCGGGGCGCGTGGGCTATGGCGCGGGGCCCGCGCGCTTCGCGGGGGCGACGTACGATTTCACCAGTCACTATCGGGCGGCTGCCGTGTTCGCGTTCTTCGAGGAGCAGGGGCTGACGCCGGAGAAGCTGCGCGAGCTGAGCCAACACCAGGTTCGCTTACTCGCATCGGAGTTCGATGCTCTCGGGGCCGATCCGAAGGTGATCAGTCGAGATCGTGCAGTCCCACTCAGCGCGGTCGGCGGGTTTCTTGCACTACACGCCCCGCACGCCGGCCGCTTCCAGGCAACGCTACGCGGACGGGGCGTCTGGACAGACTATCGCGGCGACGGGCTGCGGCTGGGGCCAGCGCCGTACGTGACGGACGGGCAACTCGGGGCCGCGATCGAGGCGCTGCGGGAGGCCGTGGCGTGAACCTTCCCGCCCCCCTCCCGCGTATCACCTGAGGATCCCTGAAGAGGAGTGACAACGATGAACACCCTGCCCACCAAGCGTTCCGACAACGATGCGCCACCGGCCGATGAAGTGCCGACCTGGAAGGAGCTGCGCGAACGTACCGCGGAGGTACTCAAGGACCTGGTTCGGGAAGGCAAAGAGTTCGAGCGCCAGCTCGAGCCGAAGGTCTTGCCCGCCCTGAAGCGCCTGAAGGCCCAGATCGAGAAGCTGATCGCGAAGCTGGAGGAGCGGGTCGCCGAGCGCGCGGGGCGGAATCCCTAGCCGCGCTTCTCGCGGAAAAACGCTTTGAGGAGTTCCCCAGACGCTTCGGCCTCGACGCCGCCCACCACCTCGGGCCGATGATTGAGCTGGGGATGGCGCACGAGGTCGCCCACCGAGCCGCACATCCCCGCCTTGTCGTCGTACGCCCCGAACACCACGCGGCCGACCTTGGCCAGCACGATCGCCCCGGCGCACTGCGCGCACGGCTCGAGCGTCACGAACAGGGTACAGCCATCCAGCCGGTCGGTCGCCACGGCTTTCAGGGCGCGCTGGATCGCGAGCAGCTCGGCGTGGGCGGTGGGGTCGCTGCGGCGCACACTCTCGTTGTGCGCCTCGGCCACCACGCGGCCGTCGGGCAGCGTCACGACGGCACCCACCGGCACCTCGTCGGCTGCCGCGGCGCGCCGCGCCTGCTTGAGCGCCGCGGCCATGCCGGCCTGATCGGCTTTAGGCACGCACTGTTTCCTTGGCCGTGACCCGTTCGAAACTCAGGGAGTTGCCGTCCTTCGCCCGATCCACGCGGATGCGATCGCCCTCGGCGTATTTCCCCTCGAGCACCGCCATCGCGAGCGGGTTCTGCAACAGCCGCTGGATCGCGCGCTTCAACGGGCGCGCGCCATAGACGGGGTCGTACCCCTCCGCCACCAGCAGCTGCTTCGCCGCCGGAGAGATCTCCAGCGTCAGCTTGCGGTCGGCCACGAGCTGCTCCACGCGCCGGATCTGGATGTCGACGATCTTGGCGATGTCCTCGTGAGACAGCGGCCGGAAGATGATGACGTCGTCCACCCGGTTCAGGAACTCGGGTTTGAACGTCTGCCGCAGCAGATCCAGCACCTTGGTCTCGGCCTGCTCCCAGCCCACCGTGCCGGCCTCGAGCAGGTACTGCGAGCCGACGTTCGAGGTCATGATCAGCACCGTGTTGCGGAAGTCGACCGTGCGGCCCTGCGAATCGGTGAGCCGCCCGTCGTCCAGGATCTGGAGCAGAACGTTGAAAACGTCCGGATGGGCCTTCTCGATCTCGTCGAACAGCACGACGGCGTACGGGCGGCGGCGGATGGCTTCGGTCAACTGCCCACCTTCCTCGTAGCCGACGTAGCCCGGAGGCGCGCCGATCATGCGCGCCACCGCGTGCTTCTCCATGTACTCCGACATGTCGAGCCGCACCATGGCGCGCTCGTCGTCGAACAGGAATTCGGCGAGGGCACGCGCCGTCTCCGTCTTCCCCACCCCGGTGGGCCCGAGGAAGATGAAGGAGCCGGTCGGCCGGTTCGGGTCCTGGAGCCCCGCCCGGGCGCGGCGCACCGCGTTGGCCACCGCGGCCAGCGCCTCCGGCTGACCGATGACGCGCTTGCCCAGCTCGGCTTCGAGCCGCGTGAGCCGCTCGCGATCGGACTCGAGCATCTTCGTGACCGGGATGCCCGTCCACTTCGCGACGATTTCGGCAATGTCCTCGGCGTCCACCTCTTCCTTGAGGTACTTGCCCTTTTTCTGGATCTCGGCGAGCCGCTTCTCGGCGCCGGCGATCTCCTTCTCGAGCGCGGGGACCCGGCCGTAGCTGATCTCGGCCGCCTTCTGCAGATCGCCGCGGCGGGTGGCCTGCTCGGCTTCCATGCGGAGCTGCTCGAGCTCGGCCTTCTTGGCCTGCAGGCCGGTGATCACCTCTTTCTCCGCCTGCCACTGCGCCTTCATTGCGTTCGACCGCTCGCGCAGCTCGGCCAGCTCCTGCTCCACCTTGGCCCGCCGCTCCTTGCCCGCCTTGTCCTTCTCCTTGGCGAGGGCGGCCAACTCGATTTCATGCTGGACGATCTTGCGCTCGACTTCGTCGATCTCCTGCGGCAGCGAGTCGATCTCGATACGCAGCCGGCTCGCCGCCTCGTCCACCAGATCGATCGCCTTGTCGGGCAGGAACCGGTCACCGATGTACCGGTGAGACAGCGTGGCCGCCGCGACGAGCGCGTTGTCGGTGATGCGCACGCCGTGGTGCACTTCGTAGCGCTCCTTCAGGCCGCGCAGAATCGCGATCGTGTCCTCGACCGAGGGCTCGCCGACGTACACCGGCTGGAACCGCCGCTCGAGCGCCGCGTCCTTTTCGATGTACTTGCGGTATTCGTCGAGCGTGGTCGCGCCGATCACGTGCAGCTCGCCGCGCGCCAGCGCCGGTTTCAGCATGTTGGAAGCGTCGACCGCCCCCTCCGCGCCGCCCGCGCCGACGAGCGTGTGCAGCTCGTCGATGAGGACAATGAACTGGCCCTCGGCGGCCGTGATTTCCTTGAGGACCGCTTTGAGCCGCTCCTCGAATTCCCCACGGTACTTGGTGCCCGCGACCAACGCGCCGAGGTCGAGTGACACGACATGCTTGTGCTTGAGGGAGTCGGGGACGTCGCCGTTCACGATCCGCTGCGCCAGCCCCTCGACGATGGCCGTCTTGCCCACGCCGGGCTCCCCAATCAGCACCGGGTTGTTCTTGGTGCGGCGCGACAGCACCTGCATCACGCGCCGGACTTCCTCGTCCCGGCCGATCACCGGGTCGAGCTTTCCGTTCCGGGCCAGCTCCGTGAGATCGCGCGTAAAGCGTTGCAGGGCTTGATACTTCGACTCAGGGTCCTGGTCGGTCACGCGGTGCGCACCGCGCACGCCCTCGAGCGCCGCGAGCAACGCGGCCCGATCCACACCCCCGGTGGTCAGCAGCTGCCGCGCCGTGGTACCCTTCTCCTCCGCCAGCGCCAGCAGCAGGTGCTCGGTCGAGACATAGGCGTCGCCGAGCGATTTCGCGTCCTGATCGGCGCGGTCGAGCACCCGGGACAGCTCACGCGCCAGCGTCGGTTCGCCTGCGTCTCCTGACTGCTTCGGGAAGCGGTCGAGCTCGCGCTCGGTGTCCGCTTTGAGCTGCGTGACGTTGAGTCCCGACTTCTGCAGGAGGGGGACGACGATCCCCTCTTCCTGCTCGAGCAGAGCATGGAACAGGTGGGCGTCGTTCACCACGGGGTTGCCGCGCGAGCGGGCGAGCGACGCGGCATGCTGAAGCGCCTCGGCGGCTTTGACGGTTAGACGGTCGGGTCGGATCATAGCGCCTTCCCCCAAGGCAACCTCTGTGCCGGGCGAAAGATGCCGAAATGACCGAGAAACTGCCACGGCGTCAAGCGAGAACGTCAAACAAAAAGGCGTCAAACGCCGTCGTTTGACGCCTTCGTTCTACGCCTTCTTGCCACGCCTTTATTTCATTACGATCATTTTCTTCGTGAACTTCCGTCCGTCCACGATCAGCTGGTAGATGTACACGCCCGACGCCGCCTCCGGGCCACCCGCAGTGTCGCCCGGCCGGCGCACCTTACCGTCCCAGTAGGCGCTGAACGTGCACCCCGTGGCGGAGCCGCAGTCGAGCTCGAGGTTGTCGAGCGGTTGGCCGGTGCCCTGGAGAATCGGCACGGCGACGAGCTGCGCCAGCACGTTGTAAATCTTCAGCGAGACCTTCGGCCGGTGACCGTTGGCGAACAGATCGCCGCTCAACGCGAACGGGATCGTGGTCGCCGGGTTGAACGGGTTCGGGTAGTTTTGTTTGAGCTCTACGAGCGGGGCCGCCGGCAACGCCTGTCCCCGGACACCGCTTGCCCCTGCCGCCAAAAGCCCGAGCCCCAGCACTGCCCAGGCACACCGCATTAGCACCACTCCTCGGCGAACGTAAAGATGCGTTAGACCGCTCTCCTTGTTCTGTTTGGGCGCAAGAGATCGCTACTCCATTGAACCTAGGAACCGTCCGTTGCCCCTGTCAAGCGCGCCAATACCCGGGCGTCGCCCTGCCGCCGCGTCACTCCCCGGCGATCTGCCCATTCGAGCAGCGGAATCAAGTACTTGCGCGTCAGCCCCAGCCGGTCGCGGAGCTGTGCGGGCGTCGCAGGCCCCAGCTCTTCCAGCGCCCCCTCGAGCGCCCGACGGAACTCTGCCAACGCCGGTTTCGTCGCGTAACGCCCCTGGTCGACCTGTTCTACCCCCCCCTCGCGGGCAAGGTGCGCCAACAGCGCCGGGACGGCGAGATCGGGGAACTCGTGTTGCAATTCCGCAACGGTCGGCACCTGCCAGCGCGCCTCCGCCAACCGGCGCCCCAACCGGCCGCCGGCATCCCCGGCGCGCGCCGCGGTCGCCGTCGTCCATCCGGGCCGCCGCACCACAGCACCCGACAACTCGAACGCCTGTTTGCGGACGGCGTGGTCCACCAGCAGGTCGAGGACCGGCGCCGGCGCGGCCACCGCGGCCCGGAGCGCCTGGAGCGACAGCCCGGCATCGAGCGGATGACTGTCGTGGTGTGCGGTGACCAGGGCGGCCAGTCGCTCGACTTCCGCCGTGAGGGCGCGGCGCGCTACGAGGAGATCCGCCGACCGCAGCACTCCCTTCCCCGCGGCATCGATGACGCCAGGCACATCACTTGGAAGGATGCCCAGTCGGACCGGTAGGTCGCCGACCGAGACACCACTCAAGCCACTTTCCTCGACGAGCCGCGCCAGGCGATCCGCCGGCGCTTGGGCGGCGGCCAGGCCTCGTTCTGAAACGCGCGGGCGCTTGGGTGGAAACGGATCGAGCACCACCCCGCCGCCGATCGTCGTGACCGGCGAAAAACTGCGGATGACGAACCGATCACCTCCCCGAGCCACGAGCGGCCGCTCGAGGAGCAGCCGCGCGAGGCCGACCTCGCCAGGCGCGACGGCCCGCACCTGCGCCACCCGGGCCAAAACCTCGGCGGTGCCGAGGTGAACGCGGATCCGGGTGCGGGCGAGGAGCGGTTTGCGAGCGCTCGGCGGTGGGAGCAGCTCCAAGGCGACATCAAGGGTGGTCGTGCTGCCTCCTCGCCATCCCGGCCCCGTCACGGCCACGTGTCCGCGCGCGAGCTCCGTCTTGTCCACGCCGACCAGGGCGAGTGCCGTGCGACGTCCCGGGACGGCGCGGTCGGCGGCCTGGCCGTGGACCTCGATCGACCGCACGCGCGCCTCGCGGTCCAGGGGAAGCAAGCGAACGGCATCGCCCACCGCCACCGATCCGCTCCAGGTGGACCCGGTGACCACCGTCCCTGCTCCCGCGACGGCGAAGACGCGGTCGATGGGCAACCGGAAGAGATCGTCGGCGGGCCGCTCCGGGAGCCCCTCGGCGAGGCCGGCGATCTTGACCCGGAGTTCGTCGAGCCCTGCTCCGGTAACCGCCGAGACGGCCACGGGAGCCTCCCACCGCACGCGGCTGGCCTGCAAGCGTTCAGCGACCTCGCTGCGGACCAGGGCGAGCCACTCGTCGTCCACCAGATCGCACTTGGTCACGACCGGGACGCCGCGACGCACGCCCAGGAGCTCGACGATGGCGAGGTGCTCCACCGTCTGGGGCATGATCCCCTCGTCGGCGGCGATCACCAGGAGCGCGACGTCGATCCCGGTCGCGCCGGCGAGCATGTTCTTGACGAAGTCCTCGTGGCCGGGGACGTCCACGACGCTGGCGTGCAGGTCGCCGGGCAAGGTCAGCGGTGCGAACCCGAGGTCGATCGTGATGCCGCGTCGCTTTTCCTCTTCCCAGCGGTCGGTGTCGACGCCGGTGAGTGCTTTCACCAGCGCGGTCTTGCCGTGGTCGATGTGGCCGGCGGTGCCGACTACGAAGCGGCGGGCGTGACCCACGCGCGGCGTTCCCAGAAGTCCAGCGCAGGGACGGGGCCGGACTCGCCCAGGTGGTGACGGACGAACCGGGCGACGAGGCGGCGGTGCGCGGCGGCGTGCGGCGCGTCCCAGACGGGCAGGGCGGCGCTGGCGTCGTTCAAGGCCAGGAGGTCGTGGTAAGCCTCTGCCGGCAGGCGAGTTGGAGGCGGCGGTTCACCGCCCCCACAGCGGGCACACAGCACGCCACCCTCGGCGGCACTGAACGCCACGGCTTGCCGCCCGTTGCCCGCCACGGGCGTGCCGTCGCGCACGCAGGCATCGAGTTGCGGCGCGAAGCCGAGGACGCCGACCAGCAGCCACAGCCAGCGGGCCGCGACGGGGTCGGCCTGAGCGGGAGTGGCGGCGGCGAGCGCGTCGAGCCCCTGGGTGAGCGCCGCGTAGGCGGCGGGAAGCGCGGCGGCGGGCGCCATCTTGAGCATGACCTCGGCCAGAACCGCCGCGCCGGCGAAGCGACCCAGGTCGCGCGCCAGGCCGCGCCGCAGCTCGAGCACGTCGAACGCCGCGAGCGTTTGCAGCTCGCGCGTCTCCCGATGGTACAGCTGTGCGACGCCCTCGCTCAGCGTCTCGAGCCCCGCGCCGAAGGGGCTCTTGGGGCGCAGCACGCCCTTGGCGATCGCGCTCTGCACGCCAAAGTCCCGCGTGGCCAGTCGGACGATCTTCGAGGTTTCACTGTAGCGAAAGGTCTGCAGGACGACCGCGGGTGTTGAGACTAGCATTCGCCCGCCACGCCCGACGCGCCGGCCCGGTGGACGCGACGGTCGAAGGCGGTGCACGCCGGCACGTCCACGACGATGAGCTGAATGGACGCCATCTCGGCGGGCCAGCACTCTCCGTCCTTCGCCAGGAGATCGTCCACGGGACCGCCAATGATCACGCCCTCGAGCCCCGCCCAACGCGGCCGCTGAGTGGCGGCGGGACCCGGCGCGAAGAGCCCGAGAACCACGAACGCCGCCGGCCAGGCGAGCCTCACTTCCCCGGCTCAAGAATGATGAACTTCGTGTCGTCCTTGGAAATCGCCCGGAGCCAGGCGATGAGCGCGTCGACCCGCTCGGCGGGCTCGACGCCCTTCCGTCCGGTCATCCGGCGGGTGACGCGCAGCTCGCGACCCTCCTGGGCGTACTCGGCGGTGTAGCTCCCGAAGGTGCTGGTCTCGTTCAAGCTGGCCGGCAGGTGGGCCCGCCACCCCTCCGGGAGCGTGATCCGGAGCTCCGCGATCGTTTCGACCGGCCCGATCACGTCGCCGACGTCGATGGGGAAGCGGCGCGGTTTACGTTGCTCGAGCTGCGACGCGAGGCCGAGCGACACGAAGCTGGGCATCGAGGCCGGCAGCGTGAGCACACGCGCGCCGCCCGAGGTCGAGACGGCGGGGGCGTTGCGGACTCTGACCGACACGGTGGGCGTCGCTCTCAGGTCGCGGCCGTCGAACACGCGCAGGCTGTCGCCCGATGCGCCGGGGAACAACCCGTCGGCCATCGCCTGCGTGATCCGCCCCAACTCTTCCTGCGTGAACGGCCGCGCGTACGCCGCCCGCAGCCGGTACTGCATCGCCCCGAGCTTCGTCTCGGTGTACCGCCCGTTAAACAGACCGTCGGCGCTCAGCTGTCCCTCGAAGCGCACCTCCGCGCGGTTGGCCGACGGCGGCGCTTCGGGGAGGATCACTTCCTCCCCCCGCCCGTCGTCATGCACGACGAGGGCGAACGACCCCTGTTCTGAGAACGGGAGCTCGCCGTACGGCGTGAAGTCCGAAGTGAGGTCGAGGTAGAGCCGCGTGCGCGCCGGCCGATCCACCGCCGCGATCATGTGATCGAACTGCTGGGCCGTGGGGAGGCTGCTGTCGGCGGTGCCGCTCGAGCTGAGCAGCACCGGGTACGCCGTGAGACCCATCCGCCGGGCGAGGGCGATGAACAGAGTGGCCTTGTCCTTACAGTCGCCGTAACGCGCCTCGAGCACCTGGGCAGGGAGCCGTGGCAGGTAGCCGCCGATCCCGAGCGACAGCGACACATAGCGGAAGTCCTGCGCCACCCAGCGGTGCACCGCGCGCAGCGAATCGTCCAGCGTGCGGGCTCCCTGCACGAGCTCCGAGAGCTTCGCCTCGAGCTCGGGGCTGAGGCGGTAGCGATCGCGCGACAGGTCGGAGTACCAAGCCGCGACCCGCGGCCAGGTGATCGGCGCGGACACATCGATCCCCACATACAGCGAGTTCGGGCTCGCCGCGAAGGGCTCCGACTCGATTTTCTGAACTTCGGCGGTGGCCCACGTGTAGACGCGCCGGCCTCTGGCTTCCACGGTACGGCGCTGGAACCGCACGTTCTCTTCCTTGATCCGCGGCGTCACCGAAGTGGGCACGTCGACGATCAACCGGGAGCGGCGCGTGAGGCGGCCGGTCGTCACGCGCCACCCGGTGTAGTAGTCGCCCGGCACGAGCGGCTTGGTGCGCTCGACGGTGTAACTCCAGTCGACCAGCGTGCCGGGCGCGACGCCGCTCAGCGTGACGCGCCGCACTTTCTGGTCGGAATACACCGGGGCGTCGAAGGCCACCGGGGCGAGCGATTCCTGCTCGTGCGACGGCTGCGCGCTCACGACTTCGCCGTTCGGCTTGACGACCCGGATCCAATTGACCGTGAGCCGCTCCGAGCCGGCCGAGTACGAGAAGCTCTGTTCCCCCCACGCCTCGGCGCCGTCCTGCGTGAGGATCTGGATGATCTGACGGTACGTCCGGCTGCCGCGGCCGTCGGCCTCGAACCGGACGACGCCGTCGTCCAACAGGTAGACGTAGTCCTCGTCTGCGTAATCCGCCGGGTTCACCGCGAGGCGATAGATCGTGTCGCTGCGGACGGACGGGTCACCCGCCGGCGTGATCCGCGGCGCCTGAGCGAGGGCGGGACCGGTCAGGGCAAGAACCAGAGCGGCGAGCGGCAGGGGTCGCATCGAGGACTTCCTCCGGCTGCTGGAAACACGGGGGGACATGGTAAAGCTAACGAATCAGTTGATCAGCGGCACGGCGGCGAGCGCCGCGGCCGCTGGGCACACTCCCACGGGCACGGTCTTCAGTGCGCGGTAGCTGGGGGGCGCGGCGAGGACGTGCACCCTGCCCGGACCGGCGCACGTCCCCGGGGCCACGGCGTACACACGCCCCCGGGGATCCAGGGCGAGGGCCGCCACGCCATCGCCCAGGGGCTTGAGCCCCGCCCCCGGGCCGCGGGTGACGGTCCGCGTCAGCGCGTTGACCTCGAGAATGCCCTCGGCCTGGGACGCGACGAGCAGGCGCCCCGACGGATGGTAGACGGCGGGCCCCGGCGACTCGCCGAGCCCGTTCAACACCGCGACCTCGCGCCGGGCGACGGGATCCACGATGGAGAGCTTCCCGTCGCCGGCACCGGCCGCGCCGGCGCACACCACGTACAGAAGGCCGTCACCACCGACGGCGGCGAACCGCGCGTTGGTACACGACAGAGCGAAATCCCCAAACGTGCCTACGGGGCCGGGGCGCGTGCGCCAGCGGACCGTACTGGGCCCTGCAGGCGCTCCGCCGCTCAGGTTCCCGTTGATGACGAACACGTAGTCCCTGGTGAGCACCACGGCCTGCGGGTACGTCCCTGCCCCAACCGTGGCGGTGTCGCCCGTCAGATAGTTCACCTGGGTGACCGAGTTCAGGTTCGGGTTCGCCACCCAGGCAAGCGAATCGTCCTGAATGGCCACGCCCGTCGCGCCCGAGCCGGCCGGCAGCGCGATAATCGACGGGGCGCTCGCGGGCAGTGTGCCGGAGCTCACGACACGGACGGCATCGGCGTCGCCCATCGGGACGAGGATCACAGTGCCGCGGGCGTCGACGGTCCCGGGCGTTCCGGTGGGAGGCGTGAGGTCCGCGACGGGGCCGATGGTGAAGCTCGTCGCGTTGACGAACGAGACGTCGTTGGAGCCCGTGTTCACGACGGCGATCACGAGTCCCGCCGTGGAGTCCTGCTCCAACGCGTCGCTGCACGCCGCGGCGGCGACGGCGAGGACGCAAAGCGCGAGCCGGTGGGGAGACGCGAGCATGTCCCGGAATATAGTCCCACCCTTCCCCAGCTACGGCCAGCCCACCGCCCGCTGCGCCAGCGCCACGTCGCGAAACTCATCGGGGTGGAGCAACGCCGCCAGGACCTCGAGGCCGTCCACCACTCGGGGGCCGGAACGGCTGAAGTACGCCGATGCGTCGAGCGCGTAGGCCCGCCCGGCGGCGCTCGCCCGCGCCGCGACCCGCCGCAGCTCGCTGCGGTGGCGTTCGGCCTCGCGTCGCGTCTCGGCGAGCCCGAACCCGCAGGGCATAAGGAGCAGGAGGTCGGGGTCGGTCGATCGCAGGTCCTCCCACGCCATCCGGTAGGAGGGGCGGCGCGCGATTCCGGCGATGAGGTCGCCACCCGCGAGGCGCACGAGCTCGGGCACCCAATGGCCCGGGGCGTACGGCGGGTCGAGCCACTCCAGCGCCAGCACGCGGGGGCGCGGCCGTCCGGCCACCCGCGCCGCCACGCGTTCGATCCGGCGCTCGATCTCGCCAACGCACGCGTCGGCCGAGGGCGCAGCATCGACGGCGCGCCCGACGTCGCGGATGCCGGCGAGGATCGCCTTGAGATCGTGGGCATCGAGCGTGAGCACTGTGGGTCGGGACGTCACACTCGCCAGCGCCGCGACGGTCTGGCGCTCGGGCACGGCACACACGTCGCAGATGCCCTGAGTCAGCACGAGATCGGGCGCGAGCGCTTCGATCCGCTCCACGTCGAGCTGGTAGACGCTGCCGTGCTCACGCAGCATCTCGCGCACTGCCGCGTCGATCTCACCACCCGACATCCCATCCAGGGACATCAGGGGACGCGTGAGGCGCGGCAGGTGGGTCACGGCGGCGGGGTAGTCACAGCTATGCGACACGCCGACGAGTTGGTCGCCGAGGCCGAGGGCGCAGACGATCTCCGTCGCGCTCGGCAGGAGAGAGACGATGCGGGGGCGCTCAGGGACCAAAGGAGAACGTCCCACCCACGAGCACTGCTCGCCCGCGGGACCGGAAGCCCACGATCTCGTGAGCGGGGTCGTTCAGGGCGTTCTCCACGCGTGCGGTCAGCGCGACCGCGGGGCCCTTGTCCCCGAGGCGACGGAGATCGTACGCCGCCGCGAGATCGACGCGGGCGTACGGATGCAGCGTCACCCGAGCGGCCGGAAACGTCGAGAAGTCGAGATCATCCCGGTCGCCCACGAACCGCACGCTGAGGGCTGCGGTCCCCCGCTCCGCGAGCGCGTACGTGAGCCGGACGGCGCCCGCATTGGTCGGACGGCGGATCAACCGTTTCCCCGTCTCGAAGGTCGGATCACCGCCGCCGTCGAGAACGCGGGTATCCAGATACGTGTAGTCGACCGACGCCGCGAGGCCACGCCGCACGAGCCATGTCATCGCCACCTCGGCGCCGCTGGCGCGCGCCTCGGCGAGGTTCCAGAAGTTCGGCGTGCGGCTCGCGTCGTAGAGCACGAGGTCCGCAAATCGCTGGTCGAAGTACGTCACGGCGACGGACAAGTCGGTGCCGGGGAGCGTGTGCTCGATGCCCGCCTCCCAGCTGGACGTGCGCTCCGGCCTGAGGTCGGGATTGCCCGTCGCGAACGGCGTGCTCGAGAAGTTCTCGAACAGCGTGGGGTCCTTGAATCCGGTGCCGAGCGACGCCCGAAGCCGGGTAGCGGGGTCCAAGCGCCACACCGCCCCCGCGCGCCAGGTGGCGAGCGTCCCGAACTGGGAATTGTCCTCGAGCCGCGCGCTCAACGTCGTCGAGACCGGCTGTCCGATGCCGGTCAGCGCCTGGACGAGCAATGCCCGGGTCGACCGTGTGGTGTCGAGCGCCGGGCTGCTGCAATCGAAGGGGCCGCTTCCGAAATCGGCCGCGCATTGGTTCGTGCTACGCAGCCGCGCGCCTTCGACCGCCAGGCCGGCGGTCAGCATCGTCGCTGGGGCAGCGCGCCAGCTGGCTCGCACATCCACGCTCCGCCGCCGCATCAGGTCGTGCGACCGGAACAAGTAGACGCCTGTCGTGTCGCCCGCGTCGTCGGGTCGGTCATCCACGCGGCCGTCGCTCTCGTGCCAGCCGACCAGGGCCCGGAGCTCGAGGCGGTTGGACAACCACCGCCCCACATCGAGAGATATCGCCGGGCCCCGGTCGGTGGCGAACTGGTTGGCGTCCACCACTCGTCCCGCGCCATCGGTCGGATAGTGAACGACGTCGTCCTCGTGGCGGACCGTGAGCGCCAGGTCGCTGCGGGGATCGGGGGCGACGCGCACCCGGCCCGTGTACGTGGCATTCCGATACTCGCTGTTGACAGGATACAAGCCGCCCGTGGCGAAGCGGGATGCGGCGATGGAATAGCTCAGGCCCGTCTGCCCTCCCGTGAGGTTCAGGCCCACGCGGTTCGCCCCGTACGTCCCACCCTCCACACTTGCCTCCACGCGCGGCGGGCCCGCGCCGGCACGCGTGAAGATCTGGATCACGCCGGCCACGGCATCGGAACCGTAGAGCACGCTCACCGGACCGCGCACGATCTCAATCCGCTCCACGTCGTCGGTCGTCAGGTGCGCGAAGTCGTACGCCCCGCCCGGGTGATTCAGCGGCACGCCGTCCAGGAGAACCTTGACGTAGTCGCTTTCGCCGCCGCGCATGAAGAGCGACGTGTGGCTGCCGTAGCCCGCGGTCTCCACGACTGCCGCCCCCAGGGTCTCCCGCAACGCCTCAGCCACGGTGCGGATGCCTCGCGCTCGCAGGGAGTCGCCACTCAACACCGTGACGGCGGAAGACACCGAGGCGGCGGGTGTGGGAACACGCGTGGCGGTCACGACGACCGGCTTCAGGACGACGGTGTCCTGGACAACGAACACGAGAGCGAGCAACGCGGCGTTCATGCGGGCTCCTTCGGTTGGCGGAGGGGGATCATCTGGGGACGACCATCCACAAGCTGGATCGTCACCGGCCATGAGAAGACGCGCTCCACGGTCTCTCGCGTCAGCACATCGGCGGGCGCACCGGCCGCGGCCGATCGGCCCTCGGCAAGCAGCAGCACCGCGTCCGCGTAGCGCGCGGCCAGGTTCACGTGGTGCGTGATCATCACGACGCCCAAACCGGATCGATCTACGAGACCGCGCACCAGCTCGAACAATTCCATCTCATGGCGCAGGTCGAGCGAGACGCCCGGCTCGTCGAGCACGAGGAGGCGGGGCTCCTGCGCGAGAGCGCGCGCTACCCGGACGCGCTGGTACTCGCCGCCGGAGAGCGTCCAGAGCCAGCGGTCCGCAAGCTCGGTCGCGTCGCACGCCGCCAGGGCCCGCTCCACCGCCGCATGATCCTCCGGCCGTTCGGCACCCCACAGCGAGAGACGCGCGTAGCGGCCGAGCAGCACGGTCTCGCGGACGCGCTGGGGAAAGAGGTTGTCCTCGCGCTGGGGCACCACGCCCACGACGCGCGCGAGCTCTCGGGAACGCCACAGGTGTGCTGGGCGCTCGAGGACGTCGATCGACCCCGCCGCCGGCGCCAAGGCACCGAGTGCGAGGCGGACGAGCGTGGTCTTGCCGCTCCCATTGGGCCCGAGAACGGCGTGGAATTCGCCCGGTCGGACGGCGAGCGACACCGCCGCTACCGCGTCCCGGGGGGCGGCCGGGTACCGGTATCGGACGTCGCTCAGACGCAGAATCGGGGCGCTCACCCTACCGTCCATCGGCGGAGCAGCAGCGCGAAGATCGGGACGCCGACGAGGGCGGTCACGACGCCCACGGGCAGCTCCCGGGGCGCGACCACGGTGCGCGCCAGGGTATCGGCGAACACGAGCAGCGCACCGCCGCCGATGAAGGTCGCAGGAAGCAACACGCGATGACGGTGGCCCCACGTGAGCCGCGCGATGTGGGGAACCACGAGCCCGACGAATCCGATCACCCCCGACACGGCGACGGCCGCCGCCGTGAGCAGGGAGGCGGCGATGTACACGCGGCGCTTCACACGCTCCACGTCCGCTCCCAGGTAACGTGCGGGCTCCTCGCCCAGCGCCAGCAGGTCGAGCGGGCGGGCGGCCGCGAACAGCACGGCGAGCGGCAGAGGAGCATAGAGCGTCAGCACCAAGACGCTGTCCCACGACGCCGCGGAGAGCCCTCCCCAGAGCCAGAGGAAGGCGTTGCGCAGCTGGGCCGCGTCGGCAAGCGCCACGATGGCGGTCGTGATGGCTGCGGCGAAGGCGCCGACGGCGACGCCGGCCAGGAGCAGGATGCGGGGATCGAGTACCGCGCCCCCGACGAGCCCCATGCGGTACACGAGGGCCAGCGCCCCGAGCGCGCCGACAAACGCCGCGAGCGGCAGCGCCCAGGGGCCGGAGAGATGCGTGGCGATCGCCAGGACCGCCCCGAGACCCGCGCCACCCGACAGGCCGAGCAGGAAGGGATCCGCTAGCGGGTTCCGGACCAGGGCCTGCAGACCGGCCCCGGCGACGCCGAGCGATCCACCCACGAGGAACGCGAGGACGGTGCGGGGGACCCGCAGGCTCCAGACGATGTCCGACCGAGCGAGCTCGCCGAGCGGGACCGCGGCGGGCCCCAGCACCACACTCGCAACCAGGGCGACCGCGGTCGCGGCGCCGAGGGCCGCCCATCTCATCGCGCCGCCTCGAGCCGGGCGCGCAGCTCCGCGACGGCGTGGCCGGACCGCGGGCCGGGCCGCCCGAAGAGCGAGCCTGGAAGGTGAAGGAAGCGGCCCTCACGCACCGCGCGCACAGCGCGCCATTCCCGCCGTGCGGCGAATGCCGGCGGACCCGCCGAGTCGGACAGCACCGCCACCCAATCGGGATCCCGTGCAGCGATGGTCTCGAGCGACACCTGCGCCGATGGCGCCGCCACGTCGGTGAACACGTTGCGGGCGCCGGCGAGCGCCGCCAGCCGGTCGAGATAACTGCCGTGCCCAATGACGATGGGCGGGTTGTCCCACACAACGAAAACCAGGGTTTGGGGGCTAGAGGTTGGGGGCTTGGCGGCAGCCAGGCTGTCCATCGCCGCGGCCAGGGACTCGGCTGGCGCCTGCCGTCCCGTGAGGCGTCCGATCAGACGGGCCGCCGGTCCCAGGTCTTCGAGCCGGTCCAGACGGAGCAGGACCGCGGGAATGCCGAGTCGGGCGAGCTGCTCCGCGGCGGTCAGGTTCGTCCCCGAGTGATACAGGAGGACGAGGTCGGGCCGCCGCGCCGCCACCGCTTCGACGTTGGGCGGCATGCCGTCGCCCACGCTCGGCACGGCGACCGCGGCTGGCGGGTAGTCGCACCACGCCGTGCGCCCCACGAGGCGATCTCCTGACCCAATAGCGAACATCAGCTCGGTGAAGGACGGGAGCAGCGAAACGACGCGGCGGGCGGGGCCGGCGAGCGTGACGGTGCGGCCGGCGTCATCCTCGACGGACGGCCCGACGGCCGGACGGTCGGACGGCCGGCAGGCCGTCAGCACAGCGAGCGCGATGAGCCAGCGGCGCATAACGAAAATGCCCCTCCCCGCCAAGCAGGAATGGGCAAGCGTCTGCGCCTAGGTGCGCAAGCGCCACCATCCCTCCCGCGAGGGACGTCCAGGTGGCGCGAACGGAGAGGTCTCCTGGCTTCGGGCGGACGGCGGTGGCCTTCCCAGGATCAACCCTAGTGGCCGAACCGTCGGAGTTGGGGCAGAGCAAGGCTGTGCCCCTACATCAATTCGTTGCCCGTTACAGTGGCGGGGCCGCGCCGGATTCGCACCGGCTTCCGTGAATCCCCGTTCGCTTAACGGAGCTCAGTCTAGGGAAAACAGGGACGGTGCGCAAGTGCGTGGTGAGTGGTACGTGGTGCGTGGGCACTATCCGACGCACCACGCCCTACGCACCACGCACCGGTTTTCTTTTCAGCGCCCACACCAACGCGGCCACCATCCCCGTGGCGAGGATGATGATCACGTACGGCAGCAGCATCTGCGGCCGGAAGCCGGAGCTCGGCAGCGCGATGGTCACCGCCGCTCCGGCGACGAGCGGTCCGGCGCGATACGCGGCGAACCGGCGTTGCTCGATCTCCTGGACGCCGAGCGGCTGGACCCCCGGCGCGGTGACGACGGCCGCGGTGTCCTCGACGAGGAGATTCAGCTCCGTCGTTTCCTGGTCGATCGGAACGGCCACCGTCGCGATCCCGGCCGGGAGCACGTAGCCGTAGCTCAGCTGCTTGGGCGCGCCCGGTGGAATCGGCCCGAGGACGTGCAGACTGTCGCCCCGCACGACCATCGCCTCCGGTGAGATGTCGCCCTGCCCCGGCTGGAACTGCAGCGCGGCGCGCGGGATCGCGCCGGCCCACGTCGGCACCAAGGTGTCGTCGGTGATGCGGGTGGTGAGGCCGGTGTTCGCGAGCTCGAGGATCTCGAGCACATCGCGGGTGCCGTCTTGCGCCGGCCGGGCCAGCGTGAGGAGCCGTCGCGCCAGGCGGATCGGCGGGCCGCGCTTGGTCGTGGGATACACGATCAGGTCCTCCACCTGCACGGCCGGCCGTCCCACCACATTGAGCGGCAGGGAGAAGTACGCGAGGCTGTCGTACCACGTGCTCACGACGTATACCGCGCCGGTGTCGCCGGCGGTGAGGCGCAGGCGATACCTTCCGCGTGCATCGGTGGGCGCCGAGTCCAGAGGGGCGCCGGCGTCGCGAGTCACGCGGTGCAGCACGGCCCACCGCCGGGCGAGCGGCACGGTGTCGCGCCCGCCGCGCAGCACCCGCCCGCTCACGGTCACCGACTGCGCGGAGAGCGTGCCGCCGAGCCACCAGAGCAGCAGGGCTGCCCAGGCGCTACGGCGTGAACTTGCCGAAGTCTTCAGGATCGAGGTTTTGGAGGTAGGACTTGAGCGTATCGGCGTCCAGCGGCCCGGCGCCGGGCTGGATGGTGCCCTCGCTCGTTTCGACCGAGGTCAGCTCGAGCAGGTTCTCGTTGGTGAAGATCGGCGCCTTGAGGCGCAGGGCGAGCGCGATCGAGTCGGACGGCCGGGCGTCGACCTGGATGACCGCGTCGCCGCGGTAGATGTGCAGCTCGGCGAAATACGTGTTGTCCTTCACCTGCGTGATGATGATCTTGCGGAGCTCGGCGCCGAGCCCGACGATGATCTGCTTCAGGAGGTCGTGGGTCAGGGGGCGGGAGAATTTCACGCCCGCCAGCTCCATCGCGATAGCGCTCGCCTCCGCGGGCCCGATCCAGATGGGAAGGACGCGTTCTCCGTCCCGCTCCTGCAGGATGACGACCGGTGTATTGGTCGTCCGATCGAGCCCCAAGTGGGCCACGCGCACCTCGATCACGAATTCCCTACGTGCCGAGATCCCACGAGGCGAGGTATTTCCGCTGCGCGGGCGTCAGCGTGTCGATGGCGACCCCCATCGCCTGCAGCTTCAAGCGCGCGATCTCGCGGTCGAGCTCCGCCGGAATGCGGTGCACGTCCTTGGTGAGCGTCTGGG
Organism: Gemmatimonadales bacterium; assembly: GCA_036004985.1. Taxonomy (GTDB): domain Bacteria; phylum Gemmatimonadota; class Gemmatimonadetes; order Gemmatimonadales; family GWC2-71-9; genus 20CM-2-65-7. The sequence continues at coordinate 43,849 of DASYQX010000056.1, forward strand.
CGTGGCGCACCACGTGCTCCGCGGCCAGCGCCTGGTTCGCGAACGACATGTCCATCACGCTCGCCGGATGGCCCTCCGCCGCCGCCAGGTTGATGAGCCGCCCGTCCGCGAGGACGAAGATCTTCTTGCCGTCGAGCCGCCACTCCGCCACGAACTCGCGGACGTGCACCGGTCCCTGGGCCACCTGCTTCAACCCCTCGAGGTCGATTTCGACGTTGAAATGCCCTGAGTTGGCGACTACGGCGCCATCCTTCATCGCGCGCATGTGCTCTACCCGAATGACTTCCACATTGCCCGTGAGCGTCACGAACAGATCTCCCACGCGGGCCGCGTCGGCCATCGGGACGACCCGGTAGCCGTCCATCTGCGCCTCGAGCGCCTTCAGGGGGTCAATCTCGGTCACCAGGACGTTCGCCCCGGCCCCGCGCGCCCGCAGCGCAAACCCGCGCCCGCACCAGCCATACCCCGCCACCACCACGGTGCTCCCCGCGAGCAGCATGTTCGTCGCGCGCACGATGCCGTCGAGGGTCGACTGCCCCGTCCCGTACCGGTTGTCGAAGAGGTGTTTGGTGTCGGAGTCGTTGACGGCGATGACCGGGAACTGCAGCACCCCGTCCTTCGCCATCGCCTTGAGACGGATGACGCCGGTGGTCGTCTCTTCGGTGGACCCCGCCACGCCGGCGACGAGCGCCTTGCGCTCGGCCACGGACAGCGTCTCGACCCACTTGCGGACGGGCGGCGCCAGGTCGTCGAGCCGGTTCAGGGCGATCATGTGGAGCGCGCCCACCAGGTCGGCCCCGTCGTCCATCGTGATGTCGGGCCGGTGCGCGAGCGCGGCGCGGATGTGCTCGTAATAGGTCGCGTGGTCTTCGCCCTTGATCGCGAAGACCTTGACGCGGTGGTCGCGCACCAGGTGCGCGGCGACGTCGTCCTGGGTCGAGAGGGGGTTCGAGGCACACAGCGCCACGTCCGCTCCCCCCGCCTGCAGCGCGACGACCAGGTTCGCCGTCTCGGTTGTGACGTGGAGGCAGGCCGCCAGGCGTTTGCCGGCGAGTGGCCGCTCACGGGCGAATCGCTCGCGCAGCTGGCGCAGGACCGGCATCGATCGTTCGGCCCATTCGGTACGGCGGCGTCCCTCGTCGGCGAGGCCGAGGTCCTTGACGTCGTGGGCGGCCTTCGCAGAGGAAGCAGTCATCGGCATGCGGTGGCTAAACCTTGGCCTTCCGGGGTGAGCGGGACGCGCGCTCCGCGGCGACCTTGAGCTCCTCGACGCGGTCGGCGTGCTCCCAGGTGAACAACTCGACGTCGCGATCCCCCACCCGGCGCCGCTCGGGCGCGCGGCCGAAGTGCCCGTACGCCGCCGTGGGGCGGTAGATGGGGTGCCGCAGGTTCAGCGCCTGAATGATGCCCGCCGGCGTCAGGTCGAAGACCTCCCGCACGGCGTCCTCGAGCGCCTCCTGCGGCACGGCCCCAGTGCCGAAGGTCTCGATCATGACGGACACCGGCTCCGCCACGCCGATGGCGTAGGCGACCTGGGCTTCGCAGCGGTGCGCGAGCCCCGCCGCCACGATGTTTCGGGCGACCCACCGCATGGCGTACGTCGCCGAGCGGTCGACCTTGGAGGGGTCCTTGCCGCTGAACGCGCCGCCCCCATGACGGGCCATGCCGCCGTAGCTGTCCACGATGATCTTGCGGCCGGTGAGCCCGGCGTCGCCTTGCGGGCCGCCCACGACGAAGCGGCCGGTCGGATTCACCAGCACGTCGGGCTCGGCGACCTCGAATCCCGCCTGCTCCACGACGGGCCGCACCACGTACTCGAGCACGCCGGCGCGGAGCTCGGCGTTGTCGATCTTGTCGGAGTGCTGCGCGGAAACCACCACCTTGCTGATGCCGACGGGCGTCGGGCCTTCGTACACGACGCTCACCTGCGTCTTGCCGTCGGGGCGGAGCCAGGCGAGATCGCCGGCTTTCCGCACCGCGGCCAGCCGCTCGGCCAGGCGGTGGGCCAGGACGATGGGCAGCGGCATGAGCGAGGGCGTTTCGTCCGAGGCGTACCCGAACATCATCCCCTGGTCGCCCGCCCCGCCGCGGTCCACCCCCATCGCGATGTCGGCTGACTGGCGGTCGATCGTGGTCAGGATGGCGCAGGTCTGGGCGTCGAACCCGAAGTTGGCGTCGGTGTAGCCGATCGACGCGATGGTCCCGCGGACGATGTCGGGGATGTGGACGTAGGTCGACGTGGTGATCTCGCCGGCGACGACGGCCATCCCGGTGGTCACGAGCGTCTCGCAGGCCACGCGCGCCGCGGGGTCCCGGGCGAGGATGGCGTCGAGGATCGCGTCGGAGATCTGGTCGGCGATCTTGTCGGGATGGCCTTCCGTGACGGACTCGGAAGTGAAGACGTGGCGATGTGCGGGCATAGGTTTCCTCAGGCCCTCAAGCTACCCGAGCGCCGCCCCGCGGGCAACCGTGCGTCGGGATCGAGGAGTGTCAGGTCGACCGCTTCGGCGAGGGCGAAGCGGAGGATGTCGAGCGCGAGTTCCGCCGAGCGCGCGGCGAGCGCGGCCTCGGCCGCGGCGCGCGCTTGCGCGACGGTCACCCGACGCACGAGCCATTTGATGTCCGGCAGCTTCGGGGGCGCGACCGACAGCGTCTCGTACCCGAGACCGAGCAGGAGGAACGCCGACAGCGGCTCCGACGCCATCTCGCCGCACACGCTGGCGGGCTTGCTCGCCGCCCGCGCCGCATCGGCCACGAGCTTGAGCAGCCGCAGCACGCTGGGGTCGTGCGGGGTGAAGCGGTCGGCGAGCCGAGCGTTGCCGCGATCGACCACGAGCGTGTACTGCGTGAGGTCGTTCGTCCCCACGCTCAGGAAATCGCTGATCTCGGCCAGCCGGTCGGCCATCACAGCGGCCGCCGGCGTCTCCACCATCACGCCGACCGGGAGGGTCGAGGCCGCCTCGATGCCTTCCTGCCGCAGCCGCGTGCCCTCCTCTGCCACCATCTCGCGCGTCCGCTCGACCTCTTGGAGCCGGGTCACGAGCGGAATCATCAATTGGATCTCGGCGTGGGCGCGGGCGCGCAGCATCGCGCGGATCTGGGTGCGGAAGATCTCGGGCACGTCGAGACAGACGCGGATCGCGCGCCAGCCGAGGAACGGGTTCGCCTCCCCGGAGGCGCGGAACGGCGCGGGGAACTTGTCGCCCCCCAGGTCGTACGTGCGCACGACGACGGGGTGGCCGGGGAACGCCTCGCCGACGCGCTGGAAATAGGCGGCCTGCTCGTTCTCCGACGGGAGCTTGCTATGCCCGGTGATCAGGAACTCGGTGCGTAACAGGCCCACGCCTTCGGCGCCGTGCGCCTGGGCGGCCGCGATCTCGTCGGGGAGGTCCACGTTGCCACGCAGCGCGACGCGGACGCCGTCCGCCGTGACCGTGGGTCCGGGCACGACCTCCTCGATGCGCGCGGCATGCTCGCGCCGCCGCGTCTCGCTCCGCTGGGCTTCGGCGATCTCCTCGGCGGTCGCATCGAGCAACACCGTGCCGCGCGTGCCGTCGAGGATGAGCACCGTCCCCGCTTTGATCCGTTCCCCCGCGCCGCGCAGACCGAAGATCGCCGGGATCCCCAGCGAGTGGGCCAGAATCGCCGCGTGCGAGGTGCGCGTGCCCTCCTCGCTGATCAAGCCCACCACGTGCTCCCGATCGAGCTGGACGGTCAGCCCGGGAGACAGCTCCTTGGCGACGACGATCGAGGGCTGGGAGATCTCGTCCCACACGTCGTCGTCGCCCCGGTGCATCAAATGCCGAATCACCTGGATCGCTACGGCGGTGACGTCGGCGAGGCGGTCCTTCAGCATCGGGTTGCCGCTGCCGGTCCAGGCATCGCGCAACTCGAGGGTCTTGAACTCGAACGCTTTTTCGGCCGTGAGGTGGTTCTCGCGGATCAGCTCCGCCGCGCCACCGATGAACTCCCGGTCGTCCAGCATCAGGAGCTGGGCGTCGAAGATCCGTGCCTCGTCCACGCCGGCCCGGTCCTCCGCCCGCTCGCGCAGCGCGCTCAGATGCCGCTTCACGTCCTTGATGGCGGCGCGCAACCGGCGCACCTCCTTCTCCACCTGGGAGCGCGGCACGACGCGGTGCGGCACCTCCGGGAGCGCCCAGCGCACGACCACCGCGGTGCCCACGGCGATGCCGGGCGAGACCCCGATGCCGCGTAGCTGGCGGTCGCTCACGTCGCGCCTTCCTCGTCCGGTTTGAGGTGCATCTCGTGAAACCCGTCCGCCACGAGGGCGAGCAGCGCCGTCATCGCTTCCGCGGCGTCGTCCCCATCGGTCTTGATGACCAGCGACGACCCGCACTCGGCGGCCAGTGTCATCACGCCCAGAATGCTCTTGCCGTTCACGGCGACGTCGTCCTTGCGAACCTCGACCGCCGCCTTGAAGCGGTTGGCGACCTTGACGAGCTCCGCCGCGGGACGCGCGTGCATCCCGAGCGGGTTCACGATCCGGGCCTCGCGCTCGATCACGGCCATAACAATCCCGCCGCGAGCGCGGCCGCAGCGAGCACCAGGCCGAGCCGCAGACCGGTGAGCCGCTCCGGCAACAACCGCAACGCCAGGAACCCGACCGCTGCGGTGGCCACGATGGCGATCTGCACCAAGCCCGCGAACGGCGCGGCGAGGTACTGAGCCGACAGCGGGAGCGCGGCGCCGACGGCCGCGGCCATCGCGGGCGCGAGCACGGCGATCCCGCGCTGCAGCAGCGGATGGTGCAGTGCCGAGCCGACTCGGGCGCCGTGCTCCCACCCTGCCCGCAGCGCCCACCAGCGCAGCGCGACGTGGCCCGCGTTGTAGATCGCGAGGAACGCCACCACCGCAGTCCAGCCCGCCCCCAGGGCGATCCCGCAGAGCGCGAGGCCGGACAGGAGCGGGAGCCAGCCCACCCACACGAGGCGGTCGCCCAGCGAGCCCAGGGGGCCGCACAGGGCGGCGCGCAGTCGCTCGACCTGGTCGGGGGCGGCGCCGTCATGCTCGGCGCGCGCCGCCGCGCCGACCGCCAGTCCGACCAGATAGGGATGTGCATTGAAGAAGTGTGCTCCCCGTGCCACCGCCGCCCGATAACGATCGGGCCCGCCGTCGTCGGCGAGGTCGCGCAGCAATGGCTCCTCGGCCACGCCGACGCCCACGCCCAGCATCCGCTCGTAGTTGTACGACGCCTGCACCGCGAACAGCCGCAGGAGCACGCGTGCCAGTGCGGGCTTCACCGGAGCCATGCGACCACGACCCCGCCACCGAGCCCGGCAGCGAACCACGCAAGGTTCGGGCCGCGGCCGACGAGCCGCAGCGTCCCCGCCGCGCCGGAAGCGAGTGCAGCGGCCACCACCGCCACGGCGAGGAGTGTGACACCGCGCAACGTCAGCACACCCCCGAGCAGCGGGCGCGCGGTCAACGCCAGCGTCAAGCCAAAGGCGGTAACCAGAGCGGCCCGCGCCGCGTCGCGCAGCAGGGCCGCGACGTGGAAGCGGACGAGGGCTCGCGGGTCGCCGGACTCGAGCGTCGCGGCGGCCGCGTGCACCGCGCGCGAGTTGATGCGTCGCAGCAGATGAATCGTCACGCCGCCGACGAGACCCGTGACGAGCCCGATGAGCGCGCCGAGGCCGAGTCCCAGCGCGCCGGCCGCGATGTTGGCGGTGGCCACGGCGCCGACGGTGGCGGGGCCGTATTCGGGATACCGCACGGCTCCGATCGGTATGATGTCGTACTGCAACAACTCGAAGACGACACCCAGCTTCAGGCCCGTCTCGATGTCGCCGAGGATCGCGCCCGCCACGGTGCCCGCCACGAGCGGCCGCGCGATCATCATCTGCGGCAGGCTCACGAGGTCGAGACCCACGAAGGTGCCCCAGAGCAGGAGGGCGAGGGTGGCGTCCAGGCTCACGTGAACTCCCCGAGCGGCACGGGGCGGGCGGTCGGCACGTCCTGGGCGGTGACCTCGACGCCCGTGGCGGCCAGCTGGCGGAGCTTGGCCGCCTCCGCATCGGTCAGGTAGACGAAGCGCAGGCGCTCGGTGCGGCCGGCGCGGTGATGGATGCCGCCCACGTTGAGGCGTTTCACGCGGGCGCTGCGGGCGGCGAGCGCGGCGGCGGTGTCGATGTCGCCGACGAGCAGAATTCCGACGCGCGGCTCCGCCTCCCAGGCCGGCAGGCGCTCCGCCGCCTCGTCCACCGACGCGAAGACGACCTCGATGTGCGGCGGCACGCCCATGCGGTAGAGGTCCTGCTCCCACTCGCTGCTGCGGACCTCGTCGTCCACGAGGACGATGAAGGTGCAGTCGAGGGGCTGTCCCCAGCCGACGACCACCTGGCCGTGGATGAGGCGGTCGTCGATGCGGTAGAGTGCGACGGTCATGCGGCGGTGACGCGGATGGCTTTGCCGCCGGCGTCGGCGGCGCGCCGCGCGGCCTCCGCGGCGGGGACGTCGCGATGGAACACGAAGTCGAGCAGCATCGCCAGGTTCACGCCGGTCACGACCGCGACGTCGGCGTGCTGTTTGGCGTAGCGGATGGAATTCGTGAGACAGGAGCCGCCCGGAAGGTCCACGAACAGCACGGCGGGCGCCGACCCGACGGCGGCGCGCAGGCGCTCACCCAACGCATCGTTGTCGCACCCTTCGTTGGACACCGGCGTCAAGGCGCCGTCGATCCCGGTGATGACGCTCACCGCGGAGACCAGGGCCTGGGCGATCGCCGCGTGCGACACGATCACGCCGCGCAGGGGCTCACTCATAGTCTTCCTCGAGGTACTCCTGGAGCTCGCGCTTTTCCCGCATGCGGCTGATCAACCGCTCGTTGAAAGTCTTGGCCGAATCCACGCCGCCGTAGCGCAGCAAATGATTCATGGCGAGCACTTCGCAGATCACGGTGAGGTTCTTGCCGGGATTCAGCGGCACCGTGAGGAGCGGCAGGTTGACACCGAGCAGCTCGGTCTCCTGGCTGTCGAGGCCCGTGCGATCGTACTCGCGCGACGTGTCCCAGTCTTCGAGCTGGACGACCACTTCGATGCGCTTCTGCTGGCGCACGGAGCGGATGCCGAACAGGGCGTTGATGTCGATCAGCCCCACGCCGCGGATCTCCATGTAATGGCGCGAGATCTCGTGGCCGCGGCCGATGAGGACGTCGTTGCCGCGCCGGGTGACGTGGACGACGTCGTCGGCCACGAGGCGGTGGCCGCGTTCGACCAGATCGAGCACGCACTCGCTCTTGCCGATCCCGGCGCGCCCGCGGAACAACAGCCCCACGCCGAACACGTCGGCGAGGGACCCGTGCACCGTCGTCGTGGAGGCAAAGGCGTCGTCCAGGAAGGGCTTCAGGCGGCGGTAGAACTCCGCGGTCTTGAGCCGCGTGCGGATGACCGCGATGCCCTTGGCGGTCGCCAGCGTCACGAGCTCCTCGGGCGGCTGTTGACCCTTGGTGATGATGACGCAGGGCAAGTCGAAACTGAGGAACATCTCGATCGAGCGGCGCCGCGCGGCGGCGTCGAGCGAAGCCAGGTACGTGATTTCCGTTTCGCCGAGAATGTGGAGGCGGTCGGTCCCGGTGAAGCGCGCGGTGTAGCCGGCCAGCACCAGACCCGGGCTGGACACCTCCGGGGACGGGACCTCGCGATCCAGCCCGACGTCCCCGGTCAGGGCCTCGATCTGCAAGGGGTCGCCCCTCTGGGCGAGCAGGTCGCGCACCTTGAGGGCGGTCACCGCGCTTCACGCGCCAGCGTGCGGCGCCGCGCCGGCATCGCTTTCTTGTCGAGCTGGCGGCGCAGGCGCGCCGCCGCGCGGTCGAGCGCCGTGCGGTGGTCTCCCGCCAGCGCCTTGGCGACGTGGACGTGCCCCCGCGCCGTGTGCAGCCGCACCTCCACCGCCGCCTCCCCGTGGTCGTCGGCGAAGATCACCTGGGCGTCGTGCGGGCGAGAGGCGACCTTGCCGAGCCGCTCGAGCAACGTCCTCGCGCGGGCGCGCAACTCGTCGGGAATGTCGCAATGCCGGGCGGTGATCGTGGTTCGCATGAGTCAGCCTCCGTGAGCGACGACCTGCCGGAGATGCGCGGCGGTAGCGCGGGCGGCGGCGTCCCACGACAGCCCCTCCGCGAACGCGCGTGCGGCGCGGCCCAGCCGCGCGACCAACCCCCCGTCGGCGGCCAGGGCAAGCATCCGCTCGGCCAGCGCGCGCCAATCGCCGTGCGGGACGAGGTAGCCGGTCTCGCCGTGGCGTACCGACTCGCGCAACCCCGGGCTGTCGGAGGCCAGCGCGGGGGTGCCGCAGGCCGCCGCCTCGACGTTGGAAATGCCCCACCCTTCCTTGGGGCTCGGGAACGCCACGGCCCACGCGCGTCGGAGCAGTCGGCGCTTCTCCTCTTCGGACACGAAGCCGAGAAACCGCACCGCGTCGCCGAGACCGATCGCGCGGGCCATCCGCTCGAGCCGCGGCCGGTCGTCCCCGTGTCCCGCGATCTCCAACGTCAGATCCGGCCGGGTCGCGCGCGCCAGCCAGAGCGCGCGCACCGCAATCTCCACTCCTTTATAACGCTTGAGGCGCCCCACGTACAAGAACGTCGGGTGCTCGGCACGCGGCGTCGCGGGGTCCGGGCGATACCACTCGGCATCCACGCCTGGGTGAATGACCGCGATCCGCTCCCGCGCCACGCCGCGCCGCACCAGGTCGTCCCGGGTGCTCTCGGAAATCGCGTGAAAGGCGGCCCGTCGGTACACCCGGGGGATCGGCCGCTCGGCCGCCCACACGACCGCCGCGACCGGCCAGCTCGCCTCGGCGAACGCGGTCGTGCCGAACAGATGGGGCACGATCGCCACGAACGGCAGCCGGGTCAGGGTCGGCAGAAACAGCGGGAGCTTGTTGATGTCCTCCACCACGACGTCGTAGGGCCGCTCGGCCAGCGCCCGCCGCACCGCTCCCCGGCCCAGCAGGGCGAAGCTGTGCCGTCCGCCGACACGACGCACGCGCATCCCGTCCAGCGTCGCCAGCGGCGCGCACCCCGGCCACCCGCTCGCGACCAGGTCCACCTCGTCCCCCCAGCCGGCGAGCCGGCCGAACAACTCATGCAGGTGAATCTCGGCACCGCCGGCGTGTGGGTTCTCGCGGTCGTTCCAGTTGACGACGAGGATCCTCACAACGCGCCCGACTCGCGGGCTACGGCGTCGAGGACGCCATTGACGAACGCGGGCGCTTTCGCGCCCGCGAACCAATGCGCCAGTTTGACCGCTTCGTCGATCACCACGCGCGTGGGGGTCACCCCCTCCGCCAGCTCGGCGAGGGCGAGCCGCAGGATGTTGCGCTCGACCACACCCACCCGCTCGAACCGCCAGTGCTCGGCGGCGTCCGCCACTTGGCGGTCGAATTCGGGACGCCCCGCGACCGCCTTGGCGGCGAGGTCGGCGCCGCGATCGTAGCCCTGCGGCGTGCGGCCGTACATGGCGCCCACCCGGGCGACGACCGCCTCGATGGACGGCTCGCCGGAGAGTTCCCACGCGTACAGCAGCTGGAGGGCGCGGGCCCGCGCCCTAGTCTCGGGGCGTTGCACGCTGGGGAGGTGGGGCAAGCTGGTCGAGGGCCGCGGCCGTTTGGAGGGCCGCCTCGGCCGCTTCGTAGCCCTTGTTGCCCGCCGGGCCGCCGGCGCGCGCCAGCGCCTGCTCGAGCGTTTCGGTCGTGAGCACCCCGAAGCCCAGCGCGATGCGGTGCGCCAAGGCCACGTTCCCCAGGCCGCGCGCCGCCTCGCCCGCGACGTACTCGAAGTGGGGCGTCTCGCCCCGGATGACGCAGCCGAGGGCTACGATGACGTCATAGCGCTCGCTGGCGGCCGCCGCCTCCGCGGCGACGGGGAGCTCGAACGCCCCCGGCACCCACACCACGTCGACGTGAGAGTCGGGGAGGTCGTGGCGGCGCAGGGCGTCGCGCGCGCCGTCGAGCAGGCGGGTAGTGACTTCTTCGTTGAAGCGGCTCACGATGACCGCCACGCGGCGCCGAGCGGTGCGCGCGGGCACGGTCAGTGGGTGAGGAAGTGGCCGAGTTTGTCCCGCTTCACATCAAGATAGGACCGATTCTCGTCGGACGGCGCCGGCACGATGGGCAGGCGCTCGACGATCTCGATGCCGTACCCCTCCAGCCCGACCAGCTTCATGGGATTGTTGGTGAGCACGCGGATCGCGGACAGGCCCAGGTCGAGGAGAATCTGCGCCCCGATGCCGTAGTTCCGGAGGTCGGGCTTGAACCCGAGCTTCTCGTTCGCCTCGACGGTGTCGTGCCCGGCGTCCTGGAGCTCGTAGGCCTTGAGCTTGTTGAGCAGCCCGATCCCGCGCCCTTCCTGGTCGAGGTACACGACCACGCCGCGTCCCTCCGCGGCGATCATGCGCATCGCGCTGTGCAGCTGCCACCCGCAATCGCAGCGGGCCGAGCCGAAGACGTCGCCGGTGAGGCACTTGGAGTGCATCCGCACGAGCACGTCGCGCTTGCCGGCCACGTCGCCGCAGACGAGGGCGATGTGCTCGGCGCTGTCCACGTCATTTCGGTAGCCGACGATGCGGAACTCCCCGAAGGGCGTGGGCAGGCGCGCCTCGGCGACGCGGTGCACCAGCCGCTCGTGGGCCAGCCGGTAGGCGACGAGCTGCGCCACCGTGATGAAGGTGAGGCCGTGCCGCGCCGCGAAGCGCTCCAAGTCTTCACGGCGGGCCATCGAGCCGTCGGGGTTCAGGATCTCGCAGATCACGCCCGCGGGGTACAGGCCGGCGAGGCGTGCCAAGTCGATGCTCGCCTCGGTCTGTCCGACGCGCTGCAACACACCGCCCGGCCGCGCGCGCAGCGGGAAGACGTGCCCCGGCCGGCGCAGGTCGGCCGGCACGGTGCCCGGCTCGATGGCGACGCGAATGGTCGCGGCGCGGTCCGCCGCGGAGATGCCGGTGGTCACCCCAAAACGCGTGGCGGCATCGATGCTGATCGTGAATGCCGTTTCGTGGGCTTCGGAGTTGTGCTCGGTCATCTGGGGCAGGCCGAGGGCCTGGCATCGCTCGGGCATGAGCGGCAGGCAAATCAGCCCGCGCCCGTGCGTCGCCATGAAATTGATCATCTCGGGGGTGACCTTCTCGGCGGCGCCGACCAGGTCCCCCTCGTTCTCGCGCCGCTCGTCATCGGCCACGATGACGAGCTTCCCGGCGCGGATATCCGCGATCGCCTGCGCTACGTTTCCGAACGGCATAGTCGTCTCACGTATTTGCCCAGTACGTCGCCTTCGACGTGCACCCGGTCACCGGCGCGCAGCGCGCCCAACGTCGTGTGGGCGCGCGTAAACGGGACCAGCGCCACCTGCACGACGCCGCTCGCGAGCAGCGCGTTCACCGTCAAGCTCACTCCGTCGACGGTCAGCGACCCGTGCAGGATCGACACCTCCAACACATCCGGCGGCACCTGCAGGTCCACGAGCACCGCATCCCCCTGCTTGGCGACCCGCGTGACTCCCGCCACGCCGTCGACGTGCCCCTGCACCAAGTGTCCGCCGAGGCGGTCGATCGCGCGGACGGCCCGCTCGAGGTTCACCGGGCGGCCCGTGGCCCATTCGCCGAGCAGCGTGCGGTCGAGCGTGGTCTCGACGGCGTGAGCGGTAAAGCCGCCCCGCACGACACGCTCGACGGTGAGGCAGGCGCCGTTGACGGCGATGCTCTCACCGCGCCGCAACCCCTTGTAGGGGGCGCGGATCGACAGCAGGAGGCCACCCCCGTTTCGAGTCGCCTTCGCGACCCGGCCCACCGCGCTCACGATGCCGGTAAACATAGCCGTCGGTCCAAGATCAGTAATGTATCAGGGCCCAACGCGCGGCGCTCCACGGGGGTCCAGCGCGGCGCCTCGGCGAGCGGGAAGTCGGGCACGCCCGGAAACGCCGGGACGGCGCCCTCCCCCAGCCACACGGGGCTTTGCACCCAGTAGAGGCGGTCCACGAGCCCTTCGGCGAGCAGCTTGGCGCCGAGTGCCCCGCCCCCTTCACATAACAACGACTGGATCCCGGCGAGCCGCAGCTGGGCAAGGCCCTGCGCCAGAGTCTCCGGCCGGAAGACCCGGACGCCGTTCCCCTCGAGCACCGACACGTTCGCGGCGGGCGCTTCGGGCGACGCCACCACCCAGGTCGGTACCTCGCGCGCCGTCTGCACCAGGGTCACGCCGGAGTTCAGCATCGCGCGGCGGTCGAAGACAATGCGCACGGGCGGCTGCCGGGGCGTGATGGTTCCTCGGACCGTGAGTTGGGGGTTGTCCATGAGGGCCGTCGTGCCGCCGACGCCGATGGCGTGGAACCCAGCCCGCAGCCAGTGCACGTAGGCGCGCGCTTCGGACCCCGAGAGCCATTGCGAGCGGCCGCGCGCATCGGCGATGCCCCCGTCGATCGACGTCGCGAGCTTCAGCGCTACGAAGGGGCGTTCGGTCTGGAGCCGAGTCACGAGGAAAGGCGCGTTGACCGCGGCCGCTTCCTCGGCCAGCAGGCCGACGCTGGTTTCGATGCCGGCGGCGCGCAGCACCTCGATGCCGCCGCGGGCATCGGGATCGGGGTCGCGCACGGCAGCCACCACCCGCCGGACCCCCGCCGCGCGAATCGCGTCGGTGCACGGCGGCGTCTTCCCCTGGTGCGCGCACGGCTCCAACGTCACGACCAGCGTGGCGCCGCGCGCCCGATCGCCGGCGTCGCGCAACGCGTGGACTTCGGCGTGCGGCCCGCCGAATTCTGCGTGGAACCCCTCGCCTACGACCGCCTCGCCCTGCAGGATGATCGCGCCCACCAGGGGATTCGGCGCGACCCGCCCCCAACCCCGCCAGGCGAGGTCCAGGGCGCGACGCATCGCGTCGCGCTCGGACGGGTGTTCAGAAGTTGATGCGAAGGCCCGCGCCCCAGAAGGCATGCCCCGCCTTCGGATCGAAATCCGAGAACGTGGTGGAGAAGCTCTGGTCCGTCCCCGTCTGATAGCCAAGCTCCGCGACGAGCTTGACGAGGCCAAGGGTCAGGCCGGCGTCGGCGAACAGCACCTGGCGCGTGTTCGCGAGGTCGAGCGTCACGGTCTGCGTCCCGGTGATGTCCTGGTAATGAATGACTGCCGTCGACGTGTAATGGTCGATCCCGATCCCCGCCGCGACGTCCGCAAACAGCACGCGCATCCCGGCCACGACGCGCCAGTTGGTCGCGTTCAGATCGGTGGCGAAGTCGGCGGGATCCCCGGTGGTGACATCGCCGAACTGAATGCGCGGCACGTGCCGCTTCATTACGCTCACCGACACCGCCGGAATCGGGAACGAGCCCCGCAGGATGCCGATCCGGGCGCCATAGCCGAGGCCCAGCGCGACGTCACCAACCTTGGGCGCGTCGGGGTCCACGGACATTCCCGGCACTCGGCTCGTCGGCAGCAGCGTGGCGCTGGCGAGCCCGTCGATCGACAGGAGTCCGCTGCCCTGGCCGCCGTACAGCCCGACCGCGGCCTCGATCACCGGAGCCGGGAAGTAGCCGTTGAAGCTCGACGGCACGGGGCTCCGCGCCGCGCTGTCCGGGTTCGGGAGCGAGGCCTTGATCGCGTTGACGCGCAGCGTGGCGGACAGGTGGCCGAAGCCGCCGAGCGAGCCGGCGGTGCCGATCACCGGATTGCCGCCGCTCACGATCATGCCCGCGAGCGGATGAAACGCTCGGGTCGCGTCGACCATCGTGTTACAGGCCGCGCGCGCCTGCGCCGTGGTGCCCGTCGCGCACTGGGGCTCCTGGGCGGCCAGGGGCAGCGCGAGGCCGGCCAGAACCGCGAGTGCCGTCATGTATGAACGCATGGTCCCTCCTCGTAGTCGCGGCTGACCCCGGGGCGTCGCCCCGGGGTTAGCCGACCTCTAGCGCTCCGAAAACCGCACGCCGGTCTTGCCCGCGTGCACCTCGCCGATCATCCACGCCGGGACCTGGGCGCGCTTCGCGGCCTGAACCACGGCGTCGACGTCATCGCGCGCCACGACGGCGATCATCCCGACGCCGAGATTGAACACGCGTCGCATCTCGTCGATCGAGACCTTCCCGGCGCGCGTCAGCACCCGGAAGATGGGCGGCCAGGGCCAGCTGCCGGCGTCGATCACGGCTTCGCATCCCTCAGGCAGCACGCGCGCGAGGTTGCCGACGATGCCGCCACCGGTGACGTGCGCGAGCGCGTGGAGGCGCCGCAGCACGGGCGTCACGACGGAGGCGTAGCTGCGATGCACGACGAGCAGCTCCTCCGCCACGGTGCGATCGGTTCCGGGAAACGGATCGTGCACGTCGAGCTTGAGCTGCCCGAACACGATCTGCCGTGCCAGCGTATACCCGTTCGTGTGCAGTCCGTTCGACGCGTAGCCGATCACTTGATCACCCGGGCGCACGCGGTCACCGTGCAGCGCCTCATCTTCCTCGACGATGCCCACGATCGTCCCCGCGAGATCGTAGTGCCCCGCCTCGTACAGGTCGGGCAGCTGCGCCGTCTCGCCGCCGGCGAGGGTCATTTCGTGCGCGCGGCAGCCGCGCGCGATCCCCGTGACGATGGCCGCCGCGACCTCGGGCACGAGGCTGCCCGTGGCGATGTAGTCGAGGAAGGCGAGCGGTTTCGCGCCGTGCACCAGGATGTCGTTCACGGAGTGATTGACGAGATCCTCGCCGACCGTGTCGTGGACGCCGGCCGCAGCGGCGACGAGCACCTTGGTGCCGACGCCGTCGGTGGACATCACGAGCACGGGCTTGCGATAGCCCTCGGGCACACGGACCATGCCCCCGAAGGCACCGATGTGGCCCAGGGCGAGCGGGGTCCGCGTCGCGCGGACCAGCTCGCCGATGCGGCGCTTCGCCTCCTCGGCCGCATCGAGGCGCACGCCGGCGGCGGCGTAGCGCTCGGTCACCGTTTCTCTCCGCCCATGTCGAAATGCACGAGGTCCCGGAAGGCGCGCACCCGGGCATCGACCTCCGTGAGCGTCACGCTTTCGAACCGCTGGACGCCGAACGCCTCGACCGCGAACGAGCCCATCGCCGACCCGTAGACCATGGCGCGCCGCAGGTTGTCGAAGGAGATGTCCCCCGTGCGAGCGACGTGCGCCATGAATCCGCCGGCGAAGGCATCCCCGGCTCCCGTCGGATCGAACACCTCCTGGAGCGGGTAGGCCGGCGCCTTGAACGTCGTGTTCCGGTCCACGAGCAACGCGCCATGCTCCCCCTGCTTGATCACGGCCAGCCTCGGCCCGCGACCCAGAATCCATTGCGCCGCGCGATAGATGTTCCAATCGCCCGACAGCTCGCGCGCTTCGGAATCGTTGACCATGAGGATGTCGATGTGGCGCAGCAGCTCCAGCAGCACGTCGCGCTTCGAGTGGATCCAGTAGTTCATCGTGTCGCACGCGACGAGTGTCGGTTTCTTCACCTGGTCGAGCACGCTGAGCTGCAGCTCCGGGTCGATGTTGCCGAGGAACACGAAGCGCGCCGCCCGGAACTTGTCGGGAATGCGGGGACGGAAGTCCGCGAACACCCCGAGCCGGGTCTCGAGCGTTTCACGGCTCGCGAGGTCGTAGGAGTAGCGAGCCTTCCAGCGGAACGACTCGCCCGCCTGGCGCTCGACGCCGGCGAGATCCACCCCCCGCGCGGCGAGCGCCGTGAGGTGCGCCTCGGGGAAATCCGTGCCGACGACGCCGACGGCCTGCACCGGGTGCAGCACGGCGCCGGCCATCGAGAAGAAGACGGCCGCGCCGCCGAGCGCGTCGGCGGTTTCGCCGAAGGGCGTGATGACCGAATCCAGCGCGATCGAACCGACGACGAGCAGACCCACGCTACATCCGTTCCGGGGCGTTGATCCCCAACAGGGTGAGACCGTTCGCCAGGACCTGGCGCACCGCGCGCGCCAGCACGAGGCGCGCCGCTTCTTGCGGCTCCCCCAGGACGCGGTACTTGTGATACCACGCGTGCGCGATCCGGGCCAGCCCCTCGAGATAGCCGGTGATGCGGTGGGGCTCGAGGGCGGCAGCGGCGCCTGCGACGATGGCCGGAAACTCGGCCAGCTCCTTGATCAGATCGAGCTCCTCGGGCTGATCGAGCACCGCGAGGTCCACGCCCTGCGGCGTGACGGTTTCGGGCGCGCGGGCGGCGACCCGGAAGATCCCGGTCATCCGCGCGTGCGCCATCTGCACGTAGAAGACCGGGTTCTCCTCCGTCTGGCTCTTGGCTAGGTCGACATCGAAGACGAACTGCGAGTCGCCGCGCCGCATCAGAAAGAAGTACCGGGCGGCGTCCACGCCCGTCTCCTCAAACAGATCTCGCAGCGACACGAAGTCGCCGGTGCGCTTCGAGAAGCGTACCTCTTCCCCACCCCGCATCACCCGGACGAGCTGGACGATCTCCACGTGCAGGAAGTCGTCGGGATAGCCAAGCGCTCGCAGGGCGGCCTGCATCCGCGGCACGTAGCCGTGGTGGTCCGCACCCCAGACGTCGATGGCCCGTCGGAACCCCCGCTCGTGCTTGTTGCGGTGATAGGCGATGTCGGGCACGAGATACGTATACGTGCCGTCGCGCTTGCGCAGCACGCGGTCCTTGTCGTCACCGAACGCCGTGGTGCGCAGCCAGAGGGCGCCCTCCGCTTCGAAGGTGTGACCGTCCTTCGCCAGCTCCGCGAGCGTCTGTTCGATCAGGCCCTGCCCGTACAGCTCGGACTCGTTGAATACTACGTCGAACCGCACGCGAAACTCGCGCAGGTCCTCGTCCTGCTCGGCGCGCTGCGACAGCACGCCGATCGCCCGGCAGCGCCGCAGGCCCTCCTCTTCCGGGAGCGCGGCGAACGGTCGTCCCTCCTTCGCGAGGATGCCTTCGGCCAGCTCCGTCACATACTCACCCTGGTAGCCGCCTTCGGGAATCGCCGCGGGCCGCCCCGCCAGCTGTTGCACGCGCGCCCAGAGTGAGCGGGCCAGTTTGTCGATCTGGGTGCCGGCGTCGTTGACGTAGAACTCACGGGTCACGGCCCAGCCGGTCCATTCGAGGAGGGCGGCGATGCCGTCGCCCAGGGCCGCCCCGCGACCATGTCCGACATGCAGGGGACCCGTAGGGTTCGCCGACACGAACTCCACGTTGACCTTGGCGCCGCGACCCACGTCGCTCTTGCCGTAGCCGGCGCCCGCCGTGACGATGGCGGGGAGCACCGCGACGACCTGTTCCCCCGCGAGGAAGAAGTTGATGAACCCCGGGCCGGCGATCTCGACCTTGCGCACGAATCCCGCAGGCAGCTCGAGGGCGGCCACGAGCTTTCCGGCGACGTCGCGCGGCTTCGCCTTGAGTGGTTTGGCGAGGGCGAGGGCCAGATTCGTGGCGACGTCGCCGTGCGCCGGGTCCTTGGGGCGCTCGAGCAGGACGTCGCTGTCCTTCATTGCGGGCGCGCCAAGCCTCGCCGCCGCCTGCACCAACGCCGCCCGCAGCGTGTCGTGTGCCTTCACTTGTCGGAGCTGGAGTCTTTCTTGGGTTTCGGCTTGGCCTCGGGCGTCTTCTCGACCTTTGCAGCCTTGTCAGTCTTCTCGGCCTTCTCGGTCTTCTCGACTTTTTCACCCGCGCGTTTGTAATCGGTGATGTAGAACCCGGAGCCCTTGAACACGAGTCCCGCGCCGCCCGAGATCAGGCGCTCCGCCATCTTGCCGCACTTGGGGCACTTCAAACGGCGCGTTTTCGTGATCGTCGGATAGAACTTCTCGAACACGTGGCCCTTGGGGCATTTGAACTCGTAGGTCGGCATCGCACAACAACTTAGCGGCAGTCCCAGGAGAGGTCAATCGGTCTTCGCGCGGCGTACGTACTGCAGCGCTCCCGAGGGGCATCGGTCCACCTGCGCCGCCACGACGTCCGCGTCCCGCAGCTCGGGTCGAATCCAGCGTTTGCGCTTGATGTCGAACACATCGGGCAATCCGAGCACGCAGACCCCGGAATGGATGCACACGTCGGGATCGAACGTGACGATGATCTCCGGGGCTTCGTAGGTCTGGCGGCGCTTGGCCATCGCAGCTGTCCCCTCAGTTCGCTTTGAGGACGTCGGCAACGAACGCCAGCGTCTTGGTCTCGACCCACGACGGCGAAACCGCGTCGACCCCGATCGTCCCGGTGCGGTCGCCATGCCCCGTCACGACCCGCCCCTGCGCTGGAGCCGACTTGATCTCGCGCTGCACCACGATGCCGCGTTTGGGGTCGTACTTGAACATCAGCGCCGAGGCGAGGCCGCCTCGCGGCGTGAACGACAGCGCCACGCTCGGGTACGCGTCGGCGCGCTCGGTGTGATCCCGCGTCGAGGCGTCATGGCCCACGTTCTTGAGCTCCGCCATGAACGCGTCCAGCACCGGACGCACGACCTTGCGGAGGGCCTCGGCACCCGTCTGTCGCTTCCGATCGCCGGCGCCGCCGGTCCTGGGACCGGGCGCACCGCTCTCCTTGAGCTCCGCGTATGCCTTGAGGAGGGAGCGCAAACGCGTGAAGATCTCGTCGCTCATGGCTTCGCTCCGTACACCCCCCACGCGGCTCGCAGGACGTCGCTGATCTCCCCCAACGTCGCCCGCGCCCGCACCGCGGGGAGGATCCGCTCCATCAGCGGCGCGTGGGAGTCGCGCGCGGCCGCGCCGAGGGCGCGCAATGCCTGCGTCACGGTCTTGGCGTCCCGCTGTGTGCGCGCGGCGGCGACGCGCGTGCGCTGCCCGGCAGCCAGGTTCGCGTAGTCCGGCGCCGGCACCGACGGCGGTGGCTCATCGCTCGCATACTGGTTCACGCCCACCACGACCTGTTCTCCGGCCTCGATCGCGCGCTGCTGCGCGTAGGCACTCGCGGCGATCCGTTCCTGGAACAGCCCCCGCTCGATCGCCCGCACCGCCCCGCCCAGCCCCTCGATCTCCTCGACCTGGGCTCGCGCGTCGCGCTCCAGCGCGTCGGTCAGCGCCTCCAGATACCAGCTCCCCCCCAGCGGATCGACCACGTCCGGCACCCCGGTCTCGTGCGCGAGCAGTTGCTGAGTCCGCAGGGCCAGGGTCGCGCTTTGGGTGGTGGGCAGCGCGAGTGCTTCGTCGTACGCGTTGGTGTGCAGCGACTGCGTCCCGCCCAGCACGGCGGCCATCGCCTGAATCGCGATCCGCACGACGTTGTTGAGCGGTTGCTGTGCCGTCAGCGTGGCCCCGCCCGTCTGGGTATGGAACCGCAGCCGCGACGCCGCTTCAGTCGCCTGGAACTTCTCTTGCATGAGGCGCGCCCACAGGCGGCGGGCCGCGCGGAACTTGGCGACTTCCTCGAACAGGTCCGTGTACCCCGCGAAGAAGAACGAGAGCCGAGGGGCGAAGGCGTTCACGTCCAGTCCGGCGCTCACCGCGCGCCGCACGTACTCGAGGCCGTTGGCGAAGGTGAACGCCACCTCCTGCGCCGCCGTCGCCCCCGCCTCCCGCATGTGATAACCCGAAATGGAAATCGGATTGAAGCTCATCCCGAGGGCGCCGGTCCACCGGAAGATGTCGGCCACGAGCCGGAGCGACGGCTCCGGCGGGTAGATGTACGTGCCGCGGGCGATGTACTCCTTGAGGATGTCGTTCTGGATCGTGCCCTGCAGCTGCGCGGGCGACACGCCCTGCTCCTCCCCCACCACCACGTACATCGCCAGCAGGATCGCCGCGGTCGCGTTGATCGTCATCGACGTGGAGACCTGGTCGAGCGGAATCTGGTGGAACAGCCGCTCGAGATCGTCCACGCTGTCGATCGCCACACCGGCGCGCCCGACCTCGCCCTCGGCCATCGCGTGGTCCGAGTCGTACCCCATCTGCGTCGGCAGGTCGAACGCGACCGAGAGACCCGTCTGACCGGCCGCCAGGAGGTGACGGAACCGCGCGTTGGTCTCCTCGGCGGTCCCGAAGCCCGCGTACTGGCGCATCGTCCACAGCTTGCCGGCATACATCGTGGGGTGGACGCCGCGGGTGAAGGGCCACGCGCCCGGCGCGCCGATGTCGCGCGCGGGATCGCCGCGCCAGTCGTCGGGGCCGTACACGGGCTTGCGGTCGGTCACGTGGCTGCGCCCCCTCCCCCGATCACCTCGGTCGCGTAGGCGACGTCCTGTTTGCTCCCGATGACGAGCGGCGTGCGCTGGTGCAGGCTCGCCGGCGCCACGTCGAGGATGGGCTGGCGGCCATCGGTCGCGAGTCCCCCCGCCTGGTCCACGACGAATGCGAGCGGAGCCGCTTCGTATAGCAACCGCAGTTTGCCTTGCGGCGACCGGGTGTCGGCGGGATACAGGAAGATGCCGCCCGACATCAGATTGCGATGAAAGTCGGCAACGAGCGAGCCGATGTAGCGCGCGTTCTTCGCCTGGACCCGCGCCCCCCGCCCCCCCCGCCCCCCCCGCCCCCCCGCTCCGGCGTCACCGTTCTTGAACGCGGCCACGGCGCGCTGCACGCCCGGCGTCCACTGGTCCCAGTGGCTCTCGTTTACGCTGTAATACGTGCCCACTTCGGGCGTGCGGATCTGGGGATGCGAGAGGAGGAACTCCCCGATCGTCGGGTCGAGGGTGAACCCGTGGACGCCCGAGCCGGTCGTGTACACCAGCATCGTGCTCGAGCCGTACAGGATGTAGCCGGCGGCGACCTGCTTGCGGCCCCGTTGCAGGCAGTCGGCGAGCGTGCCCGCGCCGTTCTTCTTGGCGGTCACGCGGCGATGGATCGAAAAGATCGTTCCGATCGAGACGTTCACGTCGATGTTCATGGAACCGTCGAGCGGATCGTACAGCAACACGTACTTCCCGGCGGGCTTGTCGGGCGGGACGGGCACCGGCTCCTCGTCTTCCTCGGAGGCCATGATGCAGATGCGGCCGGTATGTTGCACGCTGTTGCGCACTGTCTCGTTCGCAAAGACGTCGAGTTTCTGCTGCAACTCGCCCTGGACGTTGATCGTGTTCATCGCGCCCAGGATGTCGCTCAGGCCCGCGCGCCGCACCTGGCGTGAAATGATCTTGGCGGCGAGGCAGAGGTCATAGAGCAGATTCGACAGCTCCCCCGTCGCTTCCGGGTGCAGCCGCTCCTGCTCCATGATGAACCGCTCGATCGTGATGACTTCAGTGGATCCAAACACGCTGCCCATCGCTTTCGAGTGTGATCGTCCCTTCGCGGTCGGTCCGGTACACGTGGACGCCGTGCGCGATCAACCGGGCGACAACCTCCGGCGCCGGATGCCCGTAGGTGTTTCGCGCCCCGACGCTGATCACGGCGATCTCGGGCCGCGCCTCATCGAGCCAGGCGTCCGAGGTGGCCGAGCGCGAGCCGTGGTGCCCAACCTTCAGAACGTCCAGGTCGCCCACACGCCCCGCCAGCCGCGCCTCCACTGGTACGCCCGCGTCGCCCGTCAGCAACAGCCGCACACGCCCATACTCGACGAGCAGCACGACGGACTCCTCGTTCGGGTCGGTCGTCCGGGCCGCCCAGGCGCTGTCGGGGCTCAGGACCGTCACGCGGACGCTGTCCAGGTCCAGGCGATCGCCGCTGCGCGCCGCGCGCCACCGGGCGCCCGACGCCTCGGTCGCCGCCAGGAACTCGAGGTACGGGGCTTCGCCCAGCGGCTCCCCCGGCTCCAGGACCACGTCCACCGGCAATGCGCTCAACACCGCCGGCAACCCGCCCACGTGGTCGGCATGCGCGTGAGTGGCGACGACGGCGGCGAGGCGAAGCGCACCCTCCCTCCGCAGGAACGGGACCACCACGCGGCGCCCGGCATCCCGCCCCTCGCTGCGGGGGCCCCCGTCCACGAGCACCCAGCGTCCGCCGGGTGTGCGCAGCGCGACGGCGTCACCCTGACCGACGTCCAAGAAATGTACGGTCAAGCAGCGGCAATCTGAAAGGCGGGAAAAGGCGGAGAAGAGCGCGGTGCATGAAAGGCCAGCCCCGACGAAGGCGACGCGCGCCGCGATCAGCCACGGACGGCGCGGGGTACGCCACAGCCACCACGCCGCGGCCAGCGCGCCCAGCCAGAGCGCGGCGGCGGGCCCACCGGCAGTCATCACGACGTGGCCGCCCGGGAACGCGGCCGCCGTCCCCGCGACGACGTCGAGCAGCG
>DASYQX010000057.1:0-5932 GCA_036004985.1 Gemmatimonadales bacterium
GATGTCGGGACGGGCATGGAGAGCCCCGGACTCCACGGTCTCGGCCTGTACTACGAAGCGGGCGACCGGCTGTGGGTAAACCTGTTCGCGCCCTCGACGGCGGAATGGAGCGCCGCGGGCGTACGGCTTACGATGGACACCAATTTCCCGGACGGGGAGCGCGCGAAGTTGACGCTCACCTTGCGTTCGCCTAAAGCGTTCACGCTGGCCATGCGCCGACCGTACTGGGTGACGGACGGCTACCGGGTCACTGTGAACGGCGCCGTAGTCGAGCAGCCGGCGCCCGCCGCGAGCGACAGCGGCCAACCGCGCCGTGGGTCGTACGAGTGGCCCTTCCCCGCGGGCTCCTACGTCGAGATCGCGCGCACGTGGAAGAGCGGCGACGTGGTCGAGGTCACGCTGCCCAAGTCGCTGCGCCTCGAGCCGCTGCCCGACAATCCGAAGCGCGCGTCCATCATGTGGGGACCGCTCGTGCTCGCGGGCGACATCGGGCCGGAACGCCGACGCGGCCAGGTTGAGGGCGAGGCCCTCGAGCCGCCGCCGACCGTTCCGGTGTTCGTCACCGAAAGCACCGCGGTCGCGGATTGGGTCAAGCCAACGAGTGGAGGCGCGCCCGGAGACTTCACGACGGACGCCGGGCGCGAGCCCGACGGGACGGGACGTGTGCGGAGCGTGAATCTGTGGTCATTCTACCGCTTGCACCGGCGCACCTACTCGACCTACTGGGATCTGTTCACCCCGGCGGAATGGGAAGTCCAGAAGGTGGCGTACGCCGCGGAGGCAGAGCGGCTGCGGCGCCTCGAGGCGGCGACGGTTGCGTGGCTCCAGCCGGGCGAAACCGTGTTCGAGCGTCAGTTCAATTATCAAGCGGGCGAAAATGTCTACCCGCAGCGCATCATGGGCCGTCCGGGACGTTTCGGCCGCACCTGGTTCTCGTACGATCTGCCGGTCGAGCCTGCGCACCCAATGACGTTGATCGCGACCTACTACTCCGGGGATCGGCGCGGCACACCGGCGGACTTCACGATTCTCGTTGACGGTACGCAGGTGGGGACGCAACAGGTCGCGTTCGCCGATCCGCCGCGCTTCTACGATGTGGAGTACGTCGTACCCCCGGCCCTCGTGCGAGGCAAGAGCAAGGTCACCGTGCGGTTCGAGGCGAAGGCGCGGAGCCAGATCGCCACGATGTTCGGACTGCGGATGATTCGGGGAGACGCGCCGCGCTGATCAGGCCGGCGCCCAGGCCTTCGCCTTCGCAATCACCGCGGCCATCTGGTCGCGGTATTTTGTGAAGGTGTCGTCCACCACCATCAGGGTCGGGATCATCCCTTCACGCTGCGACAAACCCAGCGTCTCCGCATTCCAGCGCCCGAACCCCGACTCGTGCACGCCGCTCGAGCCGCGCACTGGCGCCGGAGCCGACAGGTGCGAGAAGAAGCGGGCGTAGGGCACGCCGTGCGGCGAGTACACGTGGTAGAGCGGGATGAACTCGAGTAGCGCGTCGTACAGGAACTCCCCGCAACAAAGCACCTGCGGGTATTTCTGGCGCAGCTCGGCGACGAGGCGGCGCGCACCCTCGTGCATGTCACCGCGTGTGTTGTTCGTCCAGCCGCCGATGATGTCGAGAAAATACGCGTCCACGCCGTAGCGCTCGATGGCGTCCGCGATGCGGCCGGTGAGCCAACGCCGCCACGATTCGACGCCCAGGTTCATGTACGCGAGCCACCCCTCCTGGTGGCGGTCGTTGTCCCAGTCCACCCAGTTCAGGTCCATCGTGTCGCCGTCCACCTTGGCCGTCGCGGCATCGGCGATGGCGGCGAACGACGGCTGGTGGCGGTTCGCGGCATTGGCGCCGAACATCGGCATCATGCGGAAGCCGAGCCGCTGCGCTTCTTTCACCAGGCGGCGGAATCCGGCTTCGCCCCCGAGGCGCGCCGCGGCTCGATACTCGGGATAGTCCCAGTAGTAGCGCCCGTCCCACGCCGAGATGAACGCGAGCACGCGGTCGGCGGGGATTTGAGTCGCGATCCATTTCAGGATCTCGAGCATCTTGGCGTAATCGTTGAAGATGTAGCCCGTGTAGTGCATCCCGTGCAGCGTGACGACGAGCGCGGTGCGGCGCAGCCACGCGGGGACATCCGGACGCGTCTCCCAGGGCGGGAAGTGATACGCGCGCTCCAGGTGGGTGTAGTGCGGGGCCACCGCGGCGTCGAGCGTCGTGGCGCGACCGATGCGCCATGTGGGAACCTGAACCCGCGGCTGGTCGAGCCAGCCCTCGACCTCGTGCACCAGCTCGACGCGGTAGCCCTGCTCACCCGGCTGGAAATAGAAGCGCTTGGTGCGCACGCGATCATCGAGCGAGGAGAGCGCGAGGAAGCTTTGCTCACCGCTCTGCACGACGGCGAGCGGCGTTCCCATCCCACCCGCAGTGTTGCCGCCGAACAAATCACCGCCGCTGAAGGGGTAGCCCCAGAGGATCTCGTTGTCGCGCGGATCGAACGGCTCGCCGGCGCCGCTCGAGAGCTTGCCGCGCGGGATGCCGCGCACGACGGTCGTGACGGCCTTGACGGGCCGGTCCATTTCGGCGCTGACATCGCACAGGATCGCGTCGCCCTCAGTTCGAAATCGCGCGGTGACGCGTCCGGGCGCGCGCTCCTGACCGCCGGCCCACACGAGCCCGCCGGCGGTCAGCTCTAGGCTGGTGTCCGCCGCCTGCGCGGTCATCCGGCTCGCGTCGAGGCCGTACGCGTTCTCGCGCGTGAAGACGAGCACGCTGAACCGCATGCCGTTGAACTCGACCGACGGCTCGGGGAAATCAAAGCTGAACTTCTGGAATGCGCGCCCGCGCGGCGGCACGAAGACTTCGCTCGTGGACGTGAGCGGGAGAATGGGGGTGTCGGGGCGAGCGGGGGGGGGGACAGGAATCATCGCGCCCGCGCCCGCCGCGCCCATCACCTTCAACCAGTCTCGACGTGAGAGGGGATCGATGGCGAGAGCTTATCGCGTGTGCTGAACGCCGTCCAGTGCCTACGTGCTTGACAGCGGCCGCGAGATAGCGTCTCCTCTCTCGCCATGAAAGAACTCCGAGTGATTCGGCGACGCGACTTCGTCCGGACGGCCGGAGCGGCCACGCTCGCAGTGTTGGGCACGCCTCCGTGGCGCCGCGCCCGCATCCCTGACGCCCACGTCGAAGTCCTGCTGGACGAGCCGATCGGCACCATTGCGCCCGAGATCTATGGGCACTTCACCGAGCACCTGGGCGGCGTGATCTACGACGGCGTCTGGGTAGGCGAAGGCTCGAAGGTTCCGAACGTGGGCGGCGTGCGGCGCGCGCTCGCCGACGCCCTGCGCGTCATCAAGCCGAGCGTGATCCGCTGGCCGGGCGGGTGCTTCGCCGATTCCTACGACTGGCGGGACGGCGTCGGCCCGCGGGCCCGGCGCCCGCGGCGCACCAATTTCTGGATTGACGACCCGCGCTACAAGGATCTGGGTATCGTCCCCGCGACTTACGACCCCAACGAGTTCGGCACGAGTGAGTTCCTGCGTTTCTGCCGCCTCGTCGGCGCGCAGCCGTATCTCGCGGTCAATGTCCGATCGCTGCCCGCTCGCGCGTTTTGGGAGTGGCTCGAGTACTGCAACTCGCCCGCGGGCAGCACGAGCTGGGCGGACATCCGCGCCGCGGGAGGAGACCGCAACCCCTTCGGCGTCGTCTACTGGGGTGTGGGGAACGAGTCGTGGGGGTGCGGCGGCAATTTCACACCCGAGGGCTACGCGTCGGAGTACCGCCGCTTTGTGACGTGGTCGGTGCCGCAATACGGCGTGGATCTCCGGTTCGTCGCCTCGGGTCCGAACGGTGGGGACCTCGAATGGACGCGGCGGTTCTTCGCCGCGATGGCCGAGCGCGGCTCCCTGGATCGGGTGTGGGGTTGGGCACTGCACCACTATTGCAGCGCCGGCGACGCCGGAGCCGACGCGGTGGCGTTCGACGACCGCGGCTGGTACGAGCTACTCGCGAGTGCGGACCGCATGGAGGGACTCGTTACCGCCCACTGGCAGGCCATGCGCCAAGCGGACCGCGAGCACCGCGTGAAGCTCGTCGTGGACGAGTGGGGCGCGTGGCATCGCACGGCGCCGCTCGTCGATCCGTCGCACCTCTTCGAGTCGCAATCCACGATCCGCGACGCACTCGTCGCCGGACTCACGTTGGATACGTTCAACCGGCATGCCGACAAGGTCGCGATGGCGAACGTGGCGCAGCTCGTGAACTGCATTCACTCGCTCTTCTTCGCGCACCAGGCGCAGTTCGTCGTGACGCCGAGTTACCATGTGTTCGCGATGTACGCCGCGCACCAGGGGGCCACGTCGGTGCGCACGCTGTGGTCAGCCCCGCGGGTGTCGTGGACCGACAAGCAAGGCGCCGCACAGGGGCTGTGGGGCCTGAACGGCTCGGCGTCGCTGCGGCAGAAGACACTCACGCTCACCGTGACGAACCCCTCGCTCACGGAGGCGCGCGAAACGGAGATCGCGTTGCGTGGTGGGGCGGCTCAGTCCGTGCGCGCCACAACTCTCGCGGCACACACGGTACACGACGTGAACACGTTCACAGCGCCGAACTCCGTCGCGCCCACGTCGGCCGACGTGCCGGCACCTGGCGGGACGTTCGTCTACACGTTCCCGCCCGCCTCGGTGACGAAGCTCGAGATCGTACTCTAGCGTGGGGAGGAAAGTCCCATGAAGCTCGAGAAAGTCCTGGCGTTCGTCCTCCTGACCTGCCTGGCCTGCGTCAGCGCCCGCGAGGTCGCGAGCCAAGCGGTCCGCATCGATACCGACGATATCGGAGGGGTCGTGAGCGGCCCGGGCGGACCCGAAGCCGGCGTCTGGGTGATCGCCGAAACCACGGAGCTCCCCACGCGATTCGCGAGGATCGTGGTTACCGATGACCGCGGGCAGTACGTGATCCCGGACCTCCCCAAGGCCACCTACCGTGTCTGGGTACGCGGCTACGGACTGGTCGACGGGCCGAAAGTGCAGGCGTCCCCGGGGAGGATCGTGAACCTGACCGCGGTCCCGGCGACCACCCCGCGCGCGGCGGCCGTGTACTATCCCGCCGGTTTCTGGTTCTCCCTGATTCGGGTGCCGGACAAGAGCGAGTTCGCAACCACCGGAGCGGGGGCGGACGGGAACGCCATGGCGCCGCGCGTGAAGAGCCAAGCCGAATGGCTGCGCATCATGAAGTCGGGCGGCTGCCTGGCCTGTCATCAACTGGGCAGCAAGGGGACGCGGGTGATCCCCCAGGCTCTAGGGGCTTTCCCCACCTCGAGCGCCGCGTGGGAGCGGCGGCTCCAGTCGGGACAGGCGGGCGGCCAGATGATCGGGACACTGGGCCAGCTCGGGGTAGAGCGGGCACTCGCGATGTTCGCCGACTGGACCGACCGCATCGCCGCCGGCGAACTCCCACAAACTCCCCCCCGACCGCAGGGTATCGAGCGCAACGTCGTCATTACCGAGTGGGACTGGGCGGACCCAAAGGCGTATCTCCACGACGAGGTCTCGACCGACCGGCGCAATCCCACGCTCAATGCGAACGGCAAGATCTACGGCGCGCTGGAGTTGAGCGCCGACTATCTCCCGGTGCTCGACCCGGTGCGGAACACGGTGAGCCGCGTGCCATTGACGGTCCGCGATCCGAGCACTCAGCCCGCCGCAGGGACGACGATGGCCCAGCCGTCGCCGTACTGGGGGAACGAAGTCATCTGGACGAGCAAGAACAACGTACACAACCCGATGTTCGACGAACGCGGTCGCGTGTGGATCACCTCCACCGTGCGCCCGCCCGACAACCCGCCGTTCTGCAAAGCGGGCTCGAGCCATCCCTCAGCTAGGGCTTTTCCGCTGAACCGCGCCGGCCGCCACCTCGCCGTCTACGATCCGA
>DASYQX010000058.1:0-121453 GCA_036004985.1 Gemmatimonadales bacterium
GACGGGCAGCAGGACGAGGTCGTTGAGTCCGCTCTCGAGCGACAGCACCTGGCGCGCGGCCACCGGCACGTCCCCGCCCCGCAGCAGGCCGCGCATCATCACGGGATCGGTCGAGGCGAGGGCGGCACCGAGGATCGCGGCGGGGCCGGGCGCGAGGCCGAGCAGCGCCCACGCCGCAGCCGCGATGAGCACCGCCGTGAGCAGCGTGCCGGGCCCGAGCACGAGGCGGACGAGCGTGCGGTGGCGCCGCACTTCTCCGACGTCGACGGCCACGGCGTCGCTGAACAGCACGAGCACGAGGCCGAGGATGGCGATCGTCTCGAGGATCGGAGAGTCCAGGCGGAAGTCCACCAACGCGAACCCGAACGGCCCGATGGCCAGGCCGAGCAACAGAAACAGCGCGACCTGGGGGAAGCGCGTGCGCTCGACGAGCCCCGAGAGGAGCGCGGCGACGACGATGACGATGCCGACGAGAGCCAGGGTCGCGGTATCCACCGATCCGTGTCAGAGAAAGAGGCCCGGTATCATACCGGGCCTCGTGCGACCGCGTCAGTAGGGGCGCAGCGTGCTGCGCGCCTACTTGATGGGCCGATTCTCGTCGTCCGACACTTCGTCCTGCGGCACCTGCCCGCCGCCCGGGCCGAAGCCCGTCTTGCCGGGCCGCCCGGCCGGGATCGTGATCAGGGCGTCGCCGATGTTGTTGCTGTAGTCACTCTCGACGAACATGTGGCAGAACCCCTGCGGATCCTTCGCCGGGCAGGGTTCCTGCTGGTTCCGCGGCGTGAACGGTGGGTTCACCCAAATCCGGAGGACGTACGCTCCGGGCGGGATCTCTTCGGCGTGCGGATCGCCGTTCAAGACAAAGTACTGCCCGCCCAGCCACTTGAAGTACTCATCGCCGTACCCGACGCTGATCCCCTGGAAGCCCGAGTTGCGCACCAGCGAGTTCCCGCAGCTGCGGTACACCCAGCTCCCGGGGGCGACCTCTTCCGCCCAGGGGGTGATGTCGATCATGCAGAAGCCGTTCTTGCGGGCCCGGAAGACTTTCCCGGTCTGGGCGTCGATGAGCTGGTACAGCGCATAATTGCGGAAGTGGAAATGCCGGTGACAGGTGGACTCTTCGTACAGGCCGTCGGAGTCGGCGAAGCTGCCGTCCCCGTTCGGGTCCATGTGCGCCCACGGGCTGCCGATGAACACATCGGCGTCGCCGACGTTGGGCGTGTTCACCGTGAAGCGCAGCACGCGGTACGTCCCGGGTACGAGATCGGCCTCCTCGATGCTGCAGAACGACTCCTTCAGATCCTGGTCGTACACGACCCATGACGTCGCGAGCTTCTTGGCGTCCACGATCAGGTCGGGCGTGCCGTCCAGGTCCTGCACGTGGGCAAACTGCGGGGCGGAGACGGCGGACGGCTCGCCCGGGCGACACGCGCCGAGGGCGAGAGCGGCGGCCATCCCGGCGATGAGACAGCGACACATAACCGGTGGCTCCTGTTGCGGGGATGCGCTGAACGTGCATGCCGTCGGCGGGACCCGCAAGCGTGCATAAACACCGGGGCGCCGTGCATACTCATGCGCGCCCGCTAGTGCAGACCGCCCCCCGCGAGCTGCTTGACGAGGTCCCCGATCACTGCCTTGGCGTCGCCGAACAGCATCCAGGTGTTGTCCTGCACGTACAACTCGTTGTCGATGCCGGCGAAGCCCGGGTTCTTGCTCCGCTTGACCGCCAGCACCGTCTTGGCCTTGTCCGCGTCGATGATCGGCATGCCGTAGATAGGCGTGTGCTTGGCGTAGCGGGCCGCAGGGTTCACGACGTCGTTGGCCCCGATGACGAGCGCCACGTCGCACTGCGGCATCTCCGGATTGATCTCGTCCATTTCGACGAGCGCGGAGTACGGGATGTCGGCCTCGGCGAGTAAGACGTTCATATGGCCTGGCATCCGCCCGGCGACGGGGTGGATCGCGAACTTGACGGTGACGCCGCGCTTGGTGAGCTGGTCGTACAGCTCGCGCACCTTGTGCTGCGCCTGGGCGACGGCCATCCCGTAGCCGGGAATCACGACCACCAGCCGCGCCTGCTCGAGCAGCTGCGCCGCGCCCTCGACCGTCTCTTGCTTCCAGGCCTTCTGCTCGCCGACTGCGAGCGCCGGCTGCGCGCGCCCGAACGCGCCGAACAGCACGTTCGCGAACGAGCGATTCATCGCTCGGCACATGATGATCGACAGGATCAGGCCGCTCGATCCGTCGAGGGCGCCCGCCGTCACCAGGAGCTTGTTGTCCAACACGAAGCCCATGGCCACCGCCGCCAGGCCCGCATAGGCGTTCAGGATCGAGATGACAGTGGGCATGTCGGCGCCGCCGATCGGGATGATGAGCAGGACGCCGAACAGGAGGGCGAGGCCGATGATCACGGGGAACACCTGTCCCGACCACGCCGCCGTGGGCTGCACCGCGAGCACGACACCCAACGCCACCGCAGCTACCAGGATCCCGATGTTGACGACGTTCTGCCCTAGGTAGGTCACCGGCCGCTGCGGGATCCACTTCACCTCCTGCAGCTTGCCGGCGGCCATGAGGCTCCCGGTGAACGTGAGGTAGCCGAGAATGACCTCGGCCACGATCGCGATCATCCGGAACGGCGTCAGCTGTTCCGGGCTCTCCCCCAGCCAGAGATAGTACTTCGCGGTGCCGACCAGCCCGGCGGCCAGGCCGCCGAACGCGTGCGAGAGGGCGGTCCGTTGCGGCACGGCGGTGAGCGGCACGCGCGAGAGCGGGACGCCGACCAGAAAGCCAACGACGATCGCGAGCACGATCCACCCGTGGTGCACGATCTCGGGCTGGATCCACGTCGCCAGCACGGCGACCAGCATCCCCGCGACGCCCGCCCCTACGCCGCGGCGGGCCGTCTTCGGATCGTTCATCCAGTACAGCGCGAAGATGAAGAGCGCCGTCGCGAGGACGGCCGCGAACTGGGCGATCGCGTGCGTCATTGCTTCTTGAACATCTTCAGCATCCGATCGGTGATCAGAAACCCGCTGACGATGTTCGTCATCGAGGCGAATAGGGCGACGGCACCGAGGATACGGATCGTGACGGGGTAGTCGGCGCCGGTGACGACGAGCGAGCCCACGACGGCGATGGCCGAAATCGCATTGGTGAGGGACATCAGGGGCGTATAGAGCAGCCGCGACACGCGGCGAATCACCCCCAGCCCGATGAACGTCGCGAGCACGAACACGAACAACATGGACCAGTAATCGACCGTCGGCGTCATCATGCCTTCCTTACCTCCCCGGCGTGTGTCACGCAGGTGTCGCGGATGATTTCGTCCTGAAAGTCGAGTCGGAGCTGGCCGTCCTGCACGACGTGCAGCAGGAAGCTCGAGATGTTGCGGGCGTACATCTGGCTCGCATGGTTGGGGAGCGTGCTCGCCAGGTTGAGGGGACCGAGGATCGTGACGCCGTCATGGTGCACCTCGGTTCCGGCTTCCGTCAGCTCGCAGTTCCCTCCGGCCTCGGCGGCGAGGTCGACGATCACGGACCCGGGCTTCATGCCGCGCACCGCATCCCCGGTGATCAGGCGCGGCGCCGGTTTTCCGGGAATCAGCGCGGTCGTGATCACGATGTCGGCCGCCTTCACTTGATCGGCGAGGAACGCGAGCTCGCGGCGATGCGTCTCCTCGGACAGCTGCTTGGCGTAGCCGCCCGCCGTCTCCGCACTCTCGGTGATCTCCATCGCCAGGAACCGCGCGCCCAGGCTCTCGACCTGCTCCTTGACCGCCGCGCGCACGTCGAACGCCGATACCACCGCGCCCAGGCGGCGCGCCGTCGCGATCGCCTGGAGCCCCGCCACGCCGGCGCCCAGGATCAAGACCCGCGCCGGCGGGAGTGTCCCCGCCGCCGTCACGAGCATCGGGAAGAACCGGCCCGTGGTGGCGGCCGCCAGCAGGACCGCTTTGTAGCCCGCCACGGTGGCCTGCGATGAGAGCGCATCCATCGGCTGGGCGCGCGTGATGCGCGGCAACAGCACGAGGCTGAACGCGGTGATCTTCCGGGCGGCGAGTTGCTGCACGAGGGCCCGGTCCGCGCCCGGCTGGAACAGCGCGACGAGCGCCGCACCCTCCCGACACAATCCCACGTCCACCGGCGTCGGCGGCTGCACTTTGAGCACCACGTCGGCCTGTCCCAACAAGGCCGCTCGCTCGGACACCACCGTCGCGCCGGCCGCGCTGTAGGCTTCGTCCGTGCAGAACGCCCCGCTCCCGGCTCCTCGCTCCACCAACACGGAGAGGCCGCCCTTCACCAGGCGGCCTACCGTCTCCGGGACCAACGCGACCCGCCGCTCGTTGGCGGCGGTCTCCTTCGACACAACGACCTTCATTGCACCTCTCGATCAGCCACTCAGCCCCGCGGCAGCTGCGGCCGCTCGCGGTGCTGCGCCAGCATGCGCTCGGCGAAATCCACCCGCTCGGCCAGCTCGTTGAACTGGCCCCGTAGCGCTTCCAGCCGCTCCTCGAGCTCGTCGACTCGACGTTCGGCGCCCCGGCTGGGAAACCCACGCGGATCGTCCGGCGTCCAGCGCCTGAGCGGCAGGTCGTTGCTGTCGCGGAACTCGCCCGAGGCGATCAAAATGAGGTCGTACAGCCACCACACGAAGATCCCACCGAACGTGCAGATCATCGCCAGGCCGGTACCCGTCTTGCCGACGTAGAAGCGGTGCAGGCCGGCCCACCCGCCGACCAGAGCCAGCGCCAGCGCGACGCCGCGCGAGCGCTCACTGACCTCCGGCTCAGGATGCGGAACGGCGTCGGTCTCGCCGCTGTAGCCCTCAGGGATCGGCATGCCCGATACTACGGGCGGCCGCCCCGCGCGGCAAGCAAGTGACGCAGCGCCGGTTCGAGCCGCGGGAACTGGAACGCGAAGCCCGACGCGACTAGCCGCGCGGGGAGGACGCGCTGGCCGCTCTCGAGCAACCACGCCGACTCGGCGCCGAACAGCAGCCGCAATGCCAGCGAGGGCACAGGGAGCACCGCCGGGCGCCGCAACACACGCCCCAACGTTTGGACGAACTCGAGGTTGGTGACGGGACCGGGCGCGGTGACGTTCACGGGCCCCACCAGTGCGTCGGTCGCGATCGCGTGCCCGATGGCGTCGAGCACGTCGTCCAGCGCGATCCAGCTGAAGTACTGCTGCCCACTGCCGATCCGGCCACCGAAGCCGAGGCGGAACGCGGGCAGCATCTTGGCGAGCGCGCCGCCCGCCGGCGAGAGCACGACACCGAAGCGCAGGTTCACGACTCGTACACCCGCCCGCGAGGCCGGGGCGGTGGCCGCCTCCCAGTCGCGCGCCACCTGGGCCAGGAAGTCGGCACCCGGCGCGCTCTGTTCCGTCAGCTCCTCAGCGCCGCGGTCGCCGTAGTAGCCGATGGCCGACGCCGCGAGCAGCACCTTCGGCCGCCGCTTCAGGCCCGCAATCGCCTCGCTGACCAGGCGCGTTCCGGCGACGCGGCTCTCCCGGATGCGCCGCTGCTTGGCCTCGCTCCAGCGCCCGACCACGCTCTCGCCGGCGAGGTGCACGACGACATCGCTTCCCTCGAGGGCCGGGACATCGATCACGCCGGCGGCGGGATCCCAGCGGGCGGCCGGCTCGCCCGGCCGCGGCGGGCGTCGCACCAGGGAAAGGAGCTGATGCCCCTGCTGCGCGAGCCGAGCCGCGAGCGCCGCGCCGATGAGCCCCGACGCGCCGCTGATGACGGCTCTCATTCGGGGAGAATCGCCTCGGCCTCGATCTCCACCAGCATTGCCGGATCGACGAGGCGCGTCACCGCCACGAGCGTGCACGCGGGGCGGATGTCCCCAAACACTTCCCCGTGCGCCCGTCCCACGGCCTCCCAGTCGGCGATGTCGGTCACGTAGATCCGGGTGCGCACCACGTCCTCGAGCCGCCCGCCGGCCTGCGTGAGCGCCCGTGCGATGTTCTGTAACGCCTGCACCGCCTGCGCGTAGGCATCACCGGGTCCCACGATCCCCCCGGACGCGTCGGTGGCGGTCGTCCCGGCCACGTGCACCACGCGACCGACCCGCACTGCCCGCGAGTAGCCAACCACCGCCTCCCAGGGCACCCCACTCGAGATGTTGCGCCGGCTCATCGTCCTTCCGGCGCGGCGTTCCACGTGACGTGCGACACGTTGCCCGTTGCTTTCGCCTCCGCGATGCGCTCGTCGGTCGCGCGTATGATGTCGTCCATGCCGCCCGGCGCATTGAGGAATGTGACGCCGCCGATGCTCGCTGCCAGTTGACGGCCGTCCCCCATGCGCAGGCCTGTCAGTCCGGTGCGCAGTTTTTCCAACACGACCCGGGCGGCGGGCGATGGCGTCTCGGGCAGCAGCACGATGAACTCGTCGCGGCCGAGCCGTGCCACTGTGTCGGAGGCGCGGAGCGCACCCCGCAGGGCGCCCGCGGCCGAGCGGAGCACGTCGTCGCTCACGCGGTAGCCGAGGTCCACGCAGGCGACCGTGAAGGGATGCTGATAGCGGCGGGCGCGCTCGATCTCGGCGCTGGCCGTTTCGCGGAAGGCGCGAGCCGAGCGCACGCCGGTGACGTCGTCGGTCCGGGCCAGGGTGCGCTCTCGGGCGAGCGCGCGCCGCAACGCGGCGACGGCCCACGCGAGGGCAGCGAGGGCGACGAGGGCGACACCGATGAGGACTGGCAACATGGTGCTTCCCCTCCGTTGGGCAACTCTCTGACAAACCTACACATAGACCGCTGGCTTGACAGACGCGCCGAAAGTACTACTGTATTGGTACAACAATACAGTCAGGCGACGCGTTTGTTCGAGCAAATCGACCCGAGGAGTCCGACGCCACTCTACGCCCAGATCGCGGGGCGGCTGCGCGTGGCGATCGCCGCCGCCGAGTTGCGCCCGGGAGATGCGCTCCCCTCGGTGCGCAACCTGGCGGCGCGGTTGCGGGTGAACCCGGCCACGGTGGTACAGGCCTATCGCGATCTCGAAGCGGAGGGGTTCGTGGAGATGCGTCAGGGCGCGGGAACGTTCGTGCGCGAAGTCGTCCCGGAGCGGCGCGCGAGCGAACGCACCCGGCAGGCGGTGCAGCTCGTGCGCCAGCTGGTGACCGAGGCGGGGCGGCTCGGCCTCTCGACGCGGGAGCTGCGCCAGGCGATCGCGCAGGAGCTGGAGGTCAAGGTCGAATGAGTCACGCCATCGAGGTGCGCGAGCTCCACTACCGGGCGGGGAAGACGTTCGAGATCCGCGATTTCGCCCTCAGCGTGCCCACGGGATCGCTGTACGGCTTTCTCGGCCCGAACGGCTCGGGAAAGACCACCACGATCCGGCTGCTGCTCGGCCTGCTGCGGCCCCTCGGCGGCAGGATCGCGGTCCTCGGCGGCGAGGTCCCGCGCGACATCCCGCGCATCCTCGCCCGCACCGGGTATGTCCCCGAGCAGCCGCACCTGTACCCGACCGTCACTGTCGCCGAGGCGATGCGGTTTCATGCGGCGTTCTACACCACGTGGGACTGGCCCTGGGCGGACGACCTCACTCGGCAGTTCCAGCTCGATCGCGACAGCCGGCTCGGCCAACTATCGAAGGGCGAGATGGGGAAGCTCGAGATGCTGCTTGCGCTGGCGCAGCGCCCTGAGCTGCTGGTCCTCGACGAGCCGACCGACGGTCTCGACCCGGTGGTGCGGCGGGACGTTCTCGCCGCGCTGCTCGATTACGTGTCGCAGCAAAACGCCACGGTGTTCATTTCGAGCCACCTGGTGCACGAGCTCGAACGCATCTGCGACTGGGTGGGTGTGATGGATCGCGGCCGCCTCGTGGCCGAGCTTCCGATGCAGAGCTTCAAGAACGGTATCAAGCGGCTCCGGGTCGCGAACCCCCCTGCCCTGCCCGGCGACACGCCGTTTGTGCTGCTGGCCCGCGAGACGGCGAACGGCGCGCTCGAGACGTGGACCGTGCGCGGGTGGCAGGCACCGATGGGCCAGTATTTCGAGGGCGTCGGCGCGTCGCTGCGCGAGGTGATCGACCTCGATCTCGAGGAGGGGTTCGTCGAACTTCTCCGCACCTTCCGCGAGCCGCGGAGCTAGGAGCCGTCATGTTCCGCATGATTCTCTTCACGCAGTGGAAGTGGTCGCGCCTGGTGATCGCGCTCAGCGCCGTGGCGGCCTTTGCCCTGCCCGTCCTGTCGGTCGAGCGGTTCGGTCGTGCGGACGTATCGCGCTGGGAAGTGCAGGAGATGTTGACCTCCATCCAGGCCTGGGGCGTCCTGTATCCGGTTCTCGCCGCCGCCCTCGCGCTCCTGGTCGCGGCGCTCGCCTGGTCGCCCGACCACCGCAGCCGCCACGTGTACGCGCTGTCGCTGCCCGTGCCCCGCTGGCACTACGTGCTGCTCCGGCTCGGTGCGGGAGCCATCCTCCTCGCGGGGCCGGTGCTCGCGCTCTGGGCGGGTGCGCTCGTCGCCACCACCGCGGCGACGATCCCACCGGGACTGCATGCGTACCCGACGACGCTGGCGCTTCGCTTCGCCCTGGCCGTGCTCGTCGCGTATGGTGTGATCTTCGCCGTGTCGTCGGGGACGGCGCGCACCGCGGGATATGTCCTGGGTGCGCTGGGCGCGCTCATCGCCTTCGAGGTTCTGGCCGCCGCCGCCGAGGTCAACGTGCACATCCTGGGCCCGGTCCTGCTCCGGCTCTTCGTGTGGCCGGGGCCGCTCGAGGTTTTCACCGGCCGCTGGATGCTCATCGATGTCTGAGCACGCGCTCGGCTTGCTTCTCGCGGGCATAGTGGCCGGAACGATGCCGGCGCGGGCGCAGGACCCCGTCGAGCTGCGCGCGCGGGTCACACGCCTCGAGCGCGAGCTGCGGGAAGCCGAGGCGGCTGTGGCGCGCCGCGACTCGCTCACGGGGCGCAGCCGCCTGACGGGCGCCGATACCGTGACGGTGGGCGCCTTGCGCGTCGTGGTGCCCGCAGGCCTCCCGCCCAGCTCGCGCGACATCGTAGCCCGGGTGTGGACCATGGTGGATGCCACCTTCGGCAGTGCCGCCGCTGTCCTGGCGGATCATCCCTTCACGCTCGTGGTCGACGATCCGCGCAGCGAAACCAGGCGACGGGTGGGCATTACCAACCCCGTTCTGACCGCGCGCGCGCCCGAGGAAGTGGAGCTGCGCCTCATCTGGGCCGTCTCGACCGCCCTCAACGAGCAGGCGGACGCAGCCCTCAGCGCGTGGCTGCAGGGGACGCTCGTTCCCACCCCTGACCCGAGCCGGGAGCGCCAGTCCGTGTACGTGAATCTCGTCACCGCCCCCTCTCCGGCGGCGCGAAGCTGCTTCGTCGGGGAGCTCGCCGGCTGTCGCGCCGTGCTGGGGCTCGCGGAGGCCCCCGACGTGTTCGAGCAATGGTATGACCCGCCGCGCCGACGTCGCATCGTGCAGCAGATGGAAAACCTCGAAGAAGTCCGCGGGCTGCCCCGCACCTTCAGCGGGTGCGTGGCCGATCACGCCGATGCCGATTGCCTCGCCGTACTCCGCGCGGTACCGCCCGACCTCGTCCCGCCGCCGCTGCCGCCCGGCGCGCGGATCAGTCTGGCGCGTACC
Organism: Gemmatimonadales bacterium; assembly: GCA_036004985.1. Taxonomy (GTDB): domain Bacteria; phylum Gemmatimonadota; class Gemmatimonadetes; order Gemmatimonadales; family GWC2-71-9; genus 20CM-2-65-7. The sequence goes on from DASYQX010000058.1 coordinate 9,608, forward strand.
GCCCTCGCGTTGGGCGGCCGTGGCTCCTACGCCCGCCTGATCGGGACGAGGGGTCGTCCGGTCAATGTGCGCCTGGCGGCGGCCAGTGGTGTCGAGACCGATTCGCTGGTCGCAGCCTGGCGCAACGCGATTCTGGGGGCCCGGCCTCAGCCTGTGGCGGTCGAGCCGCGAGGCGCCTGGGTCGCGTTGGCGTGGGGCATCGTGTTCGGCCTGGTGGCATTGCGGAGCTCCCGGTGGCGCTAGACGTCCGGGTCTGGGGGCTCGGGGTCGGGCTCGTGTGTATCGTGATCGCCCTGGCCACACTGCCGCCGAGACCCGCGCCGAGGTTGGCGCCGGGGCGAGGCGGTGCGGCGCCTGACCCCGATCGGCAGCGGGTTGAGAGGCTCGGTGCCGAGCTCGAGCGAGCGCGTTCCCAGCTCTCGTGGCTGAGTCGCTTGGACCGTCTCCAGCGGGTGGCGCGAACTGGGGGGCGGGGCGGGACGAGCCCCGATGGCGCGCCGGTCCTGACGACTGAGCTGCGCATCCCCGAGGCGACGCGCCACGCGATCGACGCGCAGCTCGCCGCCGTGTGGCGCGATCTCGCGCCCACCGCTCCAGAGATCGCCGTGCGCGTCATCGTCGTGGATCTGGGATCGGTCACGCAGGTGCTGCCGCCCGTCACCGACGGTCGGACGTGCATCGTCGAGCTGCCCGTCGGTTGGTCGCTGCGCTGGATGGTCAAAGCCAAGGAGCCGCCGCCCGCCGACCAGCTGGCGCAGTGGCTGCGGCAGGGGCTTGGACCGTGCGCGTTCTACGCGGCATTCGGCCGCCCGGGGCCGGCGGTGGAAGCGTGGTTGCTCGACCGCGGATTCGATCTCGGTTACGACATGGACTGGGTCGCTCCCCCTCCCCCGGGCCGGTGGTACGGTCTCGACGAGAACTACCCGGCAACGCTGCGCGCCGCGCTGTTTTGGATGCCCGATTCCCGGTACGGGGGGTCGCTCGACGCCGTCGCGTGCAACGCCGGCGATCTGCGCCGCTGCCGCGCGGCGCTGTTCGCGTCCGACACGGCCGAGGCTCCAGGCGGGTGGCGGCGCGCGCCACGCGGGGTCGTCAATCGGCCCTACTGGCTGCTCCGCAGCTCCCTGTACGGCGGGAGCCGCTACCTGGCAGACCTGGTCCGGGATGCGGGGCGCGACCGCTTCGAGACGTTCTGGCGCTCGTCCCTCCCGGTGGACAGCGCGTTCCAGTTGGGCATCGGTGTGCCGATCGAGACCTGGACCGCGCGGTGGCAGCGGGAGCGCATGGGCGCGCTGCGACCCGGGTCCGGCATCAGCCCCCTTTCCGTCCTCCTCAGCTTGCTCGTCACCGGGTTGTTCCTGGCCGGCGCGACGTATCTCACGCGGCGGCGGCAGGTCGCTTGACACCATTCAGCCGCGAGGGATCCCCGATGCGTGCCTCACAGTTTCTCCCACTCACCGCGCTGCTCGTCGTTGGAGCGCCCCAGATCGGGCAGCAACCCGCGCAGCAACCCGCGCAGAACCCCCGCATCGCGGCCATGAAGAGCGCCCTGCGCAACCTGGTGGTCGCGCAGGAGAACTACTTCGCCGACCACGGAACGTACACCACGGACGTCTCCGCGCTCGGCGTGTACTCCCGGGCGAAGTACCGCGCGGACTCGATCTGGATTCAGGTGATCCACGGGGGCGGTCGTTCCTGGAGTGGCCGGGCGATCCATGGTGCGCAACGCGCCAAGAGCTGCGCGATTTACGTGGGCTATGTGTCCGATTTCCCCTCGCCGCCGGTCACCGACGCCGACAGCCTGCCGGCGCGAAACGAGGGAGAGCCGGTGTGCGACCCCTGGTGAGCCTCAGTCCGTGCCGTGCCGGTGTTCCGCCCCGTATCCGCGCAGCGTGTTGTACCGCGCAATCTGGGCGTCGGTGAGCAGCGCGGTCGTGGCCAGGTGGGCCGCGAGGTGCGTCGTGCGGAGTCGCCCGTAGAGTTGCGCCAGGCTGTCCACGGCCGTCGCCAGATCCTGAGTGCCGACCGCGTGATCAGCGAACCGGGCCGCTAGCGCGCGCTCGCGCTCGACGATCTCGGCCCCGAGCCGCTTGGCCTCCGTCTCCATCGCCGCAAATGTCGCGTCGGTGCGCCGAACCTGGTCCGGAGTGAGGTCGAGCGCCGCCCGCATCTCCAGCACATGACGTGGGCCCGGGTAGCCATTCAGCTCAGCGGTCCGGGCGTATCCCGCTCCGGCGCCAGCCAGCAGATCGCGCACTTCTTGCGCCGACAAGCCCCGGACGGGACTCTCGAGCTGAGCGACGTAGGGGGACGACGGGGGTGCAGGCGCCGGGCGGCGAAGGAACAGGAACCCGGCGACGAGCGCCGCGATGACGACCGTTCCAAGCAGCGACTTTCGGAGCACCAGACCCTCGTGGGATGGGGTCGAGTTACGTACGCGTCCCCTGTCTCCTCTGCTGCGCCTTGACACGTGCCGGGCACCCGGGTATGACCGTGCAAGCACACAAGGAGGAGCCATGACCGAGAAGGAGCAGTTTCTCTCAACGTGGGAACGGGAAGTGGGGACGACGCTCAAAGTCCTCAAAGCGTACCCCGGCGCCAAGGTGGACCTGAAGCCGCATGAAAAGGCACGCTCAGCCACGGAGCTCGCTTGGACGTTCGTCTTCGAGGGGGTTGCCGGCGCGCAAGGCGTCGAAGGGGAGCTCAAGTTCCCCCCCAAAAACCTGCCGGCGATGCCCGCCAACTGGGACGGCATGATCGCGGAGTGTGAGCGCGCCTTTCGCGGCCTCGCCGACCGGGTGCGCAAGACGCCCGACACCCAGCTCAACACCACGATCAAGTTCCTCACCGGACCGAAGCAGATGGCCGACATCCGGCGGCTCGACTTCCTCTGGTTCCTACTGATGGACATGGTGCACCACCGGGGGCAGTTCTCGGTCTACCTGCGGATGGCGGGCGGCAAAGTGCCGTCCATTTACGGCCCGTCGGCCGACGAGCCGTGGAAATGACCTCACCCCGCTTCCCCCGCCCCGCCATGCGGAGAGGGGGAGCGAGGGGGTGAGGTTTGACCGCAAAAACCGGATAGATAGCTGCAGGTCGCCACGCTAGGTTTTCTCCCGTGAGCCCCGCAGCCGTTGCATCTCTGACTCCCACCGCCCAGTGGCGCATCGTGCTGGCGCGGGACCGCCGTTACGACGGCGCGTTTGTGTACGCGGTACGCTCGACGGGGATTTACTGCCGCCCCTCGTGCGCCAGCCGCCGGCCGCGGCGCGGCCAGGTCACGTTCTTCCCCATCCCCGAAGCCGCCGAGCGCGAGGGGTTCCGCGCGTGCCGGCGCTGCCGGCCGGCCGACACCAACGGCGGCGACCCCACCGTCGCGCTGGTGCGTGAGGCGTGTCGCCAGCTCGATGCCCCTGAGCCGCCGACGCTCGACGTGCTGGCGGGGCGGCTCGGCACCGGCCCCCACAAGCTGTTGCGTGCCTTCAAGCGGATCGTCGGGATCACGCCCAAGGCATACTGCGACGCGCGCCGCGTGGCGCGCTTCAAACACGAACTGAAACGGAGAGCCCACGTGAGCCCAGCTGTCTACGAGGCCGGATACGGGTCGTCGAGCCGCGTGTACGAGCGCGCCCACACCCAACTTGGGATGACCCCCGCTACCTACGCGCGGGGCGGCGTGGCCACCGAGATCGCGTTCGCCGTCGTGCCCTGCCCTCTCGGGCAGTTGCTGGTCGCGGCGACGGCGCGGGGCGTGTGCCGCATCGGGCTGGGCGACGACGCGGCGGCCCTCGAGGCCGATCTCGCCGGCGAGTTCCCGGCCGCTCACATTCGACGTGACCGCGCGGAACTCGAGACGTCGGTGGAAGCGATCCTGCGGTACTTGGACGGCCGCGAGCCACACCTCGACCTGCCCCTCGACGTCCGCGCCACCGCATTCCAGCGCCGGGTGTGGCAGGAGCTGCAGCGCATCCCCTACGGCGAGACGCGCTCCTACGCCGACGTCGCGCGCCGCATCGGCCGGCCGAGCGCGACGAGGGCGGTGGCGCGGGCGTGCGCGAGCAATCCGGCGGCGCTGGTCATCCCCTGTCACAGAGTGGTGAGGGAGGACGGGGACCTGGGAGGCTACCGATGGGGGTTGGATCGCAAGAGAGCGCTGTTAGAGAGGGAACGAGGTGACAGCGGTCAGGCAGACGCCTAGACGCGCAGATGCCTAGCGGTGCGTCGTGTCAGGAGGTAGGACTTCCTACTCCCTCAGACCTCACGCCCGCTAGGCGTCTAGGCGACTCGGCGTCTGTGTTGGCGTCTAGTTGACCGGGATCCAGTAGCTCACCTTGATCGCCAGGAAGTTCGTGCCGGCCGCCCGGAACGTATCCCACAAGTCCCCGAATCCCACGAGCCGCCCGCTCTGGTCGAACGCCGACCGATTCTGCTGCCAGACCACGTACAGCGTGCTCCCGGGCCGCCACTCCCAGCGGAGCACCGCGTTGCTGCGGAACGAGAGGACGTGGAAATCGGGATTCGGGATCCGCAGTGTATCGGCGCCTCCGTTGTCCGTGATCGTGTAGTTGCCGGCCGGGTCACGCACGATCGTGGTGCCGTCCGTTCCGTACTCGCGTAGCCGGAAAGTCCGCGCCTGCGCGAGCTCGCCGAGGCCGCGGTACCGCCCGGCGGCGGCGAACGGCTCCCCGTACAGCTCCAGCGTCAGGTCGGGCGCGATCGTGTAGTTCGCGCGCAGCTGCACGATGAACGTGGGTTGATCGATGCGCGCGAACACGTACCGCGACCCGTAGGTCGCCGCCGGACCGATCGAATCGAATTTGGTCACGTACTGGCGCGGGAGCATCCACCGCACGTAGTTCGGCGTGACCGAGAACTGGAACCGGGTGGAGGGCCGGAGGGAGATCTGGCCGGAGAGCCGGTAGGTCTGGCCGCCCAGCTCATCCTCACCATAATAGACCCGCCCGTTCCACGAGTTCTTCCCTCCGAAGTTGCTGCTCAGCTGGATCACGTAGTTCCACTGTTGCGGTGTCGCCATCGTGGGCCCGCCCCGCGTGGCCGAGTGATCGAGCGCCCGTGGATAAAAGTCGAAGTACGTGCTCAGGTTCCAGAAGTTGCGGAACGTCGCGTCGGCGTACAGCTCCGCGAACTGGAATTGGCGGGCGCCGCCGAAATCGAACTCGGCGAAGTTGAACAGGCCGACGCCCCAGTTTTGGAACTTGCCGCGGGGCTTTGTCTGCCGGTACCGGAGGTTCACCTGTGCCGTGCGCCCATCGGCGTTGCCGAGGCGGCCGGCATCGTTGGGATCAAAGCCGGGCGACTCCCAGCCTCCGAACACGCTGTAGAGCCAGTTTCCCTTCGTCTTGTTGAACTGCAGGCCCGCGACGGATCCGGTCAGACGCGTGCGTTTCGGGTTGTAGTGCACGTAGCCCGCGTCGGGGCGCTGGAAGAAGTGTACGCCGGACCGCTGGATGCGGTTGATCACCGCCGTGTCACCCCGGATGTCGCTGAAACCGAGCCAGCCCCGCAGCTCGTACGCGCCGCGGTCCCACCGCAGCACCCAGTCGGCGCCGCCGGAATACGCCCGCCGAGTGTAGCGCTGGGCGAGCACCGAGCCGGGGTCCACGTCGCGCTGGACTGTCGTGAGCGTCACGCCGACCACGGAGCGGGAAGCGCCGAATTCCTGCTGGAGACGGGCCACGCCGAAGCCGCTCGGCGGCGCCACGGGGACTTTGGCGAACGTCCCGACACCGAGCGAGTCGAGTGTGTACGTCTCTGCGGCCTCACGCCCGGTCACCGCCGTGAGCGCGCCGAGCGACATGCCCGAGGCCAGCCGGCCGGTCACTTTGGCCGCGCCGAGAATCGTGCTGTTCCGGGGATAGTCGACGAAATTGCCGCTGGCGGGACCGCGCGGCGGCGCGCCGATGCGCCGCGAGTAGAAGTAGCTGGGGCCGTTGCCCCGGAGCAGCTGGCTGCCCTCCGTGAAGAACGGCCGCCGCTCGTCGAAGAACACCTCGAACGCCGACAGGTTGACCACCGCCGGGTCGGCCTCGACCTGGCCGAAGTCGGGGTTCACCGTGGCGTCGAGCGTCATGTTCGGGCCCAGCCCCATCTTGAGATCCGCCCCGGCGCGGGCTTCGAGATTCTTGCCGTCATCGAAGGGGTTCTGGGGATCCCGCCCGCCGGTCAGCGTCGCGTTCCCCGCCGAGTAGGGCACCAGCTCGAGGCGCCGCGTCGGCTTGATTCCCTCGATCCCGACCAGCTCGCCCATGTACGACGACCACCCCGTGCGGTTCGTCGGCACGGGGATCCAGAAGACGTCCTCGCTCGTCGCGGGATTCCAGTGGTCGGCGTTGAATCCCCACACCTGCACCGGCTGATCGGTGAAGCGGAGCTGCGAGAACGGGATGCGCATCTCCGCGGTCCAGCCCAGGGAATCGATGACGGCTTTCGCCTCCCACACGGGATCGAACCCTGGATCGAGATTGTGCTCGTTGTCGGTCGGGTGGTACCAGTCCATGCGCACGCCCGAGGCCGTGACGCCGAACGAGTACGCGGTGCGACGGTCATGGTAGGTATCGAAGGACACCCAGAGGTGTTCGGCCTGCGACGTGTTGTCGCGGCGCGAGAGCGGCGCCTGGAGCTTGGAGGGGTCCTTGCTGTACATCCGCGCGCCCACGTACAGCGCGTCAGCGTCGTAGAGGATGGCGATGCGCATGCTGTCGGTGGGCGGTGCGCCCTCCTTCGGCATCTTCTGCACGAAGTCGGTGATCCACGGCGCCCCGGCCCACGCCGCGTCGTCGAGCCGGCCGTCGAGCCTGATCCCCGTCCCGCCGAGACGCAGCGCTCGCACCTGCTTGCGCGCCGTGACTGCGCCACCCGGTGCCGGGGAGGGGGGCGTGGGCGACTGGGCGATGCCCGGGGACAGTGGGGCGGAGACAGTGGCGACGGCGAACAGACCGAGGAGCGGCCAAAGGCGCACGGCGAGCCTCACAGTGTCGGGAGCGCGGCAATTCCTACGTTGGACACGATGGCGAGGACTACGGTTGCAAGACAGGGCTGGTGTCACCTCTCTGACCGAACCCTGACTGGGGGGGGGGGACCGACGGGACGGCGCTAGGACGCCAAACCGAATCCAGGGGAGTTCCGCACCTGTCGGGCCTGCCACAGGTGACGGCGGTCGTGCGTGATGACGAACTGGAAATAGGCGCCGAGCGGCAACCGCAGCAGCCGCGTCACCGGTGACACGACCCGAACGCGTTTGAGGTCCAGGCCGTCGGCCTGCCGGACCCGCTCAGCGAGGCGGTCGCACACCGCGACGAACTCAGGAAGCACTTGTTGCAGCGAATGCGCAGCGCCGGGCGGGACCTCGAAGATCTTGAACGTCTTCATCCGCCGTTTCGGCGGTGGCTCCATGGAGCGCACCATCCAATTCGCGAACCACCCGTAGCGGAACGGCGCCCCCCCCTCCCCGGGCGCCGTTCGGCCCTTGGCGCGCCCCTGCTCGATCGCGCGGTCGAATGCCGGCAGCGTCTGCGTCATCGAGACGCTCAGATGGACCAGACATTCGGCGACGGACCAGCGCTCCGGGCCCGGGCGCCAATTGAATTGCGATTCGCTGAGGCCGGCGCACACCGCGTGGGCCTCGGCCTTGGCGGCGTCGAGCTGACGGAGACACACCGCCAAGTCCGGGTTCACGGCCGTTTCGGCCTGCCTCGGTAGCGCGTGTACAGCTGCAGGTGCTTGTTGTCGAGACTCACGTCGCGCCCCGCAATGATGGCGTGCTTGATCTGGGTCCGGATCTCGAGCGGATCGCCGTCCGTGACAATCACGTTCGCGATCTTCCCGACCTCGATTGTCCCGAGCCGGTCGGCCACGCCGAGGATCTGCGCCGGGGACAGCGTCACGGCCTTGAGCGCCTCGTCCGGCGGCAACCCGAACGACACCGTACTCCCCGCCTCGTAGGGGAGCGTCCGCGAGTCGGCGGAGTTGAAGGTCGCGATCGCAACCTGGACGCCCGCCTGGTGCAACAGCCCGGCGGCGGCGTACCGTTCGTCGTACCCCGCGTCGTCGGCGGGCACGGACTGACTGGGACCGAGGATCACCGGGACGTGCTTTTCGGCGAGCAGCGTGCGCACCCTATACGCTTGGTTGCCCCCGAGGATCACGATCTTGACCCGCTGCCGCTCCCCCCAGGCGACGGCGTCCCGGATCTCCCGTTCGGCATCCACCGAGATCAGGAACGGCAGCTCGCCGCGGGTCGCCCGGGCGAGGGCCTCGAGTTTCAGGTCCCGGGGAATCCGCTCGCCGGCCTTCACGGCCGCGTCGTAGCGGCGCGCATCCTCGACCCAGCCGTCGATGCGGCGAACCTGGTCGTCGTACTGCTTGCGGATCTCCCGGAACGGACGGGGCGCGCCACCGAAGCCCCCCCCTCCACCCCCACCCCCGAACCCACCGAAGCCTCCCGCCAGCCGCGGCCACGCGAGGACGAATCCCACCGACGGCGCGAGCTGCATCTCCTCGATGGTCCAGCCGTCGAGATCGATCAGGGCTGCCTGCCCGCCGATGCCGCCCGGCCGCGCCAGCGGGGCTGCGACGGCGTGCGTGATGCCGTTGGCGCGCGTCACCGGGATGTGCTCGCTCGCCGGATGGACGGCCGTCGCGGCGAAGAGCTGCGGGTTGAACTCGCCCAGCTCCTGCATGTCCACGGTGACGTCCACGGCGTCGATCTCGGTGAGCCCGAGCCGGGTGACGGCGTCGAACAGCCCGGGATAGACATGGAGACCCGAGGCGTCGATCACCTGGGCGCCGGCCGGCGCCGTCGCGTTCGCCCCGACGGCAGTGATCTTGCCGTCCTGGATGACCACCGTGCCGTTGGCGATGGGCGCGCCCGCCAGGGTATGGACCGTGCCGCCGCGGATGACGATCGCGGTCTGCGCTGCGAGCGGCGATGCGAGGACGGCCATCGTCGCCAGGCCGAGGAGCGTGCGTGTGGAGGTCATGGCTGATCCTCCCGCGGCGTCTCGGCGGTCGTGGTCACGCGCGGCCGTTCGGGAGTCGCGCCGCGCTCCTTGTCCAGCAGCGCTCGCTTCTCTTCCTCCAGCGCGCGCCGCCGCGCGAGATCCGCCTGGCGGTCGAAGTACACTTGCCCGTCGACGAGCGTCTGGTCGACGATGCTGTAGACGCTCAGCGGGTGGTTCGTGTAGATCACCAGGTCGGCGTCCTTGCCGACCTCGATCGAGCCCACCCGGTCTGCCACGCCGAGCTGCCGGGCCGGGTTGAGCGTGACGAGCTTCAAGGCGTCGGTCTCGGAGAGGCCGCCCCACTTCATGGCTTTGGCCGCCTCCTGGTTCAGGTGGCGCATCTCCTCGCGGCTGTCCGAGTTGATGGACGCGACCACGCCGCGCTCGGTCATCAGGGCCGCGTTGTACGGGATCGCTTCGTACGCTTCGACTTTGTACGCCCACCAGTCGGAGAACGTGGAGCCGCCGGCGCCGTGCCGGGCCATCTCGTCGGCCACCTGGTAGCCCTCGAGCACGTGCTGGAAGGTCGCGATCTTGAAGCCGAATTCGTCCGCCAATCGGATGAGCTGCAGGATCTCGTCGGCGCGGTAGGAATGCGCGTGCACGAGCCGCTTGCCGTCGAGGATCTCGGCGAGCGTCTCGAGCTTCAAGTCGCGGCGGGGCGAGATCGCCGCGCGGCGCGCCCGCCGCGCCGCCTCGTACTCGCGCCATTGGCGCTGGTACTCCCGCGCCTCGAGAAACGCTTCGCGGATCACGTCCTGGACGCCCATGCGGGTGAACGGATACCGGTCCGGCTCCCGGTCACGCTTCGTGTTCTCCCCGAGCGCGAACTTGATGCCGGGCGGGGCGCCCTGGAGCAACAAGCCGGCTGCGTCCGCGCCCCAGCGCGTCTTGATGACCGCGTTGCGGCCGCCGATCGGGTTCGCGCTGCCGTGCAGGATGTTGGCCGAGGTCACGCCGCCCGCCGCGGCCTCGTAGATCGCCACGTCGTCGGGGTTGAGCACGTCCTGAATCCCCACCATCGCCGACACCGACACGCTGCCCTCGTTGACGGCGTCGGTGGCGATATGGGAGTGCGCGTCGATGATGCCGGGCATCACGTACTTGCCGCTGGCGTCGATCACCTGCGCGTCCGCGGGCGCCGTCACGTTCGTCCCCACGGCCGCAATCTTGCCGTCCCGGATCAGGATCGAGCCGTTCTGCACCGTCCCGTTCGCGACCGTGAGGATGGTGGCGTTCCGAATCAGGGTCGTCCGTGCCGTCCGCACGGGCCCGCGATCCTTCACCATCGGCACGGGCGGGCTGGGCGGCGTGGTATCGGCGGCCCGCCGGCCACCGCGCGCCTCGCCGCCGCCCACGCCGGCCGTCTGCGCCTCGGCCGCCACCGGCTCGAACTTGCGGCCGTCCACAAAGACGTACTTCACCCGGGGACGGGCATCGAACAGCTCACCTTCGGTGACGACCAGGTTGGCGATCTTCCCGACGTCGAGCGTGCCGACGCGGTCCGCGACGCCGAAGATCTCCGCGGGCGCGACCGTGAGCGCGCGCAGCGCGCCGTCAGCGGTCAACCCGAGCGCGATCGCCTTGCGGACGTTGGCGAGCATGTCGCGCGGGTCGGTGATGCGGCCCGAGTAGAATGCGAACCTGACGCCCGCCCGTTCGAGCTCGCCCGGCGTCGTCGGCGCGCGGTCCCGGAACCGCAGCGTGGCCAGCGCCACGTCGGCGTCCGGATCGGCGTCGCGATCGCGGACCGGCCAGTCGACGTTGACGAGGACCGGCGCGCCCGACCGAGCCACGACCGTCGGGATGCGGTAGCCCTCCTGCAGGCCGTAGACGACTGGTACCGCACCGGTCTCGCGGGCGAGTGCCAGCGCGCGCTCCACCTCTTTGGCGAGGTTGGCGGGGAGGAGCACCGGCCGCCGCGTCTTGAGGGCGTCGCGCAGCGGTTCCAGGGCGCGATCGTACTCCGGCCGCGCCAGACCGACGGGCGTCGCCTGATAGATCGTCCAGGCCTGGTCGTACTGTTGGGCGTCGAAGAAAACCTGCTTGATGTAGGCGATCGCGCCCATCAGCGAGTTGGGATACCCGCGGTGATCGGGGCCACCCTGGAGATTCACGCGCAACGCGACCGGCGTCCGCACCACCATGTCGTTCGCGCGCTCACCCGCCAGGTTCACGAACGCCGCTTGCCCCGGGAAGAACCCGCGCTCGGGCGTGACGACCGCCGACGTGAACCCGGCGTTGCGCCACGTGGCGACGCGCTCGTCACCCACACTCAGCTGGTCGGCGGCGCTGAGCCACGACGCCGTGGCGGGCCGATCTTGCGGGCCCCAGGAATAGGGGGGCTGCGCGGTTGACGCGGCGGTGCCGGCCCCCGCCGCACCACCGGCGCGGGGCTCGGGGAGCCGCAGCGCAGCCGGCAGTCCCACAGTCGACAGCGCATCCACGAGACCTGGGTAGACCGTGAGCCCTGCCCCGTCGATGACCCACGCGCCGGCCGGCGCAGCGACGTTGGCGCCGACGGCGGTGATCAGGCCGTCCTTGATCACGATCGTGCCGCGCGCGATGGCGCGACCGGGCGCCGTCACGATGCGGGCGTTGCGGATCGCGAAGTGGGACGGCGCCGGCAGCGACGGCGCGACGCTCTGCGCCGCGACCGAGCCGGCACCAAGCGCCACGAGCGCCAGGGCGAGCCCATTGATCTTGGAGAGAGACATGAGAGAACCTCCGAACAGAATCCTGGGGGCAGCGGGTCCGAGGCCGATGACGTTACACCTCGCGCGGCCGCGCACAAGGCGCCCCGGATCCACCGGCGCGGCGGCGCCGCAACGCCCGTCACCTCTCGCGGTACGAGATTCGGTACACGACGCCGGCCCGATCGTCGGAGATGAGCAGGGCGCCGTCGGGCATGACCAAGACATCCACCGGCCGGCCCCATGCGGCGCCGGCGCGCAGCCAGCCGGTGGCGAACGGCTCGTACGCCACCGGCCGGCCGTCCACGAGGCGCACCAGGGTGAGGCGATAGCCAACCGGGATGACGCGATTCCACGAGCCGTGCTCCGCGATGAAGATCTGCCCACGATACTCGGGCGGAAACATCGTGCCGGTGTAGAACCGCATGCCCAGGGCCGCGACGTGCGGGCCGAGGCGTTGCTCCGGCGGCGCATAGTCGGCGCAGCGATGCCCCTTCCCGAAATCGGGATCGAGCACGACGCCGGCGTGACAGTGCGGGAACCCGAAGTCTACGCCCGCGCGCGGCGCCCGGTTCAGCTCGTCCGGGGGCTCGTCGGGGCCGAGCCAGTCACGCCCATTGTCGGTGAACCACAATTCGCGCGTGATCGGATTCCAGTCGAACCCGACGCTATTGCGCACGCCGCGCGCGAACACTTCCAACCCGCTCCCATCCCGCTTGAGCCGCAGGATCGAGGCAAACAGCTCGCCGGGAGGATCGCAGATGTTGCAGGGCGCGCCCGAGCCGACGTACAGCCATCCGTCCGGCCCAACCCCGATGAAGCGCCACCCGTGGTGCCCTTCGCGCGGCAGGCGGTCGGTGACGACCACGGGTGGCGGTGGGTTCCGCAGCCGCGCCTCGATCGAATCGTAGCGCAGGATGCGTGAGACTTCGGCGACGTACAGTGCGCCGTTCGTGAAAGCCACGCCGTTGGGGACCCGCAGCCCGCGCAGCATCGGGAAGACCGCGTCGGCCTTCCCGTCGCGGTTCGAGTCCACCAGGGCATAAACCACGCCGCCCTCGCGGCTCCCCACGAACACCGTCCCGCGGTCGCCGAGCGCGAGGGACCGGGCGTTCGGGACGGAGTCGGCGTACAGCGCGATGGTGAATCCGGGCGGCACCTTGAGCGCGCCGAGCTGGCGCCGGGCGCCGCAGCCGCGGAGCCACAACACCGCCACCGCGAGCGCCGCCGTCGTGCCCCAGACCACGATGCGCACCACCGTTCGCGTCCGCATCCGACCCCAATGTGCCGTGTGCTTGCCCTACGGCCGGGCGGGGCGCAGGTTACGCGCGTGGAGCCGCGCCCCTGGCACCGGAGCTACGATCCGGGCGTCCCGCCGTCGCTCGCATACGAACCGGTCACTCTCCCCCAGTTCCTGGAGCGCTCGGCCGCCCAGCACGGCGACGCGCCCGCGCTGCTGTTCCGGAATTGCCGGCTCAGCTACCGCGAGCTGAAGCACGAGGTGGATGGGCTCGCCACCGCGCTCGCCGCTCTCGGCGTGCGCCCGGGCGGCCACGTCGCGATCCACCTCCCCAATATCCCGCAGACCGTCATTGCGTACTACGCCACGCTGCAGCTCGGCGCTCAGGCGGTCTTGACCAACCCGCTCTATATCCCGCGGGAAATCGAGCATCAATGGAAGGACGCGGAGTGCACGGTCGCCGTGGTGGCGGATTTCATGTTCGAGGCCCGGATCCGCGGCATCCGCGATCGCTTGCCGGTCGAACACTACGTCGTGGCGTCGATCCCGGAGTATCTGCGCTTTCCGCTGCGGCTGCTCGCGCGCTGGAAGCTGGGGCGGGCGCGCCCGCCGGCGGTCGCGCGCGTGCCGCGGGGACCGGGCGTCCACTTCTTCCGCGAGCTGATCCGCGCCTCCGAGCGCGCCCCTGGCAACGGACCGCCGCGGCCGGCGATCGGGCTCGACGACGTCGCCACGCTCCAGTACACCGGCGGCACAACCGGCCCATCCAAGGGGGCGATGCTGACGCATCGGAACCTGTCCTGCAACGTGCAACAGATGCGCGCCTGGTTTCCCGGCATCGAGCCGGGGAAGGAAGTGATGCTCACGGCGTTGCCGCTGTTTCACTCCTTCGGCATGACGGTGTGCATGAACCTGTCCGTGGGGATCGCCGCCGCGATGGCGCTCGTCCCGAACCCACGCGACATCCCCAGCGTGATGAACGCGATCGCCAAACACCGCGCCACGCTCTTTCCCGCGGTCCCAGCGATGTACACCGCGATCGTCAATCACCCGAACGCGAAGGCGTTCGATCTGAGCAGCGTGAAGGTCTGCGTGTCCGGGGCCGCCCCCTTGCCCGTGGATATCCTGCGCCGGTTCGAGGAGCTGACCGGCTCGATCATTTGCGAGGGGTTCGGGCTGTCCGAGACGAGCCCGGTGACGCATTCGAATCCACTGCTGCGCCGCCGCAAGGCGGGCAGCATCGGCGTGCCGCTCCCCGACACCGACGCCAAGATCGTGGACATCGAGACGGGCTCGCACATCGTCCCGGCGGGCCAGGAGGGCGAGCTCGCGCTCCGCGGCCCGCAGGTGATGCGCGGGTACTGGAACAGGCCCGACGAAACGGCGGCGATGATCCGGGACGGCTGGCTGTACACCGGCGATCTCGCCCGGGTGGACGAGGACGGGTACCACTACCTCGTAGGCCGCAAGAAGGACATGATCCTCGTCAGCGGATTCAACGTCTACCCCGATGAGATCGACCGCATCCTGGCCGGCCACCCCGCCGTCCTGGAGGCGGCCACCATCGGGATTCCCGACGAGCGGCACGGCGAGGCGATCAAGTCGTTCGTCGTCCTGAAACCGGGACACTCCGCGACGCCCGACGACATCGTCGCGTTCTGCCGCGTCAACCTCGCCCCCTACAAGGTGCCGCGCGAGATCGAGTTCCGGTCGGAGCTGCCGAAGTCCACCGTCCTCAAGATCCTGCGGCGCGAGCTGCGGGAGGAAGAACTCAGCGCGCGCCGCGGCGCAGGACCCGACCCGCCCGGGCGCCGGTGAAACGACCTCCATCCACCGCCAGCACGCCGTTCACGATCACGTAGTCGATCCCCGCCGGATACTGGTGCGGGCTCTCGAACGTGGCCCGGTCGGCGATCGTCGCTGGATCGAAGATCACGAGATCGGCGCGCGCGCCCGCCGCCACACGACCCCGGTCTCTGAGGCCGAGCCGGGCCGCGGGCATGCCGGTCATCTTGTGAATCGCCTGCTCGAGCGTGAGCACATGGCGCTCGCGCACGTAGCGCGCCAGCACGCGGGGGAACGTGCCGTAGGAGCGGGGGTGCGGCTCGCCGTCGCCCGGTCGCGTGAGGCGGCCGTCGGATGCGATCATCGTCATCGGGTGCCGCATGATCCGCTCGACGTCGCTTTCGTCGAGCACGTGATAGATCGCCGAGGCGCCGCCGCGCTGCATCGCTTCGAGCACGAGCGTCGCCCCGTTCGCGATCGTCGGGTCGAGCCCGCGCAGGCGGGCCCAGTCGCGCAGCGTCTTGCCCTCGAGCTCGGGCATCCAGCGCACCCCCGCGAACTGGATGCGGGCCAGGTCGCCGCCGCCACGATCATGCAGCAGGTTGAACTCGATACCGCGCACGATGCTGTCGCGGAGCCCCGGTTCGGCCACCCGGCGCTCGAAGGCGCTGTCGCCGCCCGCCATCGCCCAGGACGGCACCAGCACCCCGATGCCGGTGGAGGTGGCGGTGTAGGGATACTGGTCCAGCATCACGTCGAGGCCGGCGCGCCGGGCGGAATCGACCATGGCGAGCGTCCGGACGCTCGCGCCCCACATCTCGCGCCCGATCACCTTGTGGTGCGTGAGCACGACGGGAATCCTCGCCCGCCGACCGATCTCGATCGCTTCCGCCACTCCCTCGATCAGGCCTAGGCCCTCCTCGCGCAGATGCGAGGTGTAGATCCCACCCGAATCCGCCGCGGCCGCGGCCAGCGCGACGACTTCATCGGTCGTGGAGAACGCGCCGGGGAGATAGCGGAGGCCGGTCGAGAGTCCGAACGCACCCTCGCCCATGGCCTGCGCCACCATGGCCCGCATCCGCGCGAGCTCGGCGGCGGTGGGCGCCCGGTCGGCCATCCCCATGACCGCCCGCCGGATCGTATTGTGCCCGGTCAGGTAGGCCACGTTCAGGCCGACACCTGCGGCGGTGACGGAATCGAGATAGCGGGCGAGCGGCCAGGGCGCGCCCCCGTCGGGACCGCCCAGTGCCGTGGTGACGCCCTGGCGGACGTGGCTCTCCGCCGCCGGCAGCCGCAGCAACGGCTCGAGGTGCGCGTGCAGGTCGATGAAACCGGGCGCGACCACGCGGCCCGCCGCGGAGATCACGCGGGTGGCGCCTGCCGGGGGCAGCGCGTTCCGCGACACGCAGACGATGCTATCGCCGCGCAGAGCGACGTCCGCGGCGAACCCGGGGGCCCCGGTGCCGTCCACCACGGTGCCGCCGGTGATCAGGAGATCGTAGCGTTGCGGGCAGCCCTGGGCGGCGAGGACGAGGGCGAGGAGCGAAGGTCCGAACATGGCAGCCTAGCGCAGGTTGGGAGTCCGGCAATAGGATAACCCTTTCCCAACACTCGCACAGGAGAGGCTCCGATGCTCCGTCGTGCCACTCTGCCACTTCTTGTCGCCGGACTCACGTCGAGCGCATTCGCGCAAACGCCCCCCCCCGCGCCTTCCCCCCGCGACCTCGTGGCGCGCGCCGTCGCCGCGATGGGTGGCGAAGCCGCCCTCCGCGGTGTGCGCAGCGTGTCCGTCGACTTCTACACGGCGACGTTCGCGCTGGGCCAAGAAGAGACGCCGGAGTCTCCGGCGCGCGCGAACTTCGCGGTCGGCCAGAATCTCACCGACTACGCGGGCAACCGGCAGCTCGGCGTCGTCGAGCTGCGCAACGTCGCCGGCGCCGTGAATCGGCTGCGCCGCGTCACGGCCGGCGGCATCGGGATGCTCGAGACCAACGGCCGGCAGGCGCCCGACAACCCCGGCCAGGTCGCGTCCATCGAAGGCGGCATGCGGCGCGCGCTCGAGCGACTGCTGATCACGGCACTCGACAATCCCGCGACCGTGCGCGCACTGCCCTCCCACAGTTGGCGCGGCGAGCAGTACGCCGGCGTGCACTACGAGAACGGACCCGACACGCTGAACATCTACTTCGACCGGCGCACCGGGCTCCCCACGGTGACCGAGTCGATCACGGACGATGCGATCCTCGGCGACCGTCACACAGTCTCGTGGTACACGCGCTGGCAGCCGAGCGGCGAGATTCTCTCGCCGCGGCAATACGACATCACCGTCAACGGCCGGCCCCAGACCAACTCGGTGTTCACCGCCGTCACGGTGAACCCGGCCGTTGCGGACTCCCAGTTCGTGATTCCCGATTCGATCGCCTCCCGCGCCCAGCGGCCCAGCCCCACACCACCGGCGATCACCGTCACGCTCGTGGAGCTCGCGCCCGGCATTTGGCGCGCCGAAGGGGGAAGCCACCACTCGCTCGTGGTCGAGCAAGGCACTCGGCTCGTCGTGGTGGAAGCACCGCAGAGTAAGACCCGGATGCAGGCCGTGCTGGATACCCTGAAGGCCCGGTTCCCCGGAAAGCCGGTGGGGCTGGTCGTCAACACGCATCATCATTGGGACCATGCGGGCGGCCTGCGCGCGGCGCTGGCGGCCGGCGTGCCGGCCGTCACTCATGCGCGCAACGCGGCGTTCGTGCGGGGCATCGCCGCAGCCAGGAAAACGGTGAGTCCGGACGCGCTCGCACGCCGCCTCGGCCCCGCGCGCATTCGCCCACCCGCGATCACCGCCGTGGAGGACAGCATGGTGTTGGGGGCTGGTGACGGGCGCGTCGTCATCTACCGGCTGCCGACCACGCACGTCGAGGGGATGCTCGCCGCTTACGTCCCCGGCGCGCGCCTCTTGTTCGTGAGCGACGTCCTGACACCCGGGCCGACGCTCGCGCCGGTGGGGAGCGCCGAGCTCGTCGCGCTGGCACGCGCCCGCGGCCTCACCGTGGACCGCGTGGCGGGCGGACACGGCGGCGTCGCCGCCTGGGCGGACGTGGAGCGGGCGGCGGCGCCGTAACGACACGGCGGCTTTTATGTTCGGTGCCATGCTGCAACGTGCTGGCCTTGCACTGGCGGCCGTCGTGGGGCTCACCGCGGCGCCCGGGTTGGTTCCCCTCGCGGCCCAGGACGTGCCCTACCGGGTCGTGGTGCACGTCTCGAATCCGGTGAGCCGGCTGACCCGCGAGCAAGTCTCGCAAATCTTCTTGCGGAAGGTCGCGTTGTGGGACAACCGCCAGCCGGTGCTGCCGGTGGACCAACCCCCCGACTCCCCCGTGCGGCGCGCGTTCACGAAGCAGGTGCATCGGCGCACCGTCGCGTTGGTGCGAACCTACTGGCAGCAGCAAACCTTCGCGGGGCGGGCGGTGCCGCCGCCCGAGCGCGGCAGCGACGCCCGTGTGCTCGCCTACATCCGCCAGTACCCGAATGCCATCGGGTACGTGCACGCGGACACGGACCTCGGCACGGACATTAAGGTCGTCATAGTAACACCATAAACAGACGCCAAGTTGGCGTCTACTTGTTCCCTTCAGAACTGGATACTGTTTCCCCCCCTAATTTGTGCTTCTGGTACCAGCTCATCATGTAGAGCTGGGTCCGCAGGAAGTTCGACGGCTTGGAGCTGGTGCCGTGGTACTCGCCGCTGAAACGCAGCATCACCGCCGGCACCTTGAGGTATTTGAGGGCGGAGTAGTACTCCTCCGTCTGGGGCATCGGGGTGCGCAGGTCCAGCTCGCCGGTCATCAGCAGTGTCGGCGTCTTGACGTTACCGACGTACATCAGGGACGACTGCTTGAGCCACTGCTCGGGTTTCTCCCAGTAGGGAGCGTCGAAGAAGCCGTAGGTGAAGAGCGGGATGTCGGTCGTGCCCGCCATGCTGATCCAGTCGATCACGGGACAGCGCACCGCCGCGGCGGCGAACCGCGTCGTGTGACCGATCACCCAGCTCGACAGCACGCCACCCCCACTGCATCCGCCGACGTACATCCGCTGCGTGTCGATGTAGCCGCGCGCGACGACGGTGTCGACGCCGGCCATCAGATCGTCGTAGTCCACGCTGGGATATGCGCGCTCGATCGCGTTGCCGAAGGGGCTCCCGTACCCCGTGCTGCCGCGCGGGTTGGTGTACAGCACCACGTACCCGTTAGCGGCGAAGTTCTGGAACTGATAGTTGAACCCGACGTTGTACATCCCGTGCGGCCCGCCGTGGATCTCCATGATCAACGGGTACTTCTTTGACGGGTCGAACCCCGGCGGCTTGACGATCCATCCCTGGACGCGCGCGCCGCCCGAGGAGGTGTACCAGACTTCCTCCACGCGGCCCAGCCGGACGCCGGCGAGCACGTCGGCGTTCACGTTGGTCAACCGCGTGATGGGCTGCGGGCGCCGCAGACTGTAGCGGACCACATCGCCCGGATCATCGGGATCGCTCAATGTCCCGACGGCCGTGAGGTCACGGGCGATCGACGTGAGCGACAGCATCTGGACGCCATCGGTCACCTTCCGGGCGGCGCCGCTGAGCGGCGCGAAATGCACGTTGCTCGTCCCGGTCTGCGCCAGCACGAAGTACACCCCGCTGCCGTCAGGCGCCCACTCCAGGCCGCCGGGGTCGCGGTCGTAGGTCGTGAGGGCGCGCATCCCGTTGCCGTCGATCCCGACCGTCCACACCTCGTTCGCCCGGTATGAGAAGGTTCCGTACGGGCGTCCCGTGAACGCGACCGACCGGCCGTCGGGCGACACCTCGGGGTTGGCCCACTGTCCCTTGGTCGTGACGAGCTGGCGAACCGCGCCGGTCGCCACGTCGAGCGTGTACAGGTACGACTCGCGGTAGCGGTGGTCGGCGTCGGGCTCGCGCAGGCCGTCGAACACGATCGACTTGCCGTCCGGCGTCCAATCGTAGTTGAGGCCGGCGCCCAGCTCGCTCACCCCGAAGTCTCCGCTCGTGAGCTGGCGCGGCGTGCCCCCTTCCGCGGGCACCAGGAACAGGTGGGTCGTCCCTTGCTCGATGAAGCCGGTGCGGTCGCGGCGGTAGTGCAGCCGGTCGACCATCCGCGGAGCCGGCGTCCACTTCGCCCCCTCCGGCGCCGACGGCATGCTGATCCGCCAGGTCGGCTCGTTCTTGACGAGCATCGTGAACGCGAGCGACCGCCCGTCGGGGGCCCAGCTCAGGTTGCCAGGGTTCTCGCTCACGCGCGTGACCTGCGAGGTCGCACCCTCCGCGTCCATCCACCGCACGAAGAGCTGCGTCCCTTTCGGCTCGCCGTCGGCGAAGTAGGCGATGCGCGCGCCGTCGGGCGACCAGCGGGCGTTCGAGCCCTTCACCAGAAAGCGGTTCTTGGATCCGTCGGTGTTCATGATCCACAGCGCCGAGTCCCAGCGGTCCTCGACTTTGTTGACCCAGCGCCGGGTGTACACGATCTGCGACCCGTCGGGAGAGATCTGCGGGTCGCTCACCTGCTCCCAGTCGAGATAGTGGTTGACGGTGAGCAGCGTGTCGGAGGCGGTCTCTTGCCCCCACGCGACGGCGGGAGCGAAGAGCAACGCCGCGACGACCACGAGAAACGGGAAACGGGAAACGGGACGCATGGGTCCTCCACGAAGGCAGGTGGATGTCGTGTAAGAGAACCCGACGCCCTTCACTCGGCCAGACCCGCTTTCGGGACGCCAATCAGGTACGTGACCCGCAGCGGCGACCACCTCGCCCGCACCTCGTCCACTTCCCATGCGAAGCTGTCGAGTCCCTGCAACAGCTCCGCCAGCTCGGCCGGCGTGTAGGCACGCAGGCAGGACACGATGCCGTCAAACGTGCCCACGAGGGGGAGCACGGGGGGGAGGTACGTCCACAGCAGCCGCGACCAGCGGAACGGCCGCACGAAGGGCACCAGCACCAGCACAGCCAGCCACGTCAGGGCGATGAGGAGGATATCGAGGGGCGCGCGGCGCGCGACCTCGAACACCCCGATCCCCTCCCCGCGACGCACGGCGTCGGCGAGGATCGCGCGCGCCTCCCTGGGTGGGAAGTGATGAAAGGACGTGAACAGCGTCCGGAAGCCGCGTAACTCCGGCGGCACCGCCGTCGCATCCACGGGGACAGGGTGAAACGGGATCGGTCTCGCGGCGGCGGCGGGGCGATTCGGGTACTTGTCGGTGAGCAGGACCGGCACCGGCACGTGATGGCGCAAGGCGGGCCAGGGGCCGCCGGCGCCGGAGCACAGGTCGACGATCCGCGTCGCGCCGGTGTCCGCCACGGCGGCGCGCAGCCGCGGCACGATGGGCCCGTAGCTCCGCCCCAGGCGCAGCGCGAACCCCAGGAAGTCGGTCAGGGCATCGCGCAACGACGATGGGCACCAGGTTTGATCGTGGATCTCGAAGAGATGCAGCCGCGCCATGGGGACACGATAACATTAGATTTCGCGCCCGGCCCATGGATCTTTTCGAGTTGCCCCGACTGCTCGAGCGGCGGCGTGCCGCCGGCGAGCGCTATCTCGAGTTCCTCCGCGTCCCCGCCCTGTCGGCGGGGATCTACGCGCTCCCCGCGAGCGGGGTGGACCCGCAGCGCCCGCACGGCGAGGACGAGGTCTATTACGTGACCGCGGGTCGCGGCGCGATCCGCATCGGCCACGAGGACCGGGCCGTCGGGCCGGGGACGATCGTGTACGTCCCGGCGGGTGTGGATCACCGGTTCCACTCGATCACGGACGAGCTCCAGGTGCTCGTGCTGTTCGCGCCCGCGGAATCGACGTCCGCGTGACGCTGCGCACGACGCCCTTCCACGCCCGCACCGCCGCGCTCATGGAGGGCCAGGCGTGGCGCCGCTGGGCCGGCTACGTGGTCGCGAGCTCGTACGAGCTGTCGCACGACCGCGAGTACCACGCCATCCGCAGCGCCGCGGCGCTGTTCGACGTATCGCCGCTCTACAAGTACCGGATCGGCGGGGCCGACGCCGCCCGGTTGCTCGACCGTGTGGTCACACGGAACGTCGCTAAAGCGAAAGTCGGTCAAGTGCTGTACACGCCGTGGTGCGACGCCGCCGGCAAGCAGATCGACGACGGCACCATCTCCCGCCTCGACGAACGGACGTTCCGCCTGACCGCCGCAGACCCGAACCTGCGCTGGCTGCATCTCAACGCCACGGGTCTCCACGTCGCGATCGAAGACATCTCCGAACGCACCGCCGCGCTGTCGCTCCAGGGTCCGCACGCGCGCGCCATCCTCGAGGCGGCCGCGCAGATCGACCTCGCCAAGCTCAAGTATTTCCATCTCACCAGCGCGACCGTGCGCGGGATCGCCGTGACCATCTCGCGCACCGGATACACGGGCGACCTCGGCTACGAGATCTGGGTGGACGCCGCGCAGGCGGTCCCGCTGTGGGACGCACTCATCGAAACGGGGACGCCGTACGGGATCACCCCCGCCGGGATGCTGGCCCTGGACGTGGCCCGCATCGAAGCGGGCCTGCTGTTGATCGAGGTGGATTACTTCTCCTCCCGCCACGCGCTGATCGAGGCGCAGAAGTCGTCGCCCTTCGAGCTGGGACTGGGATGGACCGTGGCGCTGGACAAGGAGGGATTCAACGGCAAGGCCGCGTTGGCCGCCGAGCAGCAGCGCGGGCCGACATGGCAATTCACGGGGCTCGCCGTGGACTGGGACTCGCTCGAACGGCTCTACGCCGACGTCGGTCTGCCGCCGCGGCTGCCGACCGTCGCCTGGCGCACGAGCGTACCGATTTACGCGGATGGGACCCGGCAGGTGGGGTATGCGACGAGCGGCGGCTGGTCGCCGCTCCTGAAGCAGTACCTGGCCCTCGCGCATCTCGAGGCGTCGTTCGCGCGGCCCGGCACGGCGGTGCGGATGGAGATCACCGTCGAGCACCGGCGCAAACAGGCGGCCGCGCGCGTGACGCCGCTGCCGTTTTTCAACCCCGACCGGAAGCGCGCCTGATGGCGGCTTCCCAGCGCTACGACGCGATCGTGATCGGCGGCGGGCACAACGGCCTCGTGCACGCGGCCTACCTCGCCCGCGCGGGGAAGAAAGTGCTGGTGCTCGAGCGCCGGCCTCGCGTGGGCGGCGCTGCCGTGACGGAGGAAGTGTTCCCCGGCTTCAAGTTCTCGATGTTCTCCTACGTCGTGAGCCTGCTGCGGCCGGAGATCATCCGCGACCTCGAGCTGCCGCGCCATGGGCTGCACATCCTGCCGCTCGAGAGCACCGTCACGCCGATGGAGAACGGCGATTATCTCGCCGCCTGGGGCGATCACGACGAGACGCGGCGCGAGCTGTGCCGCCATTCGCCCCGCGACGCCGAGGCGTACGACGAATACAGCCAGCTGATGCACCACATGGCCCGCGCCGTGAAGCCGATCCTCGGCATGGTGCCGCCCGACCCGACCTCGCTGAGCCCCAAGGACTTGTTCGCCCTGATGCGCCTGGGACGGCACTTCCGCGGGCTCGGCGGCGAGCGCTTCCACGCCCTCGTCAAACTGATGACGATGAGCTCCGCAGACCTGCTGGACGAGTGGTTCGAGACGGACGTGCTGAAGGCGACCAAGGCGGCGAGCGGCATCATCGGCACGTTCCTCGGCCCGCGGTCCCCGGGCACGGCGTACGTGCTGCTCCACCACTACATGGGCGAGCTCGACGGCGTGTTCCGCGCCTGGGGGTTCGCCAAGGGCGGGACCGGGTCCGTCAGCGAGGCGATCGCCGCAGCCGCGCGGGGGTTCGGCGCGGAGATCCGCTGCGACGCCACGGTCGCGCGCGTGCTGGTGACCGGCGGGCGCGCCACGGGCGTCGCGCTCGCGAACGGAGACGAGCTGCGGGCGTCAATCGTGGTGTCGAGCCTGGATCCCCGCCGCACGTTCCTCGAGCTCCTCGAGGAGCGGGAGCTGCCGACGGAGTTCGTCGCCGACATCCGGCGCTTCAAGTTTCGCGGCTCCTCGGGGAAGGTGAACCTCGCCCTCGACGCCCTGCCCAGTTTCACCTGCATGCCCGGGGTGGGACGGCACCACCGCGGCGCGATTTCGATCAGCCCCAGCCTCGCCTACGTGGAGCGCGCCTACGACGACGCCAAGTACGGGGAATTCTCGCGCCGGCCCTACATGGATATCGTCTTCCCGTCGATGATCGACTCGGGGATGGCTCCGCCGGGCAAGCACGTGATGTCGATCTTCGTCCAGTATGCGCCCTACCAGCTGAACGGCGGCTGGAGCGACGCGAAACGCGAGGCCTTTGGCGACGCCGTGCTCGACACCGTCGAGCAGTTCGCACCCGGGTTCAAGTCGCTGATCCTCCACCGCCAAGTGCTGACGCCCGCGGACATCGAGCGCATCACCGGACTGTCGGAAGGCAACATCTTCCAGGGAGAGCTGGCGCTTCACCAGCTGTTCTTCCTGCGCCCCGCCCCCGGTTGGGCCAAGTTCCGCACGCCGGTGCGTGGGTTCTATCAGTGCGGGTCGGGCACGCACCCCGGCGGCGGCATCATGGGCGCCTCGGGCCGGTTGGCGGCGCTCGCGGTGCTCGGAGCCGGCGCGTGACGAAATCCGGCACGTGGGACGCCATCGTGATCGGCGCCGGCGTCAACGGGCTCGTCGCCGCCCATTACCTGGCCCGCGCCGGGCGGCGAGTGCTCGTCGTCGAGCGACAGCTGGACGCGCGCACATCCCTGGAGACCGGCTGGGTGCCGCCGCAGCTCGTTCGCGAGCTCGGCCTCGACCGCCACGGGCTGCGCGTCGAGCAGCCCGACCCCTGGATCGCCGCCCCCCTCGGTGGCGGTGGCCGCCTCGAGTTGCGCCGGGACATCGGACAGTCGGTCGACGCGATCCGCCGCATCAGCCGCGCCGACGCGGCCAAATGGCCGGAGTTCTGCACGCGGATGCGGCGCCTCGCCGGGGTGCTCGAGGCGCTCTACGTCCAGCCACCGCCCGACGTCGAAACGCGCCAGGTGGGCGAGTTGCTGCGCCTCGCGGCGCTCGGCCTGCGCGTGCGGCGCCTCGGCAAGCAGGCGGTCATCGACCTGCTGCGGATCCTCCCCATGTCCGTCGCCGAGCTGCTCGACGACTGGTTCGAGAGCGACGCGTTGAAGGGCGTGCTCGGCGCCGGGGGGGTCTGGCATCTCCGGCAGGGACCCCGCTCCGCCGGAACGGCCTTCAACCTCCTGCACCATCACGTGGGCAGTCCGGCGGGCCTGTTCCGACCGCCGCGCTCGAACATCATGCAGGTGCTGGCCGGGCTGCCCGGCGTGGAGGTCCGTCGCGGTGCCGAGGCGACCGCGGTCCTCGCGAAGCACGGCCGCGCGACCAGCGTGTTGCTGCGCAACGAAGAGGTGTTCGCGCCGCTCGTCGTGTCGAGCGGCGATCCTCGCTCGGCGCTGCGGCATGTCGGGACGGACCTGGACCCCGAATTCGTGCGCGCACTGAACAACATCAAGTGCCGCGGCGTCGTGGCGCGGGGGACGCTCACCCTCGAACGCCCGGCCGACTTCGGCACGCTCTGCGTCGCCCCGTCCCTCGAGTACTTGGAGCGCGCGTACGACGACGCGAAGTACGGGCGGGACTCGGCCCGTCCCTACGTCGAGGCCCAGTCCGTGGATGGCCGAGTGGAGGTGCACGTGCAGTACGTGCCGTTCACCGGTCAGGATCGCAGCGGGGAGCAGAACAGCGTGCTCCGGGAGCGGATCGGGGCGACCCTGGGCGCCGACGCGAGCCAGGTGAGTCTCGAGACCCCCGCCGACTGGGACCGGCTGTACGACCTCACCGAGGGCCACCTCTACCACGGCGAGCTCACCCTCGACCAGATTCTCTTCATGCGGCCGCTCGCCGGGTGGAGCCGCTACCGCACGCCCCTGGAGGGGTTGTATCTCTGTGGGGCGGGCACGCACCCCGGCGGCGGGATCGCGGGCGCCGCCGGGCGCAATGCCGCCCGCGTGATTCTCCAGGAGACGTAGAGGCGCCGATGGCGACGTTCGTCAAGACCACCGAGAGCTACCAGCAGGGCGCGCGCACGCTCCCCGGACGCTACTACACGTCGCCCGACGTCCTCCTGGAGGAGCAGGAGCGCATTTTTCGACGCCGGTGGATCTGCGCCGGGCGGGCCGAGACGATTGCCACGCCGGGCGAATACGTGCTCGTGGAAGTCGCGGGCGAGAGCATCATCGTGTTGCGCGACCAGGCGGGTGAGCGTCGGGCCTTCTACAATGTCTGCCGCCACCGCGGCACGCGCCTGTGCGAGACGCCGCGCGGCCCGCTGTCCGAGACGATCCAGTGCCCCTACCACGCCTGGACCTACGCCCTCGACGGACGGCTGATCGGCGCGCCCCACATGCATGAGGTCGAGGGATTCGACAAGCAGGCGTATCCCCTGCACCGAGTCGCGCTCGCGGAGTGGGAGGGATTCCTGTTCGTGAACCTGGACCCCGCCGCCGAGCCGTTGGAGCACGCCTTCGCGCCGCTGCGCGGCCGGTTCGCCCGCTACAATCTGCCCGCGCTCCGGACGGTGCGCCGGATCGAGTACGAGGTGCGCGCCAACTGGAAGCTGATCCTGCAGAATTACAATGAATGCCTGCATTGCCCCACGATCCATCCGGAGCTGTCCACCAAGCTCCCGTACGCGAGCGGGGCGAACGATCTGGTGGAGGGTCCATTCCTGGGCGGTCGCATGGAGATCAAGGCGCCGCACGAGAGCGCGACACTCACGGGTCGCGCCTGCGGCCTGCTGCTGGGCGACCTTCCCGCCGAGGATCGCCGACACGCGTACTACTACGCGGTCTTCCCGACGATGATGCTGAGCCTGCATCCCGACTACGCGGTGTTCTACACGGTGTGGCCGCAGTCCCCGACGGCGTCGCGCGTGATGTGCGAGTGGATGGTGCATCCCGACGCGCCGGACGCGCCCGGCTACAACATCCGGGATGCCGAGGAGTTCTGGGACCGCACCAACCGGCAGGACTGGCACATCTGCGAGCAGAGTCAGCTGGGGGTCGGCTCGCGCGTCTACCAGCCCGGCCCGTACTCGCCGCGCGAGAGCCTCCCGGCGGCGTGGGATCGCGCCTTCCTCCGGGCGCTCGGGCACGATGCGCCGGAGGCGTGACGGCCCCCCCCCCCCGTCAGCTCTTCGGAATCTCCTTGTGGGGGTCCACGAACGGCATCGGCACGACCGTCGCGGGGCGGTCCGCGACGCCGGGGATCGCGACCGTGAGCTTCGTGCCGGGCGCAGCGTGCGCCACCGGCACCATGGCGTAGCCGATGTTCTTCTTCAATCGCGGCGAATATATGGCGGACGTGATGTGTCCGCTCGGCCGCCCGCCGGCCGTGACCGCCCACTTCGCCATGTTGAACTCGATCCGGTCGCCGCCGATCTCCACCCCCACGAGCTTGCGCTTCACGCCGGCCGCCTTGACCCGGCGCAGCGCCTCCCGGCCGATGTAGTCGGCCGGTTTCTGTTCGTCCACGAGCCGCTCGAGGCCCACCTCGTACACGTTGGTGTCGAGCGTGATGTCCGCCCCCCAGTTGAGGATCCCGGCCTCGATGCGGCGGATGTCGGAGGGCCCGGTGGGCCGGATGTCGTGCGGTTTGCCAGCCGCCATAATCCGCTCCCACAGGACGTCGCCCTTGCTGCCGTCGCGCAGGTAGATCTCGAAGCCCACTTCGCCGGTCCACCCGGTGCGCGTGACGACGACGGGGATGCCGTCGAGCGCGGTCTCGAGAAACCAGTAGTACTTGAGCTGGACCGCCCGCTCGCCGAATAGGGCTCGCACCACGTCCTTCGCCTTGGGGCCCTGGAGCTGGAGCGGGCAGACATCGGGCTCGCCGATCTGCACGTTGAGCCCCGAGCGAAGCGCCACGCCCCGGGCCCACAGGAGCACGTCGCTGTCGGCGAGCGCGAGCCAGAAGTGGTTCTCCCCCAGGCGCAGCAGGACCGGGTCGTTGATGATGCCGCCGTCCTCGCCCGTGATCACCACGTATTTCCCCTGGCCCACCGCGCAGCGGGCGAGGTCTCGTGGGGTCAGCAGGTTCGTAAACTGAAACGCGTCGGGTCCCGTGATCTCGACCTGCCGCTCCACCGCCACGTCCCACAGCGTCACGTGGTTGAGCAAGTGCCAGTATTCCGCCTCGAGCTCGTCGAAGCAGATCGGAAACAGCATGTGGTTGTAGACGGTGTAGGCCTTGGCGCCCCAGCGCTGGGTGGCGTCGAAGAACGGCGTGCGGCGCAGCCGTGCTCCACACTGGATCAGGCGCATGTCGAACGGGGTGGGCATGTGGGGGAATCCTCCGGATTGGGCGGATAAGCTGCGCGCCCCCCGGCGCACTGGCAACCGCTAGGCCGGCTCCACTCTTGAAAACCGCTTGACGCCGCCGGCGCAGGGTTGGCCCCATGCGCCTCTCCTGCGCCGCCGCTCTCCTCGCCTGGGCCGGAACCGCCGCCGCCCAGACACCTCCTCCACACGCGTCCGACTCGACCGGGCCGACCTGCTGGCGCGGTCGGCCCCTGGCGCACTGCGAATCCTTCTGGATCACCGACTTCACCTACGGGACACGCCTCAACGCCGTGGAGGAGCCAGGCGGCGGCAAGGTGAAGGGCGACTATCTCACCTGGGAGTTCGGCGGGATGGTCAACCAGGGCCCGCGTCATGCCTTCGGGGCCGCGATGATCAAGAGCTTCGGCCATGAGCGCTCGTACTTCGGGGTCCGGCCCCGCTATCGGCGCTGGTTGAACAGCGAGACGAGCCTCGACGTGTCGGTGGGAATCCTCGTGTCGGGGGACCACGACCGGTTCCGCCCGAGGTTCCCGAGCTTCACCACCCACGTGGCGCTGAGTCACGGCGATTTGGCCGGCGTGATCGTCGGCGCGGAGGTCATTCGCGGCAGGCCTGGCGGGGCCGACCTGACGTGGCAGGCCGGGGTCCGGTTCGGCTCGTACGCGGGACCACCGGCGGGCGTGCTCATCATGCTGAAGATCCTCCACGACGAACTCGGCGGCGGCGGGACCTGACGCCTATCTTTGGCCCCATGACGGACGGGGCCGAACCCCTCGATCTCCTCCGCGTCGCGCTCGAGCGCCTGCGCGCCGGGTTCGTTGACCTGCCGGCCGCAGAGACCGCGTATGACGCGGCCGCTCTCGGGCGCGTCCTCACCGACGTCGCCGACCGGCTGCGCGACAACTACCCCTATTTCCATCCGCTGTACGCCGGCCAGATGATGAAGCCGCCGCATCCGGTGGCCCGACTGGCGTACGCCCTGGCGCAGTGGGTCAACCCGAACAATCACGCGCTCGACGGGGGGCGCGCCAGCTCGGCGATGGAGAAAGAAGCGGTCGCCGAGCTGGCGCGCCTGATCGGGTGGGACGCTCACCTCGGCCACCTCACGAGCGGCGGCACGATGGCAAACCTCGAAGCGCTGTGGGTCGCAGGCCGGCTCCACCCCGGCGCCACCATCGTCGCCTCGGCCCAGGCGCACTACACGCACCAGCGGATCAGCGGCGTCCTGGGTCTCGCGTTCGAGACGATCCCGTGCGACTGGCGCGGGCGCCTCGACCCCGCGGCGCTCGAGCGGCGGCTCGCCGCCGGTGGCGTCGGGACCGTCGTGGCGACGATCGGGACGACGGCAACCGGCTCCGTCGACCCCCTCCCGGCAATCCTCGATCTCCGCGAGCGGCACCGGTTCCGCCTGCACGCGGACGCCGCGTACGGGGGCTACTTCGGCCTGGCGTCGAACCTCGCGGCCGAGACGCGACGGACGTACGACCGGCTGGGCGAGGTCGATTCGATCGTGATCGATCCGCACAAGCACGGGCTGCAGCCGTATGGGTGCGGGTGTGTGTTGTTCCGAGACCCGGCGGTCGGACGGTTCTACAAGCACGACTCACCGTACACGTACTTCAGCTCGACGCAGTTGCACCTGGGCGAGATCAGTCTCGAATGCTCGCGGCCGGGGGCGGCGGCGGTCGCGCTGTGGGCCACGCAGCGGCTGTTGCCACTCGTGGCGGACGGTGAGTTCGCGCGCGGCCTAGCGGCCGGCCGAAAAGCGGCGCTGACGCTCTACGGGCGGCTGAAGGAGGACCGGCGCTTCGTGACGGCCGCGCCGCCGGAGCTGGACATCCTGGTCTGGGCGCCGCGGGCGGCGCGGGTGACGGAGGCGTCGGCGCGGGCGCGGCGGCTCTTCGAGGAGGCGGCGCGGCGCCACCTCCATCTCGCCCTGGCAGAGCTGCCGGTGGAATTCTTCGACCTGGGCCGCATGGAGCGCGACCTGGCGACGCTCACCTGCCTGCGCTCCGTGCTGATGAAACCGGAACACCGCGACTGGGCAGATCGGATCTGGGAGATTCTGAGCGAAGCGTCGGACGCGGTGTCCGTGCGCTGAAGCAGCAGATCCTTCGCGCCTGCGGGATCCTTCGCGCCTGCCGCGCCATTCAGAAGCAGATCCTTCGCGCCTGCGGCGCTCAGGATGACAAGCTCGCTCGCGCTTCTGGACAGAAAGGGAAAAGAACCTCCCCCTCTTCTTTCTCAAGACACCGCGCGGAGCTGTCATGCTGAGCGAGCGCGCGGTACGCGCGCGAAGCGAAGGATCTAACGGGTCGTAATCGAGAATCCCACCACGACGTGCCGCGGCAGGCCGGGCTCGAACGCCACCGCCTCGCCCGCCACGACGTCCGGGTTGAGGAACGCCGACGCGATGTAGTGCCGGTCGAAGAGGTTCTCGACCGTCACGAAGGCGCTCACCCCGAGTCCCCCGCCCAGGGCGAGCGGCTCGCCCGATCCCAGCGTGAACGCAACCGTCCGATACGCCGGCACCACCACCTGGTTCGCGTCGTCGGCGAAATAGGACGACATCCCCTGCACGCCGACGCGGAGCTCGAGCGGCCGCGCGGCCGGGGGCGCGACCTCCAACGCCACGGCGTACGTCAGATTCGGCACGCCTACCACACGGTTGCCGCTGTAATCGGCGGACGCGCCCGGACTCCCGTAGTACGCGGAGTCCACGACATAGCGCGAGTAGCGGTGATCGACGTACGCGACGGCGGAGCGCACCGAGATGCCGCCCGCGGCACCGACCCGCAGGCCCAGCTCCGCCCCGCGGCGCCGCACCTTGCCGGCCGTGAAGTAGAAGCGACCCCCGCGGTAGGGGACGATCTCGTCCCGGACGGCGGTGTGGTACAGGGCGACATCGTAGCTCACCTCGCGCACGAACCCGCCGCCCGCGCGCACGACGACGCGCTTCGTGCCGATCTCGTACGTCGTGGAGCGGATCGGATCGAGCAGCGGATTGATCGCGGTGGCCGTGTCGAGCGGGGGAGCCGGGTCCGTCTCGTTCCCGGCCGGCACTTCGACGCCACCGCCCACCGAGGCGTACACCGTGTGGGTGGGCGTGACTCGGTACGTCATCCCGAGCTTCGGTGTGAGGCCGGTGAACGATTTGCGCGTGTCCAGGCCGGGGTCGATGTAGCTGCGGTAGTCGTAGGTGATGTCGTCGTAGCGCGCCCCGAGCGCGAGCGCCCAGCGGCCGAACTCCAGCTCCTCGGTGAGGAACAGCCCGGCATTACGCGCCCCTTCGCCTTTGTTGTCGCGCAGCGTATCGCCCCGAGTCCCCTGCGGAGTCAGCGAGTAGAAGAGGATCGCGCCGTCCTGCACGGCGAAGTCCCCGCCGACGAGCAGCGTCCCGCGAACCCCACGGCCCGGCGCGTTGGCGATCCGCAGCACGGTATTGCCGCCAGCATGGATACGGGTGAAGTCGCGGAACGTCCCGCGCTCGGATCGGTGCAGCACCTTCGGATTCACGAAGGCCAGGGTGGAGATCCCCACGCCGTCCGACACCGCGTGGTCCAGCGTCAGCCCCAGCCGTCCCACCAGATTGTCCCGCCGCTCGTCGCGCGCCAGGTAGGTCGCATTCGCCTGGCGCGGATCGGCCGCGACCTGCGTCGCCGTGAGCGGCCCTGGAATGCGGAACAGGTTGCTGCTCCCGACCGCGTACACGCCGAGCGTGGTGCGCTCGGCGACCGGCGTCACCAGCGCGACGTTGAGCAGCGAGCGCCGGCTCCCCGAATGCACGCGCCAGCCGTCGAAATCGCTCCGCACGTACGACGCACTCAGCTTGCCCGCGCCGAGACCGACGCCGCCCCGCAGCGCCCAACGCCGCAGGCCGAACGATCCGGCAAGCGGCTCGACCGCGCCCAGCCGCTCCTCGAAGTCCGGCAGCGTGGACACGCTGACGACGCCCCCGGCCGCATTCCCCCACACGGCCGACGCATTGGAGCGCACCACCTCGACCGACTGCGCGGCCGCCAGGTCGATGCCGTCGAACGATGTGCGACCATCCGGCTCGGTCTCCGGGAACCCGTCGAGCAAGACCAGGATGCCGCGCGACGTTCCGGCATTCGAGCGATCCCCCGCGCCGCGGGCGCCGTAGCCGCGGATCGCGATCCGGACGTCCTGGTTGCCGTAGCGCGACTGCACCACGACACCCGGGACCAGGGCGAGGGCGTCGTCGAGCCCGTACCCTGTGGTCCCGAACAGGTCGTGCTTCTTGAGCTGCGTGACCGCCAACGGGACGGCGAAGAGGCTCGTGGCGTGCCGGGTGGCCGTCACCGTAACGGGCGGCAGGGGCACCGTGTCGCGCACGGTCGTGTCGGGGACTTGGGCCGCGAGGGTGCACGGCGCCAGCAGCAGGGGGAGGCAGAGCTTCATGCGGGGAATCTAGGGTTTTCGACGAGTACGGCGAGAGGGGAGCGACCGTTGAGCTACACTCCCTCGATTGCCTCGATCGGGTCGAGCCGCGCGGCGCGGCGGGCCGGATACCAGCCGAACAGGACGCCGACGATGAGCGCGAACAGCACGGCCAGGAAAACCCCGGGGACGTTGACCGGGATGACGAACGGCTTGCCGAACTGGCGGCCGATCAGCTCGGTGATGACCGTGAGGCCGGCGCCGCCGCCGATGCCGACCACAGCACCCAGAAAGGCCAGGGTGAGCGACTCAGCGAGGAACAGCCGCAGGACCGCGCCGTCGTCAGCCCCCAGCGCCTTCCGGATCCCGATCTCCCGCACCCGTTCACGCACCGAGATCAGCAGCACGCTGAACAGCCCGATCCCGCCGACCACGAGCGTCACCCCCGCGATCGTGAACATGACGGCGTTCCACCCGCCCAGGATGTTGTCTGCCATCGCGAGGTCCGACAGCACGTCGGCGGCCTCGTTGTCGATCTCGAAGTCCTCCGTTCCGCCGTGGCGCTGGCGCAACAGCGTGACGCCGCGCCGCAGGACGCCGCCGAAGTCGACCGTCGGGGCGGCGGTGACGAGCACCTGGTCCACCCGGCCCTCGCCCTGGTAGTAGCGGGTGAGGTAGGTGTAGGGGACGTAGATGCGCCGCGCCACAAACGTGAAATCGGCGGGGATGATGTCGAACTCGATCGGCGCCACCACGCCGACGACCAGAAACCGAACGCCGTCGATCGTGATCGTCTGGCCGACGGGCTCCACGGCGCCGAACAGATCGTGCACCAGTTCCGACCCGACGACGGCGACCCGGGCGCGGTTGGCCACGTCGAGGGGCCGCAGGCTGCGGCCCGCCGTGATCCGGTAATTGCGCAGCTCGAGGTAGCCTGCGTCCACGCCGTCGATCCGGACGCGGCGCCGATCGGCGGGGGCGTTCACGACGTACTCCTGCCCGAAGTTGCGGCCGTGGACGCTGGCCACGCCCGGGACGGCGCGGAGCGCCTCGACGTCGATGAGTCGCACCCCGGTATGGCGCAGCGTGGCGGCGGTGCGGGCGTCGGAGCGGGGGCCGCGGTCGGAGGCCGTGAAGCTGCGGGGGAAGCCCATCGCCATCAGGTCGTCGTACACGAGCGTCTTCATCGCCGATGCGAGCGACGTCATCGACACGACGGACGCGGTGCCGAACACGATTCCCGACAGCGTGAGGAGGGAGCGCAGCTTGTGCGCCCGGATCTCACGCAACGCGTCGATCACGAGCTCCCACGCGTCACGCATACCGGAGGGCCTCCACGGGAGACAGCCGCGCGGCACGGAGCGCGGGGAAGAGCCCGGCGACGAGGCCCACGGTCAACGCGGTGCCGAGCGACACCGTGGCGATGAAGGGGCTCACCACCGCCGGCATCTGCATGAAGTGCGCGACCACGCCTGTCAGGGCGGCGCCGAGGCTCAGGCCGAGCAGGCCGCCCATCACCGTCACGACCAGCACCTCGGCCAATACGTGCGCGAAGATGGCGAGCCCGGTGGCGCCGAGCGCCATCCGCGTCCCGAACTCCCGCACGCGCTCGACCACGGAGGCGAGCAGGATGTTGGCGATCACGATGCCTCCGGTGATGAGCGAGACCACGCCCACCACCAGAAAGATGAAGTTGAAGAGGAGGAGAAACTGCCCGCTCTGCGCCCCCGCCCCCTGACCGGATGCGCGGATGTCGAAGTCCTCCACCCCGTGCCGGGCGTACAGCAGGCTGCGCACCTGCGCCTGCGCCGCCGCGCCGCCCACCGCCGGTCGGGCCTTGAGTGTGAGAAAACTGAGCCGGTCGTTCGCACTGTACTGGGCGATCGCCGTGCTGATCGGGATGTAGGCGCGCTCGTTGCGATACTCGAGGGCGTTGTCCTCCCACGCCGCAAAGTAGAACTCCTCCCGCTCCATCACGCCGACCACCGTGAAGGTCTTGCCCCCGAGGCTGACGAGCTGCCCGAGGGCACGCGTCGCCACGCCGAACAGCGAATCAGCGTACTTCCAGCCGAGCACGACCACCCGCGCCTGCTGGCGCACGTCCAGGTCGCTCAAGTACCGCCCCACCAGCGGCCGAATGTCGTTGATCGCCATGTAGTCGGGCACCGTGCCGATCACCTGGCCCTCGAAGCTCGTGGTACCGACGCGGTAGGAGAGCTGCTGCGCCCAGCCGGGACTCACCGCCGCGAGCGCCCCCGCCCGGTCGCGCAAATACTGCGCGTCGTGAAACGTGAGCCGCTTCGAGGCGAGCTCCCGCGCATCGGGGTGGGCGGATGACTCCCGGTCGGAGACGATGATCGTGCCCCGCCCGCCCACTTCGCTGAGGAATTGCTCGGTGAGCGCCGTTTGCCCGCCGAACAGCGCCAGCACTGTGACGATGCTGCCGGTGCCGAGGACCAGGCCGAGGAATGACAGGACCGTCTGGCCCCAGTGGCGGCGCGCTTCGTCGAGGCCGGTGAGGAGCGACTCCAGCAGGTTCAGACGGCCCGCCCGTCGCTGATCTGGATGATGCGCTGCGCCCGGGCGGCGACACCGGGGTCGTGGGTCACCAGGACGATGGTGTGCCCCGCGCCGTGCAACTCGGCGAAGGTCTGCAGCACGTCGGCGCCCGACTGCGAGTCGAGGTTCCCCGTGGGCTCGTCGGCCATCAGAATCGCGGGTTCGCCCACCAGCGCGCGCGCGATCGCCACCCGCTGCCGCTCGCCGCCCGACAGCTCGTCGGGCCGGTGGCCCACGCGGTCGCGCAGCCCGAGGCGCTCGAGCAGCCGCAGCGCCCGCGCCCGCCGCTCCGCCCGGGGCACGCCGCCGCGGTACTTCAATGGAAGGGCGACGTTCTCTTCGACGGTGAGTCTCGGCATCAGATTGAAGGTCTGGAACACGAACCCGACCTTGCGGTTGCGCACCTGCGCCAGCCGCTTGCCCGACAGGCCGCTTACGTCCTCGCCGTCGAGCCGGTAGCTCCCCGCCGTCGGCGTGTCGAGACAGCCGAGGATGTGCATCAGGGTGCTCTTCCCCGAGCCGGACGGCCCCGTGATCGCGACGAACTCCCCCGCCGCCATGTCGACGTCCACGCCCCGCAATGCCTGGACGTCCACTTGCCCGAGCCGGTAGGTCTTGGCGAGGCCGCGGGCCTCGATCAGGCCGGGCATCAGCGCCGTCGCGCGGGGCTGCGCGCGCGCTCCACCGCCGCCACCGGGTCCTCGAGGGCGATCGAATCCCCGGCGACGAGCCCGCTCACGATCTCGACGAAGAACAGGTCCGACAACCCCAGCGTCACCGCCACGGGCTGCGGACCGCTGCCCCCAATCTTGTAGACCACGGGCTTCCCCTCCTGGAGCAACACAGCTTCCACGGGCACGCGGGCGACCTCGCTGCGCACCGGGCCCGAAATGCGCACGTTGGCGGTCATCCCGGGCCGGAGGACGCGAGCCCCGCCCGTCACCTCGATCTCGACGTCGAACACGCGCACCCGCTCCTGCTGCCGTGCGGCGGGAGGCACGAGCCGCACGACCCCTTGCGCCGTGTCGCCCGGAAAGGCGTCGACGGTGAGCGCGACTCGGTCGCCGCGCTTCACCTTGCCGATGTCGACCTCGTTGATCGCCGCCTTCACGAGCAGCGTCGACAGGTCGGCCATCGTGAACAGCTCGGTGCCGCCGCCGAACGCGCTCGTTCCGCCGACCACGGTTTCCCCTTCCTCGACGCCGCGCCCGATGATGACGCCGGCGGCCGGCGCGATGATCCGTGCCCACTGCGCCCCGCCACCCGCCGAGTCCCCCGCCGTGACCCCGGAGAGCTGCACGAGCCGCAGCTGGTCCTGCGCCGTGCGCCACTCGTTCTCGGCCTGCTCGTACCCGACCCGCCGCTGATCGAGATCCGCCTGGGTGATGCCGCCCATCGAGGAGAGAGTCTGGGCGCGGTCGTACTCGCGCTTCGCGTTGTCGCGGGCGATCTGCGCCCGGGCGATCTCACTGCGGAGCTGCGCCAGGCTGTTCGCCTGCGCGATGTCGGGAAGGATGCGGGCGAGCACCTGGCCCGGCTGGACTCGGTCGCCCTCCCGCACGTACAGCTGTTGCACGACCCCCGAGATCGGCGACTTCACGACGATGCGCCGCTCGGGCTCGACGACCCCCGTTTCCTCGACGGTCACGCGCACCTCGCCGCGGTCCACGACGCCGACTTTGTAGGGGCGGCTCGAGCCGTCGTCGGCATCGGCTTTTGCGCAAGCGGTCAGGAACGCGGCGAACGGAAGGACGGCCGTCAGGACGCACGCTGGCTTCATCGGATGGTCTCCGCAGCTCAAGGAGGGTCAGACGGATCGCCCGACCTGACGGGGGCTGGCCGGGTGAGGTTTCACGGTGAAATTACAGCCCCCATGACCGCCCACCTCGGCGATTGGACGAATCTGCTGCTGCGCTGGGCCCACTTCGTCGCCGGCATCGCCTGGATCGGCACCTCCTTCTACTTTATCTGGGTCGACCGCGCCTTGACCAGGCCAACCGGGCCCCGGCCTGGCGTCGAGGGGGAGCTGTGGCTGGTCCACAGCGGCGGGTTTTACGCGGTCGAGAAGCGCCGTCCGGGCCCCGGAGAGCTGCCGGCTGTCCTCCATTGGTTCAAATGGGAAGCGCTGCTGACGTGGATCAGCGGCATCGCGCTGCTGGTGATCGTCTACTACCTGAGCGGCGGCGCGTACCTCCTCGATCCTGCCGTGTCGCGTATCGCCCGGGGGCCCGCGACGGCCCTCGGGATCGGCCTACTCCTCGTGGGATGGCTGGCCTACGACGCGCTGTGGCGTTCGCCGCTGGCCGCGCGCCGCGGCCTAGCCGCGGCGCTGTCGCTCGTCGCCCTCGCCGCCGTCACCATCGTGTTGTGCCGCCTGTTCGCCGGCCGGGCGGCCTACATGCACGTGGGCGCGCTGCTCGGGACGCTCATGGTGGCGAACGTGTGGATGCGCATTCTCCCCGCCCAGCGCGAGATGATCGCGGCCACCGAAGCGGGACGGCAGCCCGACTTCACGCTGGGTGAGCGCGCCAAACGGCGATCCGTGCACAACAGCTACCTGACCCTGCCGCTGCTCTTCATCATGCTGAGCAGTCATTACCCGGCAACGTACGCCGGTTCGCTCAACTGGCTCATCCTGCTGTTGCTCATGGTCGCCGGCGCGGCGGCACGCCATGTGATGATCGCGGGCGTCCGGTCGGCGGCGTGGACCTTGGCGCCGGCCCTGGTCGCGCTCGGCGCCGCGGTCGTGCTGTCGGCGCCGGGTCGCCCAGCGCCGAGCGCCGTCGGCGCGGTGCCTTCCTTCGCCGACGTGCGCGGCGTGATCAACCGCCGCTGCCTGCCGTGCCACTCGGCGTTCCAGACTGACGCGACGTTCGGCCCGCAGCCCGCCGGCGTGGCGTTCGACACACCGGAGAGCATCCAGCGACTGGCGGAGCGGATCCGGGTGCGCACTGTGGACACACAGACGATGCCGCTCGGCAACAAGACGGGCATGACGCCCGAGGAGCGGGACCTCCTCGCCCGCTGGATCGCGGCTGGGGCTCCACTCCGCTGACCTCAGCGTGGAGAGGAGGTCAGGGGATGAGGACGGTCGGCAGGAATCGCGGCGGCCGCCGCGGCAGCGCGGCCCGCTCGTAGGCATACGCGAACTTGAGCAGCGTCGCCTCGCTGCGCGCCCGCCCGATGAACGACATGCCCACCGGGAGACCGAACGCGTAGCCCACCGGCACGCTGACGCTGGGATACCCGGCGACGGCCGCGGGTGTCGAGCTGGCACCGAGGAAATGGTCACCGTTGATCAGATCCGTCGGCCACGGCGGGCTCCCCGTGGGCGCGACGATCGCGTCGAGGGTGTGCTGGCCGAACACGGCGTCGAGCCCTTCGGTCTGCGACAACCGGCGGTCTTTCTCGAGCGCGTCGCGGTACACCTGGTCGGTGAGCGGTCCCTTCTCCTGGGCCTGGAGCAGAATCTCCTGTCCGAAATACGGCAGCTCGCGGTCCTTGTTGGCGTCGTTGAACGCGATGAGGTCGGCGAGGGTCCGAATCCCGGCGCCCGGCGCCCACGCGGCGAGATAGGCGTTCAGGTCCGTCTTGAATTCGTAGAGCAGCACCGTGAACTCGGAGTCGTCGTACTCGCCAATGTGTGGGATGTCGGCTGGGTCCACGACGACGGCGCCCTGGCGGCGCAGAGTGTCGATTGCCGCTTCGACCAGGGCGTCGGCCTCCGGGCTGTAGCCGAACACCTTCTTGCGCGCGACGCCGATCCGCGCGCCCCGGAGGCCACCGGCGTCGAGGCTCGCGGTGTAATCCTTGGTGCCGCCCTCCAGTACGCCGAGCAGGATCGCCGCATCGGTGACGGTCCGCGTCATCGGGCCGGCCGTGTCCTGGCTGTGGGCGATCGGAATGATCCCCGCCCCGCTGACCAGGCCGAGCGTCGGCTTGACGCCCACCAGCGAGCACGCCGACGAGGGGCAGACGATCGAGCCATCGGTCTCGGTGCCGACGCCCACGGCGGCGAGGTTGGCCGCGATGGCGGCGCCGGTGCCGGAGCTCGAGCCGCAGGGATTGCGGTCGAGCACGTAGGGGTTCTTGCATTGCCCCCCGCGGCCGCTCCAGCCGCTGGACGACTGATTCGAGCGAAAGTTCGCCCACTCGCTCAGGTTGGTTTTCCCGAGGATCACGGCGCCGGCGGCGCGCAGCCGCTCCACGAGGACGGCGTCGCGCGGTGGCGTCACACCGACGAGTGCGAGCGATCCGGCCGTGGTCATCATCCGGTCGGCGGTCGCGATGTTGTCCTTGATGAGCACCGGGATGCCGTGCAGCGGGCCGCGCATCCGCCCAGCGCGACGCTCGGCGTCCAGCCGATCGGCGATCGCGAGCGCCTCCGGGTTCGTCTCGATCATCGCTCGCAACGTCGGCCCGGCTCGGTCAACGGCGTCCACGCGTGCGAGGTACGCGTCGCAGAGCGAGCGTGCCGTGTACTTCCCCGTGCGCAAGCCCTCCTGGAGCGCCGCGATCGTGGCCTCCTCCAGCTCGAAGGGGGGCGCGGCCAACGGCGGACGAGGAGTGGCGGTCGCGGCGGCGGCCGCGGCCGCAGCGGAGTACTGGAGGAACGAACGGCGGGAAAGGGTGTCCGAGCGGCTCATGGTGGTCTCTAGTCTGGCCCTGAGCCTCCCGGTGCGCCAGGTCACGCGTGACACCCCGCACGGTTTCGCGCGGCGGCTTGCGGTACCGTCGGCGAGGTGAATGTTGCTGGTACCCGAGGGGGGAAAGCACCCGTGAGTTCCTGGGAACGGATCACGTCACAGCGACTCAGAGCCCTGCGGCTCGACGGCATCAGGAGCAAGATCCTGATGTTCGCCGTGCTCGCCACGCTGCTGCCGTCCCTTACCACCGCCTGGATCTCGTACGTCGAGAACAAGCGGGCCCTCACGGCCAAGGCGTCGCAGGAGCTGCTCGGCGCGAGCGAGCAGGCGGCGCGCGAGCTGGACCTGTGGGTCAAGGAGCGGCGGTACGACCTGCGGGTGTTCGCCAACTCGTATGAGGTCACCGAGAATCTGGAGCGTCTGCCGCGGGTCAACGACGAGCCTGTCCGTGCCGGCCTGGCGTACGGTCGTCTCACCGATTACCTCAACTCGGTGCGCGACCGGTTCGTGGACTACGACGAGCTGTTGGTCGTGGACCCGCATGGTCACGTCGTCGCCTCGAGCGCGCCGCGGCTGAGCCCCGTGGCGCTGCCGGCCGACTGGGTCGCGCGCGTGCGCGCCGACAACTTGGCGCTGGGCCTGCCGTATTGGGACTCGACGTCGAGCCGCCCCGAGATGGTGGCCGCCGTCCGCATCCAGCCCGCGAGCGGCCGATTCCTCGGCGCCATTGCGGCGCGGATCAACCTGCGCAGCCTGGCCCGCACGCTCCGCCGCTTTGCGCCCGGGGAGAGCGGCCAGCTCTACCTGATGCTCCAAGACGGCGGCCTCATCGTCACCTCCGGGGGCAGCTCCCCGTCCGTGATGGAGATGCGCTTCACGCCCGAGGCGGCCCGCGGGCTCCTCGCCCGCGAGGGGAGCGCCGTCTCATTCACCAGCTACACGGGGGAGCGCGTCGTCGGCAGTGCCCGCCGCGTGCCCGGACTCGACTGGGTCGTGGTGGCCGAGATCCCGGCCGGCGAGGCGTACCGGCAGGTGACCCGGCTGCGGAACGTCACGCTGCTGATCGTCACCGCGCTCCTCGCGGCGGTTGGCGCGCTGGGCTACTTCCTCGGGCACCTGATCGTGCGGCCGCTCGACCGGCTCGCGACGGGCGCCGCCAAGGTGGCCAAAGGCGACCTCGACGTCGACCTCCCGGTCGTGACGGGCGGCGAGGTCGGCTACCTCACCGAGGTCTTCAACGACATGGTGGCGCGGCTGCGCGAAAGCCGGCTGGAGCTGGAGGAGTTGTCAATCACCGACCCGCTCACGGGGCTCTACAATCGGCGGCGGATGATGGAAGCGCTGGACCACGAGACGCGGCGGGCGCGGCGACTCAAACGCAGCTTCGCCGTGTTGATGGCGGACGTGGACCACTTCAAGCGCTACAACGACGCGCACGGCCATCCCGCCGGCGACCACGTGTTGCAACGGATCGCCGCGCTCCTGCGCGAGGCGACGCGTGACGTGGACGTCGTCGCGCGCTACGGCGGCGAGGAATTCTTCGTCCTGATGCCGGAAACGGAGGGGGACGGCGCCGCGGAGGTGGCCGATCGCGTGCGGCTGCGGCTGGCGGCGGAGGAGCCGCCGGGCGGGGCGGTTACGCTCAGCTTCGGCGTCGCGGAATACCCCGCGCACGGGGACACGGCGGAGACGTTGATCGCGATCGCGGACGCCGCGTTGTACCAGGCGAAGCGCGAAGGCCGCGACCGCGTGGTTGTGGCGCCCGGCGCCGCCGAGCGCCGGCGCAAGTCGCGCCCCGTCGGCTCGGAGCCCGAGTCCTAGCCCGCCCCCCCTCTACGGCCGTCGGCCGATGAGACTCTGGTAGATCCAGCCGGAGCGGCCCGCTTCGTCCGCGACCCGCACCCACTGCTCCACGTAGGAGTAACCCGTGAGCGGTGTCCCCGCATCGACGGTAAACATCACCTGGAAGCCGCTCCCGGGCCCGGCACGCACATTGGCGCGCCCCGCGGTCTGCAGTCTCAACGGCAGCGCGAACAGCACCTCGCCCTGGCGGAGCGAGCCGCGCGCGACGCTCGCGACCCGCTCCTGTCCCGGGGCCACCACGTCCTTCGCCTGGTTCGCGAGGTAGAGCGCGCCGGCATAGTTCTGCTTGTCGAACTCCGCCGTCGCCAGCTGCAGCAGTTGTGTAGCCTGACTGATCTCCGGTGTTCCCTGCGCGCCGCTCCCCCCGCTCCCCCCGCTCCCTCCGCTTCCTCCGCGCTCTCCTCCCCCGGTGCGGAGCGCCTGCAACGCAATCTCCGCTTCCGCCATCCCGGAGGCTGCCTCGGCGCGGGTCGCGAGCGACTGCAGCTTCGCCATCGCGCGCACGACTTCCCGTCGCGCGTCGTCGAGCCGCGCCTGCAGTTGGTCGACCTGCGCCTCCTTCTCGATCAGCCGCAGTTCGAGCCGGTCGGCGCGCTGCTCGAGCGCCGTGTCGCGCACCACGGCGGGAGGGGGGGGAGCACGCTGGGCGAGTGTGTCGCGCACCGGCCGGACCGGGGGCGGGCCGGACCGTCCGCCACAGGCGCTGCACACGCCGCTACACAGGAGCGACAAGATGCCCAGGAGAGAGGTGGGGCGCATGGACAACAACTTGCTACTGTGGTTCCGTCGGTTCAAATGGGCGGGCTCATGGCGGACCGTCCCGAGAGGGCGAAGACATTGGTACGGCGCGACCTGTGGCGTCGGGGCCACGGTTGACTTTTCCCGTCCCCCGTGCGATTCTTGGGCCGAGCGAAAGGGCCACGGCATGGTGCCGTGCGCTGAACACCAGAGACTGACAAGAGGACCTGGGCTGTCGCCTGAGGTCCTCGTCTTGTTTCTGGCTCGGCTCTCACCCTGGAAGGGGCCGTATGCACGTTACGCTGAGCGAGACCGACCGGTTGGACTTCGTCTTGAAGAAGTTCCGCCGTCAAGTCACCAAGGCGGGCCTGTTCCAGGACATGAAGAAGAAGCGGTTTTACGAGAGCCCTGCCGCTCGACGGCGACGCAAAGACAAGGCTGCAGCCCGCCGCAAGGCGAAGGGCAGCCGTCGCCGGGAACAATTCTAGTTAGGAGTTACACCAGTATGGCACGCATCACCGGTACCGTGAAGTGGTTCAATGACGCCAAGGGGTTCGGGTTCATCACCCCCGAGGACGGCAGCAAGGACTGCTTCGTGCATCACACCGCGATTCAGGCGGAAGGGTTCAAGTCGCTGGCCGAGGGCCAGCGGGTCGAGTTCGAAGTCGTCCAGGGCCAAAAGGGTCCGGCGGCGCAGAACGTCGTGAAGCTCTAACCACACACGGCACCTGAGAGCGCGCGGCGCCGCCCCCTGGGTGGCGCCGCGTTCGTTTAGGGATCGATCGGGGGCGCCTGGCTGAGCGGGCCGAGCCCCATACCGACGATCTCGCCGCTGGGATTGATCACCCAGCGCAGCAG
This sequence comes from Gemmatimonadales bacterium, assembly GCA_036004985.1. Classification (GTDB taxonomy): domain Bacteria; phylum Gemmatimonadota; class Gemmatimonadetes; order Gemmatimonadales; family GWC2-71-9; genus 20CM-2-65-7. The sequence continues at coordinate 52,750 of DASYQX010000058.1, forward strand.
GATCGGCTCCGAAAAATCAGTGAAGCGCGCCGTGCGCCAATACTGCGGGCGGCCGTTCCGTCGGACGAACTTCTCCTCCAACACTTGGACCTCCGTGCCGGCCCGCAGCGCCAGCTGCGACACGCGGGCCTCCAGCTCCGCACGGATCGCCGAGTCGCCGCGTTGCGCGGCGGGGTGATGCGCCATCAGGCTATCCACTTGCCCGGTGTAGAACCAGCGGGTGTACTGGCGGGCCAGGGCCAGCGAGTCGACGGGCCGCGGCGATGCCGACGCCGCTGGCGATTGGGCTTCGAGCGGCACGGCCAGCGCACACAGGAGCAGCGCAACTCTCATGGACGGACCTCGGGGGAAGGGGTGCGCACCGTACGGGCGCTCCGGCCCGGGGAGTTTCAGGCGGCGGACTAGCTGGGAGCAGCATGCTCTGGCTTTCGCGCCCTAGGATTCAATGCCGGGTCCCGATTTGCAAGAGCACCGAGCCTGCCCCATCCCGTGGCTCTTACTCCCGCGCCCTTTGGGCTTCATACTTGCAGCGTACGGTTCCACGACATCGCGCCCATGTCGGAGCCCTTTCATCACGCCGCGTCGGCACCGGAGTCCCGGTTGCCGGTGCGCGCATCACGCCCTTCCCACGACCTGTGGGAGGCGGCGTTCCAGGCGTATTACGTCGAACTCTGCGAGTACGTCTTGCGCTTTGTGGGGTCGGCGGAGGCCGCCGAGGACCTCGTACACGACCTGTTCCTGCGCCTGTGGGATTCCCGCGCCCTGCGCGGCAGCGTCTGCCTGACCAAGCCCTATCTGTACGTGGCGGCGCGAAACCGCGCCTTGAAATACCTGCGCCACCGGCGCGTCGCGGCGGCCTGGGTCGAGCGCGCCAGCCGGGAAGAGACGCCGACCGCGTCGAGCCCGGAGGATCTGTACCTGCGCCGCGAGCTTGCCGACGTCATCGCAGGCGCGATCGCCGACCTGCCAGCGCGGTGCCGTGAGATCTTCGTGCTGCGCCGCCACCATCACCTCAGCTACCGCGAGATCGCAGCGCGCGCCGGCGTGTCCCTCGGCACCGTGAAGTCTCAGATGTGGCGCGCGACGGTGCTCCTCAAGGACAAACTTGCGCCCTACCTCACCCCACCCGCCGCTTCATACTCGAGGCCTCCCCAGGGGTTCTCAGTCTAGAGGCCCCGTGTTCGCAGAAGCCGACCTGCTCCGCTTGATCGAAGGCGACTGTTCGCCCGAGGAAGCGGCGGCGATCCAAGCGTGGATCGCGGCCGATCCGACGCGCGGCGAGCTGCTGGACCAGTTGCGTGCCGTGTGGCGGCTCACGGGCGACACCAGCCGGAGCTGGGACGTCCCGGAGTCGCTCACCCGCCGGTCTCGCGCGCCTCGGCGATCCTCGCTGGAGCTCGTGGCGACCCGGCGCCCCTGGTGGAGGGCGCCTTGGCCCAGGCAGGTCGCGGCGACCATTGCGGTCCTGCTTGCCGCTTCGCTGCTGTGGCGTCTCCCCAGGCCGGCGGGGCCGTCGCGCTCGTTCGCCACCGCGCGTGGGCAGCTGTCTTCCCTGACGCTACCGGACGGCTCCCGCGCGTTGCTCGGCGTCGACACGCGCTTGCGCGTGCCCCGCGACTACGGGATCCGGCAGCGGATGGTGGATCTCGATGGTGAGGCGTACTTCGTCGTGGAGCATGACGCCCGGCGTCCCTTCATCGTGCGCACGCCGCGCGGGTCGACGGAAGACCTCGGCACCGAGTTCGCCGTCCGGGCCTACCGGCAGGAGGGGGCCGTGCAAGTCGTCGTCGTCGAGGGCCGGGTGGCCCTGCGCGGGCCCAATGGAGCCGACTCGGTCCTGGTCACCCTGCGCCCGCGCGAGCGGGCCGTGCTCGACTCGGGCGGCAAGGCGACGGTCACGCGCGATGTCACGCTGGCGCATTCCCTCGCCTGGACCCGTGGGACGCTGCTGTTCGACGACGCCCCGCTCGGCGGCGTCATCGCGCAATTGGAACGCTGGTACGACCTCGAGATCACCACCGACGACGCCACGTTGGCCGACGAGCGCGTCACGATCTCCTTCATGACCAAGTCGGCCGACGAGGCGCTGGTGGCCTTGGCGCAGGTGCTCAACGTTCGCGCGACGCGGGCCGGACGTCTGGTCCGGCTCGACCCGGTTGGTCCGCGGCACTAGACGGAGGAAACGAGCCATGCGGTTTCTGATCACGCTTGCCGGCATGTTGGTGGTGGCGGGCTCCCCGACGGCGCTTGCCGCCGCCGAGCCGCAGCGAGCGGAGCCCCGCCCACCCCTCGACTACACGGTGACCCTCGCGCTGGAGCGCGTGTCGCTGAAGGACGCGCTCGACGAAGTCGCGCGGCGTGCGGGCGTGCGCATTGCCTACTCGCGTCGCGTGGTGCCGCTGGATCGGTCGGTCTCCGTGCAGCTCGACGCGGTCCCAGTCCGCGTCGCGCTGGACCATCTGCTCCAGGGCACCGGTGCCGTGGCGACAGTCGACCGGACCGGGCAGATTCTGCTCGTCACCGACCCGCCGGAGCGGCGGGCGAACGGCCAGACGGGCTCGATCGCCGGGACCGTCCGCGACGCGGCCACCGGCACGCCGCTCCCGGGCGCCCGTGTTGCGCTCGTCGGGACCCGGCTCAGCGCCGAGACCCAGGCTGACGGCCGGTACACCATGGCCGACGTGCCGCCGGCCACCTATCGCATCCGCGCCCGGCTGGTGGGCTACGTCCCCGCGGACGCCAGCGTCGCGGTGCAAGACGGCCAGCAGGCCGTGGCGGATTTCACGCTCCAACGCAGCGCGATCGAGCTCAACCCGGTGGTGGCCGTCGGTTACGCCACAGTCGAGAAGAAGGACCTGACGGGAGCGGTGGCGTCCGTCACGGCGGCCGAGTTCAAGACCCAGGCAGCGCCGACCGTCACGCTGAGCAGCGGCCTCCAAGCCAAGGCCGCGGGCGTGCAGGTGACCTCGAATTCGGGGATGCCGGGGGCGGGTCTCCGTGTGCGCGTCCGCGGGACCGGCTCCATCAGTGCGAACAGCGAGCCGCTGTACGTGATCGACGGCATTCCCGCCGAGCAGGGGACGTCGTCGTCGGATCCGAAGGCGAATCCCCTGATGTCGGTGGATCCCGGTGAGATCGAGTCGATCGACGTGCTCAAGGACGCCTCGGCGACGGCGATCTACGGAGCGCGCGGCGCGAACGGGGTTGTGCTCATCACCACCCGGCGCGGCCAGCGGGATCAGACCCGGGTGACGTTCGAAACGAGCGTCGGGTTCCAGCGGATCGCGAAGACCATCCCGGTGCTGAGTGGGCCGGAGTTCATGCTGCTGGCCAACGAGGCGGCGGCCAACGCCAGCCTCGCGCAGCCCTACACGGCCGCACAGATCGCCGCAGCCCCGACCTACGATTATCCCGGCATGATGCTCCGCACCTGTGACACCTGGCGCTACTGCGCCGCCGCGCCGCAAGCGAGCCGCTCCCTCACCTTCTCAGGGGGTAACCAGGGCCTGCGGTACTTGCTCAGCGGCAACTACGCCACCCAGGACGGCATCGAGCTCGGCTCGGACTTCCGGCGCTACGGCGTCCGGCTCAATCTCGACGGCGAGGTGAGCGAGCGGTTCCGCATGGGCACCAGCCTGAGCTTCACGCGGGTCGCGCGCAACGCTCCAAGAGTGGAGAACGGCTCGCTCGGCAACAGCGCCAACGGCATCCAGGCGGCCATGCAGTTCGCGCCGTTCGCCGCACCCAAGGACGCGAACGGAAACTGGATCAAGAGCTCACCCAGTACCGAGCCGGTGCCGAACCCCATCGCGAACGCCCTCGAGCTCAAGGACCTGAACACCACCACGCGGCTCCTCGGGAGCGTATTCGGTGAGTTCGACGTGACGCCTGCGCTGAAGGTGCGGAGCACGCTGGGCGGGAACTTCCAGTTCAACAAGATTCACTTCTTTGCGCCTCGCACGGTCCTCGACGGCGGCGTCGGGGGGAGCGGGTTCATTTTTGCCGAGGAGGTCCAGAACCTTACGAACGAGAACACGCTGACCTACCGCCGCGCCCTCGGGCCAGGCAGCGTCGATCTGTTGGGTGGGATCTCGGTGCAAACCTTCCAGGGGGAGAACGTGCAGGGGAACGGAGCGAACTTCCCCACCGACGAGACCGCGGACTTCAATTTGGGCTCCGGATCGCAGCTCTTGCCGGCCGGCAGCGGCGTCGGTAAGTCGGCCATCCTGTCCTACATCGCGCGTGCCAACTACAACATCGCGGACAAGTACCTGTTCACGCTGACCGGCCGCGCCGACGGCTCGAGCCGTTTCGGCGCGAACAACAAGTGGGCGTTCTTCCCGTCCACCGCCGTCGCCTGGCGCTTGTCGGACGAGAGCTTCATGCGGAGCGGGGCGTTCTTCGACGAACTCAAGCTGCGCGTGAGCTACGGCCAGGTCGGCAGTCAGGCGGTGGACGAATACCAGTCGTTGACACGACTGAACACCCAGTGGTACACGGCGGCGGGCATCGAGATTCCAGCCCTCGCCCCGGCGACCAGGATGCCCAACCCCGACCTCCGGTGGGAGCAGCAAACGCAGTTCAACGTGGGGATCGACGCGGCGTTCCTCGACCACCGCGTCACGCTCACCCTCGACCACTACCGCTCGGTGACCAAGGACCTCCTCCTGGTCGTGCCGGTCCCGTCCACCACCGGCTACAACGACCAGTTGCGCAACGTCGGGTCGGTGCGGAACAGGGGCGTCGAGCTGTCGGTCAGTACCGTCAACGTCCAGCAGAGTCGCCTCACGTGGCGCAGTACGCTGAATGTCGCGGCGAACCGCAACAGAGTGCTCGACCTGGGGATCGACACGGCGCTCTTCATCAGCCCGCGGACCGGCAATTTCTTCGCGCCCAGCCAGATCTACGTCGTCAAGGTGGGCCAGCCGCTCGGCGCGATCTTCGGCTTCCAGGTCAACGGCCTGTGGCAGTCGGGCGACCCGTGCTACCTGACGAATCCCGCCTCGAACTGCGTGCCGGGCGAGTACAAGATCGTCGACTCGGATGGCGACAGCACCATCACCGCGGCTGACCGAGTCATCCTCGGCTCCGGCGATCCCAAGCTCTACGGCGGCCTGAGCAACTCGCTCACCTCCGGGCCGTTCTCGCTGGACGTGTTCCTGAGCTTCGTGTCCGGCAACAAGGTCGTCAACGCGGGGAACGCGTACGGCTGCGCCGCGATCGGGCAGGCGAACGAGCGGACCTGCGTGCGCGACCGCTGGACCCCGACCAACACCGACACGGACGTCCCGCGCGCCAACCGCTCGCGTCCACGCCGGCTCTACAGCACGTTCGTGGAGGACGGGTCGTACCTGCGGCTCCAGACGCTCACCCTGAGCTACCGGCTCCCCGCGCGCTGGCTGCGGTGGGCGGACGCGGCCCAGGTGTACCTGACGGGTCAGAACCTCGTGACCCTGACGGGCTATTCGGGATTCGATCCGGACGTCAACAGCATGGGCGGCGACGGGCGCTTCGGCGGGATCGACATCGGCGCCTACCCGCGTACGCGGACCTGGAACGTCGGCCTGAGCGCCACCTTCTGAGCCATGATAAGGAGCGAATTGCCATGAGATGCAAGCCATTGGTCGCGCTGGTGGCGCTCTCCGTCGGGCTGACGGCGGCGGCCTGCACCGACCTGCTGGTCGAGGATCCGCAGGGATTCACGACGACGGACACCTTCTACAAGACGGGTGCCGATTTGAACAGCGCCACAATCGCGATCTACAACGCGCTCCGCGGGCTGCAGGGATTCGGCAACTGGACCGCGCCCGAGCTCGCCTCCGACCAGACCCGCGCCGACAATCGCGAGCCGAACTTCAACACCAAGAGTCCGGACTTCATCGCCTGGGACGCGAGCACGGGCCTCACGGGAGGGTATTGGAACACGGCGTACTCGATGATCACGCGCGCGAATCTCGTGCTCTCCAAGGGCCCCGCGATCGAGACGCCGAACGCGCAGACGAAAGCGTACAATCTCGCCGAGGCCAAATTCCTTCGGGCATACGCGTATCTCTGGTTGACCAAGGTGTACGACGGCGTGCCGCTGCTGTTGTCGCCGGAGGAGCAAGCCGACCCGAGGCCAACGCGCACGCCGGTCGAGGAGGTCCATCAGGCGATCATCCAGGACTTGACCGCAGCCGAGGCGGAGCTCCCAGCCACTTGGCCGTCGACGGACGGGTACGGCAATCCCAGCCAGGGGCGCGTCACAAAGGGGGCGGCCCAGATGGCGCTGGCCGACCTCTACTTGTGGCGGTCCTCCTACATGCAGAAGAGCGAGTGGCAACAGGCTTCCGACGCGGCCAAGCGGGTCATCGACGCCGGGCTCTGGTCGCTCAACGCCGACTACCTGCGGACGTTCCGCCCCAGTAACAAGGGCAATCGGGAGATGATCTTCGTCATCACGAATTCCGGCGTGAACTCCCGCACCGGCACGATTTTCCAATTGTTCTACTACCCGCGCGACTGGGGGCTCGACCGCGGCCAGGGCGGCGGCTGGGGGCTCATCCACCCGACCACCTGGTTCTGGAACAGCTACGCGCCGGGCGACTACCGGCGGGACGGGGGCACGGACTTCACGACCAGCGCGCCGTATGTCACGGGGGGCTGCGGCCTCAGCAACCTGTGCGCCACGCCGCTCGCGGACGGACCGATGCCGTACAAGTACAAAAAGAGCGACAACGGAGCGAACTGGGACATCAGCGACGTCGACACCCCGTTGTACCGCTACGCCGAGGCGCTGCTGTTCTACGCGGAGGCCGAGAACGAGCTGTTGCACCCGGCCACCGCGGTGACCTATCTGAACCTGGTCCGCGCCCGCGCGCGGAATGGGACGGGCTCCGAGAACCGGCCCGAGCCCGCGAACTATGCCGGGGCGACCGATCCACTGTCCATTCGCGACGCCATCTACATGGAGCGTGCCTGGGAGCTCGCCTTCGAGGCGAAGCGCTGGTTCGACCTGGTGCGCCGCGACTCGCGGGAGGCAGGCTACTGGGCGACGAGCCTGCAGACCCACGATCCCAACTCCACGAGCCAAGGCCCGCTCAACGTCATCAAGAAGCGCTTCCCGATCCCGCAGGGCCAGATCAGCTCCAACCCGGCGCTGTGCCAGAACGCCGGCTATGGCGGCACCCCGTGCCCGGCGGGCGTGCAGCCGTGATGCGCACCTAGAGCGCCAACAGCCGCGCCGCGTTCCCGCCCAGGATCGCGGCGCGGTCCTCGGCCGACAGGTTGAGCCGGGTCAAGCTCTCCCGCATCGACCGCAGGCTCCCGATCCGGTGCGGGTAGTCGCTGCCCGCGAGAATCTGCCGCGGGCCCGCGAAGTCCACGGCCAGGCGCAACGCCCCGGGATCGAAGTTGACGGTGTCGTAGTAAAACGTCTTGAGATACGCGCTCGGCGGGCGCCCGATGTGCTGCCGGCACTCGGGGAACGCCTCGTAGCCGCGGTCGAGCCGCTCGGCCAGGTACGGGATCGCACCGCCCAGGTGCGTCAGCACCCACCGGACGCGCGGGAACCGCTCCACCACCCCGCTGAACACCAGCTTCGCCGCCGCGAGGGTCGTGTCGAACAGGAATCCGACCAGCGGCATCAGCCAGTACTCGGTCATGGCTTCGACGCCCACCGGGTGCGTCGGGTGGATGTACAGCACCGCCCCAAGCCGGTCGGCCATCTCGTACAGCGGCCAGAACCGTTCATCGGCGAGCGCCACGCCGTTCACGTTGCTGAAGAGCATCGCACCCTTCATGCCCAGCTCTCCCATGACGCGGTCGAGCTCGGCGGTCGAGGCACGCGGGTCGTTGAGCGGTAGCGTGGCAAGCGCCGTGAACCGCGTCCCTCGCGCCCGCACGACGGCGGCGAATGCATCGTTCACGAGCCGCGCCAGCTGCACGGCCCGCGCCGGCGACTCGATGTGCGTGCCCGGGGTCGTGAAGCTGAGCACCTGCCTGTCCACGCCCTCGCGGGCCAGGACGTCGTCGCGATACGCGATGTCGCGGTGCCCACGTACGACGACGTTGTAGTCCCCCGGGTAGCCGATGACGGGGTTGCCTTCCCCGTCGGTCCACACCTTCGCGGCGGTGGGACCGAGGCGCAGCGCCTCGAGATACTCCGGCGGATAGTAGTGGTTGTGGAAGTCGATGATCATGCCTCACCCTGTGCGAGGATGACGTCTGGTGAAGGCGTACACCGGCAACCCGACCATGACGAGCAACAGACCCAACATGCTGTTTCTCCAATCGCTGACGATCTGACTCGCCGCGACCAGGAGACCGCAGACGGCGAACACGACCGGGATGACCGGCCCCCCCGGGACGCGGTACACCGGGGTGTAGGCGGCGCGCCGCCGCAGCAGCAGCACACCCGCGGCCATCGCGGCGAAGAAGATCCATTCGGTGTAGACCACGCGGGTGAACAGCGCGCGGTAGGTGCCCGTCGCGACGAGCACCGACGACCAGACGGCCTGCAGCAGGATGGCGCGGTGCGGCGTGCGAAACACGGGATGCACCACGCCGACCCAGCGGAACAGCAATCGGTCGCGGGCGAGCGAGAAGTACACCCGGGGTCCGGTCAGTACGATCCCGGCCAGCGCGCCGAACGTCGAGCCGACGACGAGCGCGGAAATCGCTCCCCCACCGCCCCGCCCCAACAAGACCTCCGCCGCCTCGGCGGCGACGCGCGTCGACCGGCTCACCTGGTCGAGCGGCAACACGTACAGGTATGCGGCGTTCAGCGCCAGGTAGGCGACGGTCACCACGAGCGTCCCCACCGCGAGCGCGCGCGGCAGCGTGCGCTCCGGGTCCCGCGTCTCCTCGGCGGTGTAGGTCACCATATGCCAGCCGCCGAACGCAAACAGGCCCGCGGCGACGGCGGCGGCGAGCCCACCCCAACCGCCCGCGCCGGGCGCCGCGCGGCTCACGAAGTGCTCGGGCAGTCCTGCACCGAGCCAAAAACCCAGGACGATCACGACCACGACCGCCGCCAGCTTCGCGACCGTCAGCGCGGTCTGGAGCGCGCTGCCCACGCCGACCCCCAGGACGTTCACCGCCGAGAGGGCGAGAATCGCGGTGATGGCCACGACGCGGATTCCGCTGTCACCGAGGGGAGCGAAGTAGGCCACGTACCGGGCGAACACGACCGCGATGGCGGCGATGATGCCCGAATGCATGCTCCAGAACATCGCCCACGCCCACAGGAAGCCCACCGCCGGCGAATACGCTTCGCGTAGAAACGCGTAGACGCCCCCGGTCTCGGGATAGGCCGACGCGAGCTCGGCGGTGATCAAGGCGCCGGCGAGGGTGAGGAGGCCGGCGATGCCCCAGGCGAGGAACACGCCGCCCACGGTGCCCACGGCGCCCGTGACGACGGCGGGCTGCACGAAAATGGACGCGCCGATGATCGTGCCCACGACCATCGCCGCGGCCCGGACCAGACCCAGCGAGCGGTGGAGCTCGGTCCCAGTCACGGTAGACGCCGTACCCGCCACCTCACCCCTCCGCGCGTGCTCGAACAAGGTAGCGCGGAGCGGAGGAACGAACGAGCCCCACACCCGAGCAGGATGTGGGGCTCGTCGTGCGATCTCGCGGGCCCGCCGCGGCGCTGCTACAGACTGTGCAGGAACCTCAAGAGCGCGGCGCGATCAAACGGCGATAGCCGCAGGAACCGGTTACGGGCCCTCCGGGCTTCCCCGTCGTGAAGCGTGATCGCCTGCTGGATCGTCGCGGCGCGGCCGTCGTGCAGGAAGGCCGTCGCAAAGCGCAGGCCCATGAGCGGCTCCGTCCGGAACTCTGCGGGCGCCGCCTGGGCCAGGCAAATGTCGGCAAGCTCCGGGCCCATGTCGTGGAGCAAGAGATCCGTGTACGCCCGCACGACGCGGAACCGCAGCGCCCGTGAGGGATTGGGTCCGGTCACGAGCGCCGGCACATGGCACGATGCGCACCCGATCCGCGCGAAGTTCATGAACCCGCGCAGACCGACGAGGTCGAGCCGCGGCGGCGGCGGCGGGGCGAGGAAACGCACGAAGCCATTCGCGGCGTCGAGATCCTCCTGCGGGACCTCCGGCTCACCCGTCTGGTCGATGCCTTCGGGGAAGGGTACGCCCCCCGGGATCTGCTCGACGGGGAACCCCGGGTTCGTGATGCCCATCTCCTGCACGAAGGCCTCGGCATTGAACTCGTCCAAGCGGGCGACTTGGGCCTTGCGGCCGAAGCGGCCCAGGCGCCCGTCCGCGGTGCGGTTGGGGCGTCCCGAGATGCCGTCCCCGTTGCGGTCATTGGGGTCGGCCAACGCCAGAATCTCCGCGTCCGGCACCGCGTCCAACAGCCCGAAGCCGAACACGTCCGGCGTGGTCCGATTCGCCCGCGCGGCCGTCGCGGGCGGCTCTTCGTGGTCGATCCCGATGCCTTGGAGCGCCTCCGTTGCCTCCTTCTGGAAAACCGGTCCGCCGACGGTGCTCAGATTGTCGCAGGACGTGGCACCGTGGACTTCGGTGCCGTGCAGCTCGACATCTTCGCCCTCCTCCGCCGGGTCATTGGACCCTGCCCCGCCGAGGACGGGAACCTCGTGGCAGGCGCCGCACCCTTCGGCGTTGAATAGCGGACCGAGGCCATCGCCCGGTTCGAAGAGCCGCGCGAAGACGCCGGCGCCGCGCGCGAAGAGCCGCGACTCGTCGGGCGACAGGAACCGCAGCGGCCCACCCACCATCCCCGTGGCGCTCATGTTGACCTCGGCGGGCGGGAGAGGAGCGGGGGGGGGAGTCGTCGGCGGGGCCGTGGCCGGCGGAGCGTCGGTGCACCCGACGCCGATCCCGATCAGGACCGCGAGGAGCGGAAGACGACAGCGGTGCCGGGGCATGCAATCCCTCCGTTGCACGTGCAGCCGTGCGCCAGACAGTCGCGGTCTCCATTCGGGCGAGAAGAGGGACCCTAGGGCAGGCGAGAAATGGCTCACAGTCAACGTTCGCCCAGGGCGCGCCCCACGATGCGCGGCTCCGTCAGGCCGCGTGGGTCATATGGGTTCTCTTCGGGGGAGAGGGTTTCGGTTCGCTACGAAGGGGCGCCATAGGTGATGCCGCGGCGCTCGGGACCGCGCCATGCCACGATCCCGCACAGCACGAAGGCGATGCCTGCCGTGAGCGGCATCGCGACCGTGTACGTCACGCGCGCGGCAAACCACGCCTGCAGCGTTGGCACGAAGGCCGCGATCGCGACGCCGCACTGATAGGCAAAACCCGGGAGGAACCCGCGCACGGAGTCGGGAGACAGCTCGGTGATGTGCGCGGGGATCACGCCCCACGCGCCCTGCACCATGAACTGCATTCCGAACGCCCCGAGGAACAGCACGGGGAGCGAGGGTGCGAACGCCCAGGCCGGGATCATCGCGATCGCGCCGGCGAGCGCGACGGCGATCGCGCGACGCCGCCCAATGCGGTCGGAGTAGAGCCCAAACAGCACACCCCCGGTGAGCGCTCCGACGTTCGCGATCATCGTCAGAATCGCGCGACGTTCGGGCGTGAACCCCCAATCGCGCTGCAGGAATGTGGGATAGAGATCCTGGGTGCCGTGCGAGACGAGGTTCATCATCGTCATCAGCAACCAGATGTATAGAAAAAGCTTCCAGTGGGAGACGATCGCGCGGCCGAGGCCGGACCAATCGCGGTGGCGCGTCCGCTCCCAGACTTCGGACTCCTTTACCTGGAACCGGATGTACAGCGCGAGCAAGGCGGGCAGGCCGCCGATGAAGAACATCGGGCGCCAGCCCCAGCGCGGGAACACGAAGAAGTAACAGAGGGCGGCGAGGAGATAGCCGGCGGCGTAACCCTGCTGCAGCAAGCCCGAGAACACGCCGCGCAGCCGGGGCGGGACCTTCTCCATCACCAGCGAGGCGCCCACGCCCCACTCCCCGCCCATGCCGATGCCGAACAGCGCGCGCAGCACCATGAACGACCAGTAGCTCGGCGCCAGTCCCGAGAGCACCTCGACGAGCGAATAGAAGACGAGGTCCAGCATCAGCGGCAGGCGCCGGCCGTACCGATCGGCGAGCAGGCCGAAGATGAACGCGCCGACCGGTCGGAAGGCGAGCGTGAGCGTGAGCGACGCCGCGATCTCGGCGTCGCTCTTGTGGAACTCCGCCGCGATCGCCGTCAACGTCATCACGACGACGAAGAAATCGAATGCGTCGAGCGTCCAGCCGAGGAAGCCGGCGAGGACCGCGGGGCGATGATCGCCGGCGGCGGGCACGTGGGTCATGGGCGCCAAAGATGGCGCACCCTCGCCTCGGCGGCTATCGTAGGGCATCCCAAGGAGGCCCTATGAACGGAAAGTTCGGTGAGAAGTATTACGACCTGACCCTGAACGCGCTCCGCATCATGGCCGGCCTGCTGTTCATGACGCACGGCGGCATGAAGCTGTTCGGCTGGTTCGGGGCCCAGGCGCCGGCGAGCGGCGTCTGGCCATTCGGCGTCGCGGGCGTCCTGGAGTTCTTCGGTGGGTGGGCGATCGCGCTGGGCCTCTTCACCCGGTACGTCGCGTTCGTCGTCGCCGGCGAGATGGCGGTCGCCTACTTCTGGCGGCACGCGGGCGGGGCCGGGAGCATCTGGCCGTGGGTGAACAAGGGCGAGCTGCCGGTCCTGTATTGCTTCCTCTGGCTGTTCCTGTGGGCATCGGGCGGCGGCAGCTGGACCCTCGAAGCGTGGCTGCGGAAGCGGCGCAGCGGTCTGACGGCCTAGCGCGCCTTCCCCGACCGGGACTTCATCTCATACAGCAGGCGGTCCGCCGCCCCGAGCAGCGCCTCCGCGGCGGCCCCGTCGCGCGGGAACAGGGCCACACCGAAACTCGCGGTGATGCGGGGCTTGTCCCCATCGTGCGCGAGACGCTCGGCAACGCGGCGCGCGACCTGCCGGGCGGCGGCCTCATCGGTCTCCGGCAGGACCAACGCGAACTCGTCGCCCCCGTACCGGGCGGCCGTGTCCACCACCCGGCACGACCGGCGCAGGACTGCCGCCAGGCGGCACAGGGCCCGGCTGCCGACCACGTGGCCGTGCCGGTCGTTGATCCGTTTGAGGCCATCCACGTCGAGGAACAGCACGGCGAACAGTCGCCCCGTCCGCTGGGAGCGATTGATCTCGGCCTCCAGCGCCGCCATCAGCTGGCGGTAGTTCGCCATGCCGGTGAGCGGGTCGAGCACCGACAGATCCCGCAGCTGCCCCATCACGCGCCGGCGTTCCGCGACGACGGACGCCACGATCAGCTTCGTGACGCAGATGACCCCCAAGAACGTCTGGAGCAAGAGCAGCGATTCGTTCTGCGTCTCTCGAACGAACGGGCCGTAGCCGTGCAGCGTGCCGCGGATGGCGATCGCCGAGAGGAGCAGCACGGCCGTCGTCACCTCGCGCGCCCCGAACCGGAACGCCGCCCAGAGGAGAATCGGGATGCACACGAACTCGAGCGGGTAGTCCTTGATCCGGGACGGGAACAACCCGCCAAACACGAGCTCGGCCACGACGAGGAGCGCCACGAGCAGTACCGCGGCCTCGATCGCCTGCCCCCGATTCCAGTCGATGCGCGGGTGAGCGCTCCACAGCAGCACCACCGGTGCGACGACGAGCGCGCCCGCCGCGTCTCCCAGCCACCACGTCAGCCAGATGTCGCCGTACTTCGCCCAGTCGGCAAAGCCGCCGAGCGCCAGGCTCGTCACCCCGCAGGTGGCGGCTACCATGGTGGCGCCCACGGCCGCGAACAGCGCGAACTTCAGCACGTCGCCGGGACGCTCGAACACCTGCGCGCCGCGGGCGAAGCGATTCACCAGGTACGCGCCGACGACGCCTTCGAGCGTATTCCCGGTCGCGATGCCGAGCGACGTCGCCACGGTACCGGCGGTGGTCAGGTTCGCGACGAATGCCCCGGCGAAAATCGCCGGCCACACCCGCGCACCGAGCAGCAGAAACGCCGCGAGGGCGATTCCCGTGGGCGGCCACACCGCCGTCGCGCTGGCATGCACGAACGCCAAGCGCAGCCCGAGCTTGGCCGAAACGAAATACACGGCGGCCAGGCCCACCCAGACAACCAGTGTCCTCCACATCCGGGATGCGATGTCCACCTCCCGGGCGCCATCAACGAGCGGCTGTGCATCGGGCGCCCTTGGCCGGCGCCTGATCCGCACGTCTAGAGTCGTCATGTTGCAGGTAGCATACCTCGGGGGCCGGCGCGCCCCGTGACGTCGGTCACAAGTTCTTGGAGACGCGCGTCCTGTGGCGTGCACGCCTCACTTCCAGCTAGATTGAGGTTGTGCTCTCGCCCCCCTCGGCTCCCTTGCCTCCTAGCCGCTTGTTTGCCGACCGGCGCCGGGGCGTCGATCAGCGGAGTGCACCGCGGCGCGTGGCGGTCACGCGGGCCTCGCTCGAGCGGCGCGTCACGGTCGATCGACGGCGTGGCGCCGAGCGGCGCAGCACGATGGACCGTCGCGGTCAGCGCAACCTCTCGGTCGAGGCGCCCGGCGAGCACCTACGGAACGCTCTCCAGCTCATCATCCAGCTGAGCCAGGTTGAAACGCTCGACGAGGACCAGCGGGCCGACGTGGCCGTCGTGTTGCAACGCGTCCAGCGCGCCCTGGACCTCCTCGAACGCCGCACCGGCTTGCCAGCTTCCCCGCCCGAAGCGTAGCTTGCCCCGGACCGGCGCGACTTGCCGCGCCGGCATCCGCTTCGGAGGACCTCCATGACCAGCCTGCGCCTTCCCCTCGCGGCGCTCCTCGCGCTCACCGCCTTGCCGGCGCGGGCGCAGCAGCCGCCGAGCATTCAGGAGTGGAACGTTCCCTGGGCGCGTACCCGCCCGCGCGATCCCTACCTCGACCGCCAGGGGCGCGTGTGGTTCGTGGGTCAGGTGGGCCACTACGTCGCGGTACTCGACCCCGCCACCGGCGAGTTCAAGCGGTTCGATCTTGAGCCGGGCGCCGGGCCCCACAATCTCATGCTCGACACGGCAGGGGTCGTGTGGTACGCGGGAAACGCCGCGCGGCACATCGGCCGGCTCGATCCGAAAGACGGCAGCATCCGGAAGATCATGATGCCGGACTCGGCGGCCCGTGACCCCCACACGCTGGTGTGGGATGCCCGGGGCGATATCTGGTTCACTGCGCAGGGCGGCAACGGCATCGGCAAGCTGACGGTCGCGACCGGCGAGGTCCGTGTCGTGCCGGTACCAACTCCCCGCGCCCGGCCGTACGGCATCAAGGTTGACCGGACGGGTCGGCCCTGGGTCGTGTTGTTCGGGACGAACAAGCTCGCGACCATCGATCCGCAGACGTTCGCGCTCACGGAGTACGCCCTGCCACGCGCCGAGACACGCCCGCGCCGCCTGGAGATCGCGTCCGATGGCGCCATCTGGTATGTCGACTACGCAGGCGGGATGTTGGGTCGGTTCGACCCCCGGACGCACAAAGTGGAGGAATGGCCGTTGCCGGGCGGGCCGGCGGCCCGGCCTTACGCCACGGCGATCGACGATCAAGACCGGATCTGGTTGGTCGAGACTGGCGCGCAGCCCAATCGGTTCGTCGGCTTCGACACGCGCACCCGCAAGGTCCTCCCCGGGGCGGACGTGCCAAGCGGTGGCGGGACGGTGCGCCACATGGTGTTCGACCCGCGCACGCGTGCAATCTGGTTCGGGACCGATGCCAACACGATCGGGCGCGCCCAGCTGCCGGCCGCCCCTGCAACACCCGTTCCGTAGTTGGCTCAGCGTCACCGCGCTCGGCCTGGCCGGCGCGGCGGCAGCCTTCAAGGACGGACCGCCCCCCGGGCACACGGGGGGATTCGGCGAGCCCACGTGCCGCGCCTGTCACACCGAAGGCTAGGCTCAACGAGCCCGGTGGAGAGCTCGTCATCGTCGGCGTGCCCCGAACCTATCGCCCAGGCGCCACGTATGCGCTCCAAATCTCTCTGCGTCGGGCGGGGATGCTGAGCGCCGGGTTCCAGCTCGCGGCACGGTTCGCGCGGGGTAGCGCGCCCGGTACGCAGGCGGGCACGCTGGAGCCCGTGGACGGACGCACGGCGATCGTGTGGGACACGGTCGGGCACGTGGCGTACATCGAGCACACGCGGACGGGGACCGCAGTGGCGGACGGCTCGGCGCACTGGGTGTTTCGCTGGACCGCGCCCCCCGCGACCGCCGCCGCGCCGGGGGCGGTGGTGTTTCACGTCGCGGCCAACGCGGCCAATGACGACGACTCCCCGCTGGGAGACTTGATCTACGCGGCCTCGATCGAGGCCGGTCGAGAAGAGCTCCGCGCGCGTCGGCCAGCCCGGAGGTGATCGCGGGCAGCCCTGCGTGTGAGATCGCCGAGCCACAGCCGCGCACTGCCCGCATAAACGCTGAACGAAGCGGCGCCGCGCCAGGCCGTGCGAAAAGCGGCGCCCACCGCCGCTTCGGCTGCCTCCGGATCGAACAGCATCGAGTAGGCGACCGCATAAAGCGACAACCCGTGGCGCGCGTACAGCTCGGCTAGCGCGGCCTTGTCGCTCAACGCAGCCACGCGCTCCACTAGGAGCGCATCCGGCTCGACAGCCCTGCCTACGTGGATCATTCCCCCCCCCGACCGGCAGACGGATGGCATTCGCACAGCACCATGAAGAGCACAGGGGGGCCACGCCGGTCACCGATCAGGTGGACGCAGGCGACCGCGGCGCTGGTGATCGATCTCACGCGCCGTCGGGCAAGCTGCTTGTAGCGTGCTCCTGTGCCGCGCTGCGGATGGCGGCGGCGGAGCGCTCGATGTCCGCCGGCGTCGTGGACCAGTTGGAAACCGAGATGCGCATCGCCGGCGCGCCCTGCCACGTGGTCCCGCCCAGCCAGCAAGTGCCCTCCTCCTGCACTCGGGCGATGACCCGCGGCGTCGAGGCCCCGCACCTCACCAGCACCTGATTGAGAACCACCTCATTCAGAATCTCGACGCCTTCCCCGCCCCGCAGCCGATCAGCCATCAAGCGGGCGAGCTCGCAGCAGCGGTCCACGAGGTCCGCCACACCGCGGCGGCCGAGCGAACGCAGTGCGGCGTAGATGGCAAACCCCCGGGCGCGGCGTGAGGCCTCGGGGGTGTAATCGGTCGGGTCGCGCCGGCCCGCGCCGCCGGCGACCAGATACGCGGCGGACAGCGTCATGGCGGCCTTATGCAGCGCCGGGTCGCGCACGATGGCGAGGCCTGAGTCGTAGGGAACGTTGAGCCACTTGTGGGCATCGGTGGCCCACGAGTCCGCGCGCTCCACGCCCGCCAGGAGGTGGCGCCGCCCGGGACTCGCGGCGGCCCAGAGCCCGAACGCGCCATCCACGTGGAGCCACGCGCCCCTTTCGCGCGTGATGGCGCCGATCTCCTCGAAGGCGTCGAACGATCCGGTATTGACCTCGCCTGCTTGCGCGCAGACGATGGTCGGGCCCTTCGCGTGCTCGAGCGCCGATCGCAGGGCGTCCGGCTGCATCCGGCCCTGCCCGTCGGTCGCAACGCGGCGCGCGCTCCCGGCGCCGAGGCCGAGCAGTTGCAGGGCGGCAAAGACCGTGACGTGCGCCAGATCGCCGACGATCACGTTCACGGCCGGCGCGCCGTGAAGCCCGCGGTCCTCGACATCCCACCCTGCGCGGAGCAGTACACCCCGGCGGGCGGCGGCGAGGCATGTGAAGTTGGCCATCTGACAGCCGGTCACGAACCCGACGCTCGCCGTCGCAGGGAGGCCGAAGAGGTCGAGCAGCCAGGCGGCCGCAATTTCCTCCACGACACTGGCCGCCGGAGATTCGACGTACAAGCCGGCGTTCTGGTCCCAGGCCGAGGTGAGCCAGTCGGCGGCGAGCGCGGCCGGAAGGCCCCCCCCGATCACGAAGCCGAAGTAGCGAGGACCGGCCGACGCCACCAGGCCAGGCCCCGCGCCGCGCGCCAGCTCGCGGACGACGGTGGCGGGGTCGTGGCCGTGCTCCGGCAACGGCCCACCCAGTGCGGCGTGCAGTGCCTGCGGCGTCGCGGCGCTGCCGACTGGTGCATCGGGCAAGTGGTTGAGGTAGGCGCGAGCCGCCCCATAAGCGGCGGCCAGCGCTTCGTGTTCGGACATCCGGGAAAGCTAACAGCGCCCTGCGGAGGGAGTTACTCGGGTCGTGGTCGCGTCGCCGTGAGTCCTGGGGGCTGGGTGACCACCTTCAGAAAGGCCTCGAACACGGGCTTGGACCACCAGCTCCGGCAGTCCATCATCCGCGCGATCGCCTCACGGATCGGCCGGGCCGGTACGCTCGGCCGGGGGGTCGTCAACGCGTCATAGACTTCGGCAATGCCGACGATCTGCGCCGCGAGTGGGATCTCCTCGCCCTTGAGCCGATCGGGATAGCCGCTGCCGTCGTACCGCTCGTGATGCCAGCGAATGATGGGTTTCAGATCCCACGGGAACTCGACCTCGGCCAGCAGCTCCATTCCCCAGATGGGGTGTAGCTGGACCACGCCGAGCTCCTCGCGGGTGAGCGGGCCGGCTTTGCGCAGAATCTCGTGCGGCACTCGGACTTTCCCGACGTCGTGGAGAAAGGCGCCGAGCAGGATGGTCGTCTCTTCCTGATCATCCAGGCCGAGCACGCGCGCCACGGCCACCGCCGTCTGGGCCACGCGCTCGCAGTGCCCGAAGGTATAGCCGTCGCTCGACTCGATCGACTGGCCCCACGCGCGCACCACGGCGAGGTATGTCCCTTCGAGCTCGGCCACGCGCCCGCCGACGTTGATGAGGTCCACCCGCGCGTCTAGCCGCCGGAACAGACCGTAGGCGGAGTTCAGCAGCCGGAGCGCTTCCTGATTCCGGCCCATCGCCTGGTACAACAGGGCGAGTTCGCGCGCGGCCTCGGCCTCGCCGAGCACCGAGCCCGCGGCGGCGGCCAGGTCGATCGCCGAGCGGAGCCGCGATTCGGCCAGCGCCGAGCGGCCCGTCTCGCGGTACATCATGCCGATCACCTTGTAGGCCCCAGCCTTGGCGCCCCGCGCGCCCAACTGATCGAAGAGCGAGAGCGCATCGTCGGCGTTCTGCCGCGCGTTCTCGTATCGCTGGCGCGCGATGTCCACCTCGGCGTGATTGACGAGGCAGAGCCCCTGCAGGTACAGGTCGCCGACGCGCTCCGCGATGGCGCGGCTCTCGCGGAAATAGCGCTCCGCCTCGTGGTACAGCTGCCGGTCGGCGCTCACCATCCCGAGGTTGTGATAGGCGAGGGCACAGCCGTGCTCGTCGCCGCAGCCGCGGTAGGCCTGGAGCGAGCGCCCATACCGGGTGAGCGCTTCGTCGAGGTCGCCCTGAATGTTCGCCACGATGCCGAGGTTCTGCTCCACGCGGGCGCGCAGCGCCCGGTTCGACCCGCCCAGCTCCAGCGCCTCCAGGAAGACCGCCCGCGCATCCTCCAACGACCCGGTGGTCACGTTGAGGCCACCCAGCGTATTGAGCGCTTCGGCCGCGAGCAGGTCGCTCCCGATTTGACGCGCCACGTCGTAGCTGCGGCGGCACAGGTCCCGAGCGCCTGCGGCGTCGGTCCGCTGCTGCCGCACGACCGCGAGGCGCCGGAGCGCCTCCGCCAGCACCGAGCGCTCGCCGTTCCGCTCCGCCATCGCAATCACGGTTTCGTAACGCTCGATCGCTTCGAGCACACACCCCGCCCGCTCCTGCTCCCGGGCCTCCTGGAGGATGTCGGCGGCCCGCCGCGGCGGCAGCATCGACTGCGGGCCAGCGGGAGTGGCCAGCGCCGTCACGGGGGTCTCACCAGGCAATGGCATAGTCCGAGAAGTGTCGGACCCAGCCCCTTACGGTCTGGGACCCGAGATCATCTAGGGACGGCAGGTACTCGAGGATCTGCAGCGCGTCGGTGGTGTACGCGATCTTCTTCGGCAACGTAGACCCGAGCAGGTCGCAGTTCGCGTAATTCATGACCAGCGCCGCGGGCTGCTGGAAGGTGAGCCCCTCCGGCTGGAAGCGAACCCGATTCACGGTGTCCGACGGCGCCACCGCAGTGATGCTCACCGCCGTGTTGAGCGCCCCCGGCGGTACCCACAGGATATGCGCGGCCACTTGTATGGTCCCACCCTCGGGGCCGATCGTCTGCGTGACGGAGTCGGAGGCGACCGGCGTGCAGATCAGCAACCCGACCTGGGGCGGGGGGAACGAGGGCGGGTCAAACGGGTCATACACCAACAGGTCGGCCCGCGGCCGGGAATCCCGCGCGACGCCGACCGGCGAAGAATCGCTGCAGCTCAGGGCCGCGAGGGCGACCAGCAGGTAGCGCGCCTTCATCAGCCGATTCTCCCCGTGTCGTGCAGCGTCAGGCCCAGGGGCGAGATGCGTGCCCCCATGCGGCTCTCGTCTTCGACGCCCCCGTTGACGTCAAAGCGACGCACCCAGGGAAATCCGGGTTCCGGCCGGCCGGTACGGACCGCTGCCGCGGCGCGCGCCAGCAGCCCCACCGGATCCATCGGCGAATATTTCAGGTTCGCCACCGCATCGTACCCGACCCGGAGCGTCGGCACAGGATTGACCGTCTCCGAGCTGCCGGGCGTTGCGCACAGGGCACCGGCGATCCGCCGGGCGAGCTTCAGCGCCCCGGCGTCATCGGTCGCAGGCGCGAGGATCGCGAATTCGCTCGGCCCCAAGGCTCCGACGACGTCGCACACGCGGGCCATACTCGCGACGAGGCTCCCGGCGCGCGGGTCGGCGGGCTTGGCGTCCAGCGCGAACACCACACACGCGAGGGCGCCGTGATGGCGCGCCATCAGCGCCCCCAATTCCCGCGCCCGCCGCGCCAACCCGGGCCGACTGTGGAGACCCGTCCCCGGGTCGATCATGCCGTCGGACAGCGCGGCGTCGATGTTGCGCTTGGCCTGCACGTACGTGTCAAGCTTCAGCGAGAATTCATCCTGGTCACCGGGATAGCGGAGGAAGTCCCACGCCCCGGCGCGCAGCGCGTTCACGCGCTGCTCCGGGCTGGCCTTGTCCGGGGCGAGCACCAGAATCGGCACGTGGCGGCCGACGTGCGGGTCGCGGCGCAACAACGCGCAGGCCTCGATGCCCGGCATGTCCGGCAGGTCGGCCTCGACGATGATGAGGTCGGGCCGCGTCTCGCGCACTTGGAGCAACGCTTGGGCAACGGACGGCGGCTGGACCACGTCGTACCCGTTTGCCGAGAGTACGCCGGCGACCGGTTGATCGCTAGCGACTGCGATCAGGATGACGGGACGCGCGCCGGAAATCGTGATCGGGGTCATAGTTCTGAGCTTGCCTTGCGGCAACAACCGGGCCGGGCCGCGGGCGCGGGTCGCTGGGGCGCCGCAAGCGGCTCGAATGCAGGATTTGGGCGTTCTCGCTAGGTTGCCAGCGACCGTTCGCCGCCGCACCGCCACATTTCCGCTGCGACGACGCAACAGGGCGCGGGCGGCAGCTTAGAGGCCCAGCCAGTAATTGACTTTGAGCAGGAAGATGTTCTCCGAAGGCCCCTGGAACAGCGCCCCGACGTCATCGCCGAAGTCGATTCGGCCCCGCCCCAGGGACGAGTCGCCCTGACGCGTCCACACCAGGTAGAGGGTCGAGCCAGGCCGGTATTCCCACCGCAACACGGCGTTCCCGCGCAGCGAGCGGAACGTGAAGTCGCGCGGCGGGATGACGAAGCCAGCCGAGGGGCCGGCGCCATCCGGGTCGATCGAATCGCCCGCCGCGACGGGCGTGACCGTCCCCACGTCCTGCCCGTAGACGAGCTTGCGGAGCCCGCGCGGTGCCGCGAACTCCTTGTACCGCGAGAAGTCGCCGCTGGCGATGAGGGGCTGCGCGAACAGCTCGAGCGTGAGGTTCGGCGTGAAGGTCACGTTGAAACGCGTGTTCATGGCGACCGAGTTCTGCACCACGTCCGCGAACACGTAGCGTCGGCCGTAGAAGGTGGTGGCAAACGAGTCAGTGCAGTCTTGGGGCCGGTCGGTGGGTCAGGAGCGTGTCAGGGAGGCCGCTCGGCCCGCAGCCTGTAGATTGGAACCCCATGAGGCCCTCGTGAGTGACGTCCTGGCTGTGAGCATCCTCGTGGTCTCCGGCCTCATCGGCCTGCTGCTCATCCCTCTCGGCCTGCCGGGCCTGTGGCTCATGATCCTCGGGTTGCTCGCCTATGCAGCGCTCACGGGCTTCCGATCGGTGGGCGCGATCACCCTCGCGATCGTGCTCGGCCTCGGCGTGCTCGGCGAGATCGTCGAGAGCTGGCTCGGGTTTCGGTACGCGCGGCGCTACGGGGGGTCGAGCCGGTCCGGCTGGGGGGCGTTGATCGGCGGCCTCGTCGGGGCCGTCGTCGGAGTGCCCGTCCCCGTGGTGGGGAGCGTCGTGGGCGCATTCGTGGGTGCTTTCCTCGGCGCGGGGCTGTTCGAGTACACGTACTCGCGCCAGGCTGAGGTCGCCGTCAGCGCGGGGTGGGGCGCCGTGGTCGGCCGCGCCGCCGCCTCGGCCGTCAAGATCGCGTTGGGCCTCGTGATCGCCGTCATCGCCCTGTTTGCAGTGCTCCGTGGGTGACGCCCTGGGGCCCCCGGCGCGGGCTCCTCACGGCTTCCGCGCCGAGCTGCGCGCCATGGTCCAGCTCGCCGTGCCGATCGTCGTGGTGCAGCTGGGCCAGATGCTGATGGGCGTCGCCGACACCGTCATGGTGGGGCACGTCTCGCCCCAAGCCATCGCCGCGGTCGCGCTGGGCAACGTCTACTTTTTTGGCGCGGCGATCTTCGGCATGGGCGCGTTGATGGCGCTCGACCCCGTGGTGGCGCAGGCGGTCGGTGCGGGCGACAGCGTCGCAATCGCACGGGGCGTGCAGCGCGGGCTGGTCCTCGCGCTCGGACTCAGCCTCGTCGCGACGGTGCTGCTCCTCCCTGCCCGCCCCGTGCTGCTGCTGCTCCGCCAGCCCGCGGAGATCGCCGACGTCGCGGCGGCGTACGCGCGCATCGCCATCGCCGGGATCGTCCCGTTCTACGCGTTCGGCGCGCTGCGACAGAGCCTCCAGGCGATGAAGCGCATCGCACCGATCGTGGGGACGATGGTGATCGCCAACCTCGCGAACGTGGGGCTCAACTACGTGTGGATCTTCGGGAAGCTCGGCTTCCCCGCCCTGGGCGCCGTGGGCGCCGCCTGGGCCACCGCCGTCAGCCGCTGGCTCATGTTCGTCGCGCTCGTCGTAGTGGCCTGGCCCACTCTGCGCCCGCAGCTCGTGCCAGTACGGCCCGAGGCTTGGGCGTGGGAACCGCTCCGCCGGATGGTGGCGCTCGGCGCGCCGATCGGGATACAGTACGAGCTCGAGTACGGCGTGTTCGCGGTCGTGGGGATCATGATGGGATGGATGGGCACCACGCAGCTGGCGGGGCATCAGGTCGCCCTGAACCTCGCCTCCCTGGCGTTCATGGTGCCGCTCGGTGTGTCAGCGGCGGCGGCGGTCTTGGTGGGTCACGCGGTGGGGCGTGGAGACGCCGCGGAAGCGCGCCGGGCGGCGGCCGCGGGCCTCACCTGCGGGGTCGGGTTCATGGCAGCTAGCGCCATCGTCATGCTGGCGGTGCCCCGGGGCCTCGCGAGCATCTACACCAACGATGTCGCGGTGGCTGCCCTGGCCGCGAGCCTGATCCCCATCGCCGGCGTGTTCCAGGTGTTCGACGGGATCCAGGTCGTTTCGATCGGGATCCTGCGGGGTGTTGCCGACACGCGTGCACCGATGCTCGTGAACGTGCTGGGTTTCTGGCTGGTTGGCGTGCCGGTGAGCGCCGCGCTCGGGTTCGGCGCCGCCGCCGGTGCGCCGGGGCTCTGGTGGGGTCTCACGGTGGGACTCGTGCTGGTGGCGGTGGTTCTGCTGTGGCGGGTCAGACGGCGCCTCGCGCGCGAGGTCTCGCGCGTGTTGATTGACTCCCCAGTTCCTTCCGGAGACCGCGCGTGACCCTGCTCGTCATTGCCGGCGTCGCCGTCGTCGCCTGGGCGATCTTCACCTTCAACCGGCTCACGCGCCTCCGCCAGTTGAGCGACAACGCGTGGGCCGACATCGACGTCCAGCTGAAGCGGCGTCACGATCTCATTCCGCAGGTCGTCGCGGTCGTGAAGGGGCACGCCGGCTATGAGCGGCAGACGCTCGAAGCCCTCGTGGCCGCGCGCAGCCGGGCCCTCGAGGCGTCCGGAGGAGGTCCCGCGGCCCGCTTCCGTGAGGAGGATCCGGTCGCCGGAGGGCTGCACCGGATCTTCGCGATCGCCGAGGCTTATCCCGACCTCAGGGCCGCCGCGAGTTTCGCCGGGCTCCAGCGCACGCTGACCGAGGTCGAGGACCACCTGCAGAACGCGCGCCGCTACTACAACGCCGTCGTGCGGGATCTCAATACCGCGATCGCGCAGTTCCCGGCCAATCTCTTGACCAGCCCCCTTGGCTTCAGACCCCGGGAGTTCTTCGGCATCGACGACGTGGCCGAGCGCGCCGTACCCCGTGTGGAGACCGGAGCGTGAACCGCTCGCTGCCGCTCGTCTTGCTGGTCGCCTTGGGCGCCGGCGCCCCCGCGGCCGCGCAGCGCTCGTACGCGATCGCGCGATTCGACGCCGCGATCCAGGTCGAGCGCAGCAGCGACATCGTGGTGACCGAAACGATCGTCGCCCGGTTCACCGGGGCGTGGAACGGCATCTTCCGCACCATCCCGGTCGCATACCGCACGGCACAGGGGTTGAACTGGACGCTGGGCGTGCATCTGCTGAGCGCCGCGGACGGCGACGGCCGGCCGCTGCGCGTCGAGGCGAGCCGCGTGCGGCACTACATCAAGTACAAGATCTGGGTCCCGGGCGCGGCGAACGCCACCCGCACGGTCGTGCTGCGCTACCGCGCCACGAACGCGTTGCGGTTCTTCGACCAGCACGACGAGCTGTACTGGAACGTGACCGGCGACGAATGGGAGGTGCCGCTTGAGGCGGCTGCGGCGCTGGTCGAGCTGCCGCCGGGCACCGAGGGCGTCCGGGCGATCGCGTTCAACGGCGCGTACGGCTCTACGGCGCAGGACGCCAGGGTCGAGATCCGCGGCACGACGGTCCGGATCGCCATGCCCCACGCGCTGCAGTATCGCGAGGGTCTGACGGCCGTCGTCGGGTGGAACAAGGGCGTCGTGGCGGAGCCGTCCACCGTCGCGCAGGCCGCCGGGGTCGCCACCAGCAACTGGCCACTCGTCATCCCCGTCCCCGTGTTCCTGCTGGCGTTCGCCGTCTGGCGCCGCCGCGGCCGGGACCCCAGGCGCCTGCCGATCGCGGTGCAGTACGAGCCGCCGCGCGGCGTCACCCCGGCGGAGGCGGGGACGCTGCTCGACAATTCCGCGGACCTGCGCGACATCACCGCGACCCTCGTCGACCTGGCGGTCCGCGGGTACTTGCGGATCGAGGAGCGGGACGAGACCAAGCTCTTTGGGCTCATCGGCGGGCGGTCGTACGTGCTGCAGCGCCGCGACCCGCCCAGCGACGCCGCGGCACTGGCACCCCACGAGCAACGTGTCTTCGACGGCGTCTTCGCGGGACGGGGCGCGTTTGTGCTGCTGTCCCAGCTCGAGGACGAGTTCTACAAGGAGCTGCCCCCAATTCGGGCCAGCATCTTCGATCGGCTGCTCGGCCGGGGCTTCTACCACGCGCGGCCGGACCACGTGCGCACGCGGTGGATGGTCGGCGGGGTGGTGCTCGGCGGCCTGATCGCGGTCGGTGGTGGCGCGATTGCCAGTGGCTTCCTGCTGACCCCGGTGCCGTTCGTTCTCGCGGGGCTGCTCGTCGCCTCGATCTTGGTTGGGTTCGGCCTCGTCATGCCCGCGCGCACGGAGGCCGGGGCCCGCGCCCTGGAGCACGTGCTCGGCTTCGAGGAGTTCTTGCGGCGCGTGGAGTCCGAGCACCTGAAACGGATCATCGTGGGGCACCCCGAGTTGTTCGACCGCTATCTGCCGTTCGCCATGGCCTTCGGCGTGGAACGGAAGTGGGCGCGGGCCTTCGAGGGCATTTACACGCAGGCGCCCACCTGGTACGTCGGGCCGAGCGTCACGCACTTCAACGTGAGCAGTTTCTCGAGCAGCCTGGCCGATCTGTCGAGCCGGGCGGGCTCGACGATGACGTCGTCGCCCCGGAGCTCCAGCGGCTCGGGCTTCGGCGGCGGCGGCTCGTCGGGAGGGGGCGGGGGCGGCGGGGGCGGCGGGGCGTTCTGAATCGGGGGTCTTGCCGCCCGCGCCTGAGGGATGCATGCTAAGAGCGCGGGCGGCGATCCACGCCCAACCTCTTCGGCCCTCCCCCAGCGAGGGTCCCCGTGAGGCAAAGGGGGGCAAACTCCCGGATCGGCATCGAGACAAGCCTTTGGGTCGCCGCGGGGCGACATCGCTGGGGGGTGTGTGCCCGTGGCCTGACCAAAGGACGGAACCGATGCCGACCAACAAGGACTTCAAGCGCGTCGTACGCGCTCGCATGCAAAAGACGGGCGAAGCCTATACCACCGCCCGGGCTCATCTCCTCGCCACCAAGCCCACGCGCCCCCCTGCCTCCGTCGACTACGCCAAACTCGCGGGCACGAGCGACGCCGTCATCAAGGGGAAGACCGGGTGCACCTGGGAGCGTTGGGTCAAGGCGCTCGACTACGTCGAGGCGCACGCCTGGCCGCATCGCGAGATCGCAGAGTACGTACACACCAAATTCAAGGTGCCCGACTGGTGGTCCCAGACAGTCACGGTGGGTTACGAGCGCATCAAGGGGTTGCGCGCGATTGGACAGCGGCGTGACGGCAGCTTCGAGACCAACAAGAGCAAGACGTTCGCGGTGCCCCTGGGGCGGCTGTATCGCGCCTGGTCGGATGCGCGGACGCGGGCGCGCTGGCTGCCCGACGTTGCGCTGACCGTGCGGACGGCGACGCGGAACAAGTACATGCGCGTCACCTGGCCCGACCACACGTCCGTGCTGGTGGGCTTCACGGGCAAGGGCACGCGAAAAAGCCAGGTGGCCGTGCAGCACGGCAAGCTGGCGGACCAGGCAGCGGCGACGCGGATGAAGAAGTATTGGGCGGAGCGGCTGGCCGAGCTGGATGCGATGCTCGCCCCAGCGGATTGATGCTGTGAGAAGGGCCGGCTCGCGAGAGCCGGCCCTTTGTCGTTCAGTCTACCGGGAGCCCACTCGGCACGCGTGCGGGCTTGATGGCGCTCAGGTCCCGCGCCGCCGGGTCCGTCAACGACTTCAGGAACGCCACCAGCTCAGCGATCTCAGCATCGGTCAGGCGGAGCGGCGTCCGCACCCGGAAGTCCAGGGTCCGGAGCACGTCGCTGATCGTGGCGTCGTCGCCGTGATACTGGTCTCGCACCGCCGACGGGAGCTGCGTCACGTCGAACCCTTGCAACGCTCGCGCCACGTCGTTGTAGTGGCGGACGGCGGCCTCGAGCGTGGGATACACGCCAGCGTGGAAGTACGGCGCCGTCAGCTCGACGTTGCGCAGCGGCGCCACGCGGAAGGCGAACCGGTAGAACTCGTTGTTCAAGACGTTGCCGCGCCCTAGGTCGAGCGGCGCTCCCGTGCCCACGCCGGGCCCGACCTGCGGGATCCCGGTGTTCGCGAACTGTCCCCCGCCGAGGAACGGGCCGTTATGGCAGGTCGAGCATTGCGCCCGGCCGAAAAAGAGCAACGCCCCGCGTTTCGCCTCGATCGGCAGCGCGGCATCGTCCCGCGCGAGGTAGCGGTCGAACGGCGAGTTGGTCTTGGTCAACGCCTGCATCTGAAACGCGGCGATCGCCGTGGCGGCGTGCTGGAAGCCCAACTGGTCCTTGTAAATCTCCGGAAAGGCGGCGCGGAACATAGTCACGTATTCCGGAATCGCCAGCAGGCGCTGCATGACCCCCTGCCAGATGTTCGCCCACGCGCTGTCGCCTAGCTGCGCCAGCTCGTTGGGGTTGCCAAACACGTCGGTGTCGCCCGGCTCACCGCGCATCTCCCGGCGGTTCGTCACCGGGAACATCGCCTGCGCCGCGAGAATGTTGGGCAAGTCCGACGGGAGCGCCGCGCCCGCCGGCGTCTGGAAGCCGCCCGGACCGGGGCCGAAGCCGAAGCGCGCAATCCGGCCGTCCCAAAACACGTAGAACAGCCCGAGCCCCGAGTTGAGAAGCGAGGGGGCGTTGCGGGGCACGAATTGGCGCCCCTCGCCGAGCGTGCGCGACGGGCCCAGGCCCGTCCCGCCCGTCCCCACCGCGAGCGCGAGGCCGTCCGCCGCGTGCTCCGCCGGCTGATGGCATGTCGCGCACGAGATGTCGCGGTTGCCGCTCAGGATCTTGTCGAACATGAGCGCCTGGCCGAGTGCGACCTGCGCCGACACCTGGGGCGGCATTGGGCCGATCGGGATCACGTTCCACTGCTGGAAGCTGCGCCGCAATTGCGCGTCGATCGACTGGGGCAGCCCATCCGGGGGCGTCGTCTCGTCGCACGCGCCCGCGAGCGCGAGGGTCGCGACGCACAACGCTCTGACGTAGCGTGTCATCATGCACCTCCTCGCCGCTCAGCGCAGCGGCAATGACAGCGAGATCTGGTGGGTCGTGGTGTTGACGTCGGTCAGTACCAGCGGGCCCGTCGGCGCGGCGAGGATCGAGTTGCCCGCGAGCGCAAAGCCCCGAGCCCAGGACACCGGGAACTGCACGCCGGGGCGGCCGGCGCCGTGCGTCACGCGGCCACGGTAGCGAATCTCCAGCTCGGGGAAGCGGAGACTCAAGCCCCACGTCGGCGTCCATTCCAGCCATCCCGTTTCGAACGACCGCGACAGGAGTTGGACGTTGTCGGTCTGCGCCAGCCGATACCGGACGGAGCGAACGATCAGCCCGAACTGCACCCCGGCGGTCTTGCCGACGCCACGCAGGTCCCACTCTTGGCTCGCACCCATACGGAACAGGGCGTTCCGAAACCGGAACCGGTTTTCGACCGTCTTGCCGCCGGCCGCGATCGTGTCGCCCACGACGGTGACGACGGGCGTGGCCGCGTCCGCCCAGGTGTAGCTCCGGATCGGCTCGAAGATGGCCTCGACGGCGAACGTCGCCGGGCCACGAACTTTGGACACCCCCATCCCAAGATTGAAGGCGGCGGAGCGGCCGGGATCCCGTGGAATCGCCGGCACAGCAGCGAGCTCATACGTCGGAATCTTGGGGTGCGACATCCGGTTGGCCGTCGCCAGCCAGCCGATGCGCCAGCCGTCGGCCGACAGCGGGACTTCGTACTCGAGGTGCAGGCCCCAGGTGTTGGTGTAATCGAAATTCTCTTCGAGTCGCGCCCGCTGCCCCGTCTGCTGCGTGATCGGATCCCAGAACAGCTCCACGAACGTCACGTCGTGCCGCGCCGCGAACCGGTTGTGCAGCAGCAGCGCCTCCAGAGAGCGCCCCGCCCCCTCCTTGCCGTCCGCGCCCTCCGTTCCCGCCCATTCCTTGAGCAAGCCGAGGCGGACGTCCAGGCTGTGACCGGACTGCGCGACACGGCGGCTGCCGGCGTACAGCAGGTCGACGCCGTCGACGGCGTGAAGCCCGGCCCAGAGAACGCTGGCACCCACGGACAGCCGGCCCGCCGGGAGGGCTTTCCCGGCCATCGCGAAGACGTATTCGTTGCCGTGGGCCTTGTCGTCGGGCGCGGGGATGGGAAGGTTGGGCGGGCTGGGAGGAAGGAGCGCGATGGGCTGGTCGACGGCGATAAACCCTCCGTCAAAGGGCGGCCGGCTCGGGTCCACCTGCTGGAGCGCCAGAGCGAGCCCACCATACCACGAGCCGGTGCGCGCGAGGGCAGCCAGCGGGAGCGACCGGCCCCCGCCGGTACGGCGGGAGACGCTGTACACCGTCGGCGCACTGAAGAAACGCCCCCCCCTTCCCCCGAGCCGCGCGCCTTTCGCAGGATTCACGAACGGATCCTGCAGCGAATCCGGCAGCGCGATCGACACGCCACCCATGCCGAGGTTGTTGGACGGGAAGATCTGGAACTGATCGCCTTGAGCGATCGGGACCGTCTTGATGGAGATCACTTGTGCGGCAGCAGGACTGGAGAAGGAGCAGAACAGAATCGCGAAGCGGACGGCCCGGAGGCCGGAGGTCGTCATACGCCACCTCGACGGAAGGGGATGTTTGACAAGGATACCCCGGTAGGCGCCCGTGGCGTCACCGACCCTTGGCAGGGGGCCCCCGTGTAGCGGGGCCGCGACGAACGCAGGCCCAAGACCTGAGGCCCCCCGGGCCGTCACTTGCGAGCCATGCCCGAAAGTGAATCTTCGTGGGCGTGTGGGAAGAGAGCATCGCCCGCCCGCTGCGCGCGCTGCACCTCGGCAGCATCAGGAGCCAGATCCTGGTGTTCGCGGTGCTGGCGACGCTTATTCCGACGCTCGCGACGACCTTGGGGTCCTACCGGCAGGCTCGTCGGTTGCTCAACGACGGGATCGCCCAAGACCTGCGCGGCGCGAGCTCCGACGCCGCCCGGGAGACCCAGCTGTGGCTGGACGCACGCCTGGACGATCTGCGGGGATCGGCGCACTCGTACGTCGTCACCGAGAATCTGGCCAGGACTCAGGGTCGGGACGCGAGCCAGGCGCTCGGCCGCCTGCGCGACTACCTCAACTCGGTACGGGAACGCTTCCCAGACGTTGAAGCGCTCCTGTTGATCGACCCGAGCGGGCGCGCCGTGGCGACCACGACCGGCCGCACCGGAGGTGTCCGGCCCCCCCCGGACGGGCTGACCGGCCTCCGCACGGGCGAGGCGTTCGTGGGCGACGCGTACTGGGACGCGGTCACGGGGAAGGCAGCCATGGTGATCGCCGTCCCCATCCGCGACGCGGATGGGCGGTTCCTCGCTGCGTTCACCGCGAAGATCAATCTGCACGCGGTCCAGGACGTCCTGCAGCGCCTCGCCCAAGACGACCGCCGTGACGTGTATCTGATGACAGACCAGGGCCGGTTCGTCATCACTTCGCGGGTC
This sequence comes from Gemmatimonadales bacterium, assembly GCA_036004985.1. Lineage (GTDB taxonomy): Bacteria > Gemmatimonadota > Gemmatimonadetes > Gemmatimonadales > GWC2-71-9 > 20CM-2-65-7. The sequence goes on from DASYQX010000058.1 coordinate 83,739, forward strand.
AGCTCCGCGGAGCTCATGCGGTCGAGGCTCGCGGACGCGGCCACGCGCGTCCTGCTCGAGCGCGAAGGCCAGACGGTCGGGTACAAGCGCGCCGACGGCCAGGAGGTCCTGGGCGCCTTGCGGCCCGTGCCCCAACTTCGCTGGGCGGCGGTCGCCGAGCTGCCGCGAGCGGAAGCGTTCCGCCAGCTTGGGCAGCTGCGGGCCAGCACCACCTGGCTGATCGTCATACTGCTCGTCGTGGTCGGCCTCCTGACCTACGCGCTGGTGCTGGTGCTGGTGCGCCCGCTGGGACGCCTCGCCACCGCCGCCTCGAAAGGCGCGGCGGGCGATCTGTCGACCGAGCTGCCGGTGAGCGGCGTGGGGGAGGTCGGCCACTTTACACGGTCGCTCAACACGCTGCTCGGGCGCCTGCGCGAGCGCGAAAGCGCGGGGGAACTGGAGCGGCTCTCGGTCACCGATGCCCTCACCGGCCTGTACAACCGGCGGCATCTGATGGGGACGCTCGCCAGCGAGGCGCAACGCGCGCGGCGGCTGCGGCGCCCGTTCTCCGTGCTCCTGATGGACGTCGATCACTTCAAGCAGTACAACGACACCCACGGCCACCTCGCGGGGGACGCGGCGCTCTCGAAGATCGCCGAGATCTTGCGCAAGCAAACGCGCGCCGTCGATTGCGTCGCGCGCTACGGCGGGGAGGAGTTCCTCGTGGTACTGCTCGAGACCACGGTGGCGACGGCCGCCCTGGTCGCCGAACGCATTCGCGCTCGGGTAGCGGCCGAGCCGTTCGGCGGCGGGCAGATGACGGTGAGCATCGGCGTCGCCGAGTGTCCGGCGCACGGCGACACGCCGGAGTCCCTCATCGCCAACGCCGACGCCGCGATGTACGAGGCGAAAGCCGGGGGACGCGACCGCGTCGTGGCCGTCAGTGGGAAGCAGGAGGTGGAGAAGGAGAAGAAACGGCGGCGCAAGGGCGAGGCCTAGGCCCGTCGGTACTCCCCCGGCGTCAGTCCGGTATGGCGCCGGAACGCCCGCGTGAAGTGGCTCTGATCCGCGAACCCCGCCTCGAGAGCGATCTGCGCGATCGCCTCGTCGGTCGCTGCCAACCGAGTAGCCGCCCAGTCCAGCCTGAGGCCGCGCACGTACGTCCCGACGGGGACCCCGAACCGCACCCGAAACGCCCGAGCGAGGTGGTCCGGGTGAACCCCTGCGGCGGCGGCGAGCTCGCGGACGCGGGGCGGATCCCGAAACTGCGCGTGTAACTGGTCGCGCGTCCGCGCGAGCCACGGCGGCGCCCGCCGGGCTCGCGCTTCGAGGCGGTCCCGCCGCCACGCGAGCGCCAGCATCTCGAACGCCAGCCCCTCGACGGCGAGCGGGGTCGCACTGTCCGGAGTCTGGAGCTCCCGGGCAATGCGCCACGCGACGCCGCACACCGGGCTCTGCGCGGCGTGGCGCACCTGGTCGAACAGCCGCCCGCAGGGGCCCCAGCGCTCCACGGCGAGTGGGTCCGGCTGAATCACGACGACGTGCGCCCCGCTCGTGCCCAGCACGTTGCCGTGCCGCTCCTCCGCCGGCTCCGCGACGGCGCTCCCCGGCTCACAGGCGTACACGCGATGGGTAATGCTGAGGTCGAAGCAACCTTCCAGCATGACCGCCAGCGCCGCGCGATCATGCACGTGGGGCGGGAGGCGCTCGTGCGCCGGGAAGCGCGCCTCGGTGACGAGGAAGTCGTCGAGGGCGAGGGTCTTGGCCCCGGACGCGCCCATGCTGATCGGCACCGACGCGATACGCGCCATGCCGGTGGTACCCGGGAGGAGGGGCAACGATGCCCCGAGGCTCAGCTCCCAGCTAGGGGCGAACCGTGAGACCGCCTTGGACGACGGGCCACGTCCGAGCGTTCTCGGCGGGCCAGGGACGCCCGACGCAATAATCGGCGGACGTCTTGAATCCCGCCGCGCCCTCGAATCCGATGAACGTCGAGCGGTCCGCGTCGCCCTCGTCGAGCACGCGGAACCAGATATCGTCGCCCCGCTGATGAATCTTGGTAGTGAGGTCGGGGTCGGTCGATTGGTTGCTCGTGACCTTGCCGCCGATCCAGGCGCGGTGGTTCACCGCATCGATCGCCAGGCAGGTTACCCTCGCCGTGAAGTCCACGATGAGTCCTCCGCCCTCGTCGGCGTAGACGCGGAATTCGCCGTCGGCGCTCTCGTTCCTGTTCCGCTGCTCCGCCGCGAACTCGAACTGCACGTCCAACCCCAGGATATCGTAGTGTCCCTTACCGCTGGCGGACCCGAGGTCTCCGTCGTCCTGCTCGGACAGCGAGGCGCGGAAGGCACGTGGGTCTGACGTGGGGGCGAGCGGACGGGAGTGATCGCAGGCGAGGAGCGTGAGGCCGGTCAGCGCGCCAAGCAGACAACGGATACGCGGCATGAATCCCCCTGGGGCGTGGTTGTCCCAGGATACGAGGGTGCCCCGGTGACCGTCTTGTACGCGGGCGACGGGGGATGGAAGAAAACCGGCGGGACGAGGAACGACGTTGCGTGCGCGCAGCACCTCCCTCGGGGGACGTCACGACTGTTTGCGCCGCCTCGGCGACGGAGCCTCATCGGATGACAGCACTTGCGAGACGCCCCCGCGCGGCGGCGTGGCTGCGAACGTACCGCGGCATTCGATATGCGATTGCGCCTGCTGCGATCGATTCCCCATCCAGCCACCGCTTTCCGGAGGCCGATATGCGTGTTCGCCGTCTCATCCTGGGCGTCCTCGTTCTTGGCGCCTGTCGCGAAGCCTCGAACCCTGCGGCGCCAGACGGACGCGGGTTCAACGCTGATCTGCAGCAAGTCTCGCAGGACACGAATCCCAGTCAGATGGCGGTCGCGCAGGTCGTCCCGGGCTTCGGCGGGTATTTCCTCGACGCCGCGGAGCGGCCGGCCGTGTATCTGCAGGACGCGGGGCAGCGCGCGACGGCCGAGCAGGCGCTGGCCACCTTCTTGGCGAGTCGCGGGTTCACGGCGTCCGACCTCCAGGTCCTCCAGGGCACGTACGAGTACGCCCAGCTCGATGCGTGGTATCGGCAGGCCCGGCCCGGAGCGTTCGCCATCTCCGGGATCATCCTCGGCGACGTGGATGAAGGGCACAACCGGCTGCGTTTCGGCGTCGCCGATGCAGGAGCCGTGGCCGGCGTGCGGGGCGTGCTCGCGCAGCTGGGCATCCCCGCGGGCGCGGCCATCGTCGAGCAGCGCGCGCCGATCGTGGCCGTCGCCACGTTGCGCGATCGAGTGCGCCCGCTCGTCGGAGGGCTTCAGATCAATTTCTTTGCCTCCCCGGTGAGTCCGGTGACGTTGATTTGCACGCTCGGGTTCAACGCGCTGCGGAACGGCGTCCCGTCGTTCATCACGAACTCGCACTGCAGTAACGTCGAGGGTGGGACGGAAACGCCCACCGACTACTACCAGAACCTGCGCTCGGGGGGAGCGGCCAACTTCATCGGCACGGAGGTGGACGACCCGCAGTGGACCTCGCAGGCGAATCTCGACTGTCCGCCGCCGTTCGCGTGCCGCTACAGCGACGCATCGCGCGCCCAGCTCGCCCCCGGCGTGGAGTTCACGTTGGGCCGGATCGCACGCATCGACGAGGTCACGACGTCGCTCGACGACCAAGTGCATACGATTGCCGGGTTCTTCACCATCAAGGGGGAGCGGGCGGACCCCGTGCAGGGCGAGATCGCGAACAAGGTCGGCCGCACCACCGGCTGGACCCTCGGGCCGACCACGGAGACCTGCGTTGATGTGTTGGCGCTCGGCACGACCCACATCCGGCTGTGCCAGGCGATCGTGTCGGCGCTCGTGGACGGCGGCGACAGCGGCTCCAACGTGTTCTGGCGGAGGGGGACCGGCTCGAACGTCACCCTGCTCGGCATCCTTTGGGGCGGGAGCGTGGACGAACAGAATCCGGAGTTCGTGTACAGCCCGATGTCCGGCATCGAGCGGGAGCTCGGGGCGCTCACGACGCACTGAAGGGGAACGACCTGCGGAAGGCACGAGGGCCGGTCCGAAGGGGGCCGGCCCTCGACTGTCTGACGGGCGGCGGCGTCAGGCCGGCAGCCGCCCCTTGAGGCTCTCGCCTCGAACGGGCCCCGGCTCGGCGATCAGCGCGCGCGCGGCGTCGACCTGACCCCAGGTGTTCCACAGGAGCACGCCGCGCACCCGGCCGCCCTTCACGTAGTAGACGACGCCCTCGCGGAACGGCTCCTTCCAATCGCTCACCGTCTCAAGCCGCGGGTCGAGCTCGCCGACCGCCTCGTAGCCGAGGGCGAACAGGTCCGAGTAGAAGAACGGCAGATGGGTGTACGGTGTCCCCCGCCCTGCCATCGACCGGCCCGCCATAGCGCCCATCGTGTTCGCGTTGTCTTCGTGCTCCACCCGCATCCGGGTACCGAGTGCGGGATTGAAGAAGTTGGCCACGTCGCCCGCGGCGAAGATGTCGGGCACGCTGGTGCGCAGGAGCTCGTCGACGACGATGCCGTTGTCTACCCGCACACCCGCCTGTTCGGCGAGGTCGACATTCGGCTGGATGCCGAGCCCGGCCACGATGACATCCACGGGCAATTCCTGGCCGCTCGTCGTTTTCACGACGACTTTGCCGCCATGTTGCCTGAGGCCGGCGAGCCCCTCGCCCGTCCGCACGTCGACGCCTTGCTCGCGGTAGTACCCGACCAGGACGTGCGACAGATCGGCGGGGAAGACACGCGCGCCGAGGCCCGCCTCGGGGACGAGCATCACGACCTCGCGGCCCGCCGTCTGGAGCGCGGCGGCGATCTCCGTCCCGATGAATCCGCCGCCCAGCACCGCAAAGCGCAGGCGTTCGTTCGCGAGCGCCCGCAACCGGCGGTAATCGTCGTAGGTCCGGTAGTAGATGATCTGGCCGGTGTCCATCGACAGCCGCCGCGGCGTTCCGCCGGTCGCGAGCAGCAGCTTGCCGTAGGTGACGGCGTTGCCTCGCTCGTCGGTGACGGTCTTGCGCTTCGCGTCGATCGCTGTGACTCGGGTGTCGAGCCGTACGTCCACGCCGGCGGTTTCGGTGCCGCGCCAGATGCCCGATTCCGGATCGCCCTTCCACAGTCCCTTGGAGAGCGGCGGGCGGGCGTAGGGCGGGTGCGGCTCCGCCGAGATCAGGCCGACGGCGTTGGCGGGATCGGCTTCACGGATCGCGCGTGCTGCCGCGTCGGCCGTCATCCCGCCGCCGACGATCAGGTAGGGATAGTGCGTCATGCGTCGCTCTCGGTCTCAAGGGTGAGGCCTCTGGCCGATCGGGGCAACAGCGCCAGGAACTCGCGGCGGCGCCGTTCGTCGGCCAACGTGCCGCGCACGGCCCTCGTCGTAGTGACGAGACCCGCCCGGTTCGTGCCACGCATCTCGATGCAGAAGTGACGCGCCTGGACGACCGCCATGACGCCCTTCGGGCGCAAGCGGCGCTCCAGGAACTCGACGATCTGCTCGGTCAAACGCTCCTGCACCTGCGGCCGCCGCGCGTAGAACTCCACCACGCGCGCCAGCTTGGAGAGGCCCACGATCCGCTCCCCGGGCAGGTAGGCCACGTGCACCGACCCGAAGAACGGCAGGAAGTGATGAGCGCACAAGGAGTAGAACGGAATGTCGGTCACGCTCACCATGTCGCGGTAGCGTTCCGTGTTAGGGAAGGTGCGGAGGGCGGGCTCCGCGCCGGCGGCGAGCCCCGCGAACAGCTCGCGGTAAGCCCGCGCGACGCGGAGCTCGGTCCCCTCGAGATGGGGGTCCGCCGGATCGAGGCCCAACTCGTCCATCACGGCTCGGAACTTCCGAGCGACACGGCGCAGCTTGACGTCGGCGTCGACGGAAAAATCCGCCAGCGAGAGGCTCGACATGGCCCGGCCCTCAATTGAACCGGTTGGGGAACTGCAAGGGGTGCGCGCCCGGCGCGGCAGCCAGAAGAACAGGGAACATGGTGGAGTCCTCGTTTGGAGGTCAGTAGGACCAGTAGCTTCTAAAGCAAGTATACGTTTGTTTTGTTCCAGGTGGATCTCGCCGCGGGGCTTTTCGCTAGCGGCTGCGTGTATTACATTGCGGGCATGTCAGCACCGAAGGTGGAGAGCACGATTGCGCGGATCGCCGGCCTGGCCGACCCCGTGCGGCGAGCCCTCTACGTCTACGTCGCCCAGCGCCCCGGCGCCGTGAGCCGGGATCAGGCCGCGCGCGGGGTCCGTATTTCCCGGCCGTTGGCCGCCTTCCACCTGGACAAACTGGTGTCGCAGGGCCTGCTCGAAGCCTCCTACCGGCGGCTCACCAAACGTCGCGGCCCGGGCGCGGGGCGCCCGGCCAAGTTGTACCGGCGCTCCGGTCTCCAAGTCGACGTCTCCCTGCCTCCGCGGGAGTACGAGCTGGCGGCGCGGCTGTTCGCCCCGGCAGTGAGCGGCCCGCGCCTCCGGAGAACGGCGCGCGACGTCGGGGCGCGCATCGGGCGGCAGGCCCGGCGCCGCGCAGGAAAGCGATCGAGTCGTCAAAGGCTTGTCCGGCAGCTGCAGGCCGTGCTCCAGGAGCACGGCTATGAGCCGTTTTCCGCGGCGGACGGCGCCATCCGGCTCCACAACTGTCCGTTCGACGCGCTGGCCCGCGACTATCGCCCGCTGGTGTGCGGGATGAACCAGGCGTTGCTGGGGGGGGTCGTGCGGGGGCTGAAGCTCAGCAAGTGCGCGGCGATGCTCGACCCGCAGCCAGGGATGTGCTGCGTGGCGCTGAAGTAGGTCCGTGGATCAGCGGTGCTTGATGAACGTGCCGTCGCGCAGCTCTGCGTAGGCGCGCCGCAGCTCCTCGGGCGTGTTCATGACGATCGGCCCCTGCCATGCCACAGGCTCCTCGAGGGGCCGGCCGGACACGAGGAGAAACCGGATGCCGGCTTCGCCGGCCTGGACGGTGATCTCGTCGCCCGAGTCGAACAGCACCAGAGAGCGATTGCCCGTTTCGTCACGGGACGTGGAGCCGGCGTCGCCCGCCTCACCCACCCACTCGGTGAGCACGCCGCGAGGCGCCGAGGCATCCCGGAACGTGCCGCCTCCGTCGAAGACGTAGGCAAAGGCGTGACGCGACGAATCCACCGGGAAGGTCTTCTTTATGCGCGGCGGCACCCACACGTCGACATAGCGCGGGTCGGCGGCGACACCTTCCACGGGACCGGTCTTCCCCCAGAACTCACCGCAGATGACCCGGACGCGCGTCCCGTCGTCATCCACGACCTCCGGGATGTCCTTCGCGAGGATGTCCTGGTAGCGCGGATCAGTCATTTTCAAGGACTTGGGGAGGTTCGCCCACAGCTGGAACCCGTGCATCCGGCCGCGCTCGTCGCCCTTGGGCATCTCCTGATGGAGAATCCCGCTCCCGGCCGTCATCCACTGCACGTCCCCCGGGCCCATCGCGCCGCGATTGCCGAGGCTGTCCCCGTGCTGCACTGAGCCGCTCAGGACGTACGTGATGGTCTCGATGCCGCGGTGGGGATGCCACGGGAATCCGGCGAGGTAATCCTCCGGGTGCTCGTTGCGGAAGTCGTCCAATAGAAGGAAAGGATCGAAGTCGCCGGTGTTCCCGAAGCCAAACGCGCGGCGCAGCTTGACGCCAGCGCCCTCGATCGTGGGCTGCGACTGGACGATGCGTTTGATCGGACGGATGGACATAACGTTGCCTGTAGAACGAAACCGAGGGCCCGATGGTTCCCGCCGCCTACCGCGCCGGGACCGGCGGCGGCAGCCGGTCGGCGAAACGCCACGCCGCCGCCCCGTCACGCGTCAGCGGGACCTTCGCCAGGCGCGCGCGCACCATGGCGATCGGCATCGGTCCCCCTTGGAGGACGGCATCGTGGAACTCCCGCTCGCTCATCTTGCGCGCATCGACCAGCTCCGCGTGCAGCGCGCGCAGTTGCAGCCCGCCAATCATGTAGGCGGCCTGGTAGAGCGGTGAGTAGGCGCCGCTGAACGAGCGGCGCACCTCGCCCTCGGCGTTGGCGCGCTCGAATCCCACCGTGTCGACGAGGAACTGAATTGCCTGCTCGGGCGTCATTTTGCCGAGGTGGAAGTTCAGCGAGAAGATGATCCGCGCACTCCGATGCATGCGCCAGAACAGCGCGCCGACGCGGTCCTCGGGGCTCGCGTGGAACCCGTGGTCCCAGAGAAACATCTCCCAGTACAGCCCTTGTCCCTCGTGCCAGAAGGGGGTCTGAAACAGCCGGCGGTGGGAGTGGTAGCGCGCCGACATGAAGCCCTGCAGGTGGTGCCCCGGGTTCAGCTCGTGGAATACGGTCGCGTGGGAGAAATGCGGGTTGTTCCCGCGCAGGCTCATCAGTTTTTCCTCGTCCGACATGTCGGCGGTCGGATAGGACACTTGAATGGTCTCGCCGCCCAGGAAGAAGGGCGACACGCGCTGGCGCTCGGGACTCAGCATCTCCATGCGCCAGTCCTCCCGCGCCAGCGGCGGGATCGTGACCCAGTCGTGCTGATCGAGGAACGCTTCGGCCTGTCGCGCGAGGTCGCGCACCAGGTCGGGCTGCCGGCCCGGGTCGACGTAGGTGTTCTTCACCTTCTCCATCGCGGCCTTCCAGTCTTCCCCGAACCCCATGGCGCGCGCCGCGCGCTTCATTTCGCTCAGGCTGAAGGCATACTCGCGCTCGGCGATCGCGATCAACTCCTCGGGCGTGTAGGGGATCATCTCGTAGTCGAGATCTTCCTTCAGCCCGTCCGCGCCGATCGGTTCGCCAACGATCGGGCCAGTGTTGTCGTCCGCGCCGGGCTCCCGTGATCCGGATCCGGACCCGCACCCGCCCCCGCCCCCGCCCCCGCCACGGGCTCCGTCTCCCCCGCCCGCGCCCTCGGCCGGCCGCTTGCCGACGACCCGCTCCCGCAGCGCGCGGGCGTACCGCGTGAGCGCTTCGTCCAGCTTCCGACACGGATCCTTCACCCACCAGGAGAAGGCTGGATCGTAGCCGTGGTAGTACCGGAACCAGCTGCCGACGACGCCACGGATCTGGTCGAGGTCGTCGGCAGCGCGATTCGCGACGGTCTTCGTGACCGGCGGTGCGGTGCCGCGCGGTCGCGCGGCGGTGTCCGCGCGATTCGCCGGCGGGTCGAACAGCGACCGCAGGCTGTCGACCTGTTTGGTGACCTCAGCGAGCGCGCGGGCCGCAGCGGCGGGGTCGATGGTCACCAGGTTCCGCCGCGCGTCTTGTAATGCGAGCAGACGGTCGGCGAACGGCACGAGGGGCAGCTCGGCGGCCCGCATCTTGTCCCGGCGATCGAGCAGCGCGATCTGGTGACGCAGATAGCGGTCGAGCAGGACGTAGTCGACGCGCCCCTCCTGCGTGAGCTTGCTGAAGTCGACGTCTTTCAGACGCGCCTGCCACCCGGTGTAGAGTGCCCGCATGCGCGCGCGCTGATCGGGCGAATCGGGGGCGTCGTAGCGCCGGCTAAGGACGGTGCGATCGGTGGAAAAGCGTTCGACGACGTCGGCCAGCTCGCTCGAGGGGCGCGCGACGAGAGGGCCGAGCGCCGGGACGGCCGCCAGCGGATCGGGGCGGGACTGTGCCGCCGCGACCGACTGATAGAAGAGGAAGGCTGCGACCAGCGACCGTCGGCGCATGGCGTACCAGTGTACCGCAGGCTAGCGTGGGCGGCTAGCCTTGACGGCGTGCGTCCTTCAAGATCCTCCGTCAGGCACCATCGGCATCCTTCACGGGAGCGTCCATCCGGTGGGCGGGGAGGTACTCTGCCAGATCCAGGTTACCGACGAACGGCTGGAGCCGTTCGCCGAGCAGCAAGCGGCGCGCGACGTGACCAATCTGCCCCGCCGCGTAGCGGGCTTCGCTCGCGAGCTGCGGGTACCCGCACAACGCCTCGCCGACGCGCTCGAGTGAGCGCCGGGAGCGATCGGAGATATTGCGCCACCCACCCAGCCACTGTGTGAGCGCCTTCAGGAAGGCGCGCGGCGAGGGGTAACCCTCGCGCGGTAGCGGCGGCGCGGCCACCAGGCCGTGGAAGGGGCGCAGCGTCGACCACTGGGCGTACGGCTCGACACTGAGGAAGCCCCGTTCGTCGGCGGCGAACACGACATTGATCTCACGCGCTTTCGCGTGTTCTCGCACTTGCAGCTTGATGGGCAGACTGTCGCACTCTTCGATGAGCAAGTCGAGGCCGTCCAGGAACGCCGCCAGGTTGGTGGGAGTCACGCCGTCCTCGAAGACCCTCACCGTCAGGTACGGATCGATGCGGGCGATGCGGCGGGCGACAATCGTCGTTTTTGCGAGCCCCAGGTCATCCACGCCGGCCTGCAGGCGGTTCAGGTTCGAGAGGTCGAGGCGGTCGAAGTCGGCCAGGACGATCTCGCCGCAGAGGTGCTCTTGTGCCACGGTCACCGCCGCCTCGCCGCCGACAGAAAGTCCCAGCACGCCAATCCGCTTGGTGCGCAGCCGCTGCTGCTCCGCGCGGGTGATCTTGTCGCGGTTGCGGTTGGTGATCACTTCGAAGTACTCGTCCCGGTCGAGCGTGTGCACGACGGTCGACTGCCAGGGCAGATATGCCCAGGTACCGACGGCGGCAGGATCCCCGGCGGCAACGAGGGCCTCGGCCACGAACCGGTCCCGCTCGGCGGCACCCGCGGCGGGCCGACGCACGTGCGCCAGATCAGCGAGCTGCCGCTCGATCGTGTCGATCCGCGCGATGTGCCCCTCGCGGCAGCAGGTCGCAAAGCGGCTGCAGTCGCCGGGCGCCAACCGAACGATCCACGCTTGCCAACTCCCGGTGGGGACGGCAGCGACGAGGCGCGCGAACCCCTCGACGTCGAGATCGGCGGCGCTCACAGCGTCAACTCCCACGTCTGCCCTACCAGGTCGTGGCCGAAACTGTGATGGGACTCCTCGGCCGTGAGGCGATAGCCCGCCTGCTCGTAGATGCGCCGCGCGGCGTGCAGCACGCTGTTGGTCCAGAGCACGATCTTGCGGTAGCCCACCTGGCGGGCGAAGCGCGTGCACTCGTCCACCAGGCGGCGCCCGATCCCGAGGCCACGCGCGGAGGGCTCGACGAGCAAGAGCCGGAGCTGGCCCACCGTGGGTGCCTTCTTCACGAGGAATACCGAGCCGACGTTGGCGCCGTCCTTTTCCGCGATCCAGCACCGCTCCCGCCGCGGGTCAAATCGGCGAATGAATCGCGCGACAATCTCCGCCACGAGTGCCTCGAACGTCGCGTCCCAACCGTACTCCTGCTCGTACAGCGCCCCGTGGCGCTCGACCACCCAGCCCATGTCGCCGGGCCGATGCGGGCGGAGGGTGTACGGAGCGGCCCGCTCGGGTGGGGCGCCGAGCAGGCTTTCGATGCCCTGCATCGCGTCGAGCAGGCGGGCCTGCGCGTCGCCGGGCAGCGCACGGAGCATGATCCCGATCTCCTGGTGCGAGTCGGCGTTGAGTTTGGCGAAGGCGTCCTGGCCTCGAGGGGAGAGCCGGAGCAGCGTCTGCCGCCCGTCGGTCTTGCTGCGCTCCTTCTGGATAAGGCCGCGCTTCTGGAACGCGCGGAGGATGCGGCTCAGGTAACCGGCGTCGAGTCCCAGCCCGGCTCCGAGGGAGGTGGCGGTGGTCTCGACGTGATGGGCGAGCTCGTAGAGGACGCGCGCCTCGGTCAAAGAGAACGGACTGTGCAGGAGGTGCTCCTGCAGCAGCCCGATCTGCCTCGTGTAGAATCGGTTGAACCGTCGCACCGCGGCGACGCGCTGCTGGAAGTCGAGATCCGCCATCCCCGCGCCCACGAACTGAGGGGGATGCCCAAGCTATGGAAATTAGTTGACTTTGTCAACTAATTCGCCTGTCTAGCGGCGCCGCCGTCCCCGCCCTTGCGCTGGGCGTCGCGCTGGGGGGATATAGGGATGCACCCGGAGGGTCGCCATGCCTCGCATCCCGCTTCTCCTGCTCGTCGCCGCGTCCACGACACTCCAGGCACAGGCCCCGTCATCCCCTCCAGTCGGCGCGACCCCCGTGTGGACCGTGAAGACGACGGGCGATGTCCGCTGGCAGCAGGTCACGCCGGCGGGCGCGCTCCTCGTCTCGACGGACGCCGCCCTCGCGGGCGTCGATATCGACCGCGGCGTCGTCACGTGGGAGAAGCCGGAGCTCGGCGGGCTGCCGCCCGACAGCGTCCGCCCGGTCGAGGGGTCCCTCCTCATCGAAGCGGCGCGCCCGGGCCTGCTGGTCGTGTTCGACCCGGTGACCGGCGGCGTCGTGTTCGATTCCCGGCGCCTGAGCCTGACGCAGGTCGTCACCCGCCGCGTCCTGCCACAGAGCGGCACGCTCCTGGTCCACGGGCGCCGCGCCGGGTCGGGCCCCCCGGTAGTCGCCCTGTACGACCTCGCGACCGGTACGCAGCGCTGGGCCAGCGAATCGCTGTTCCAACAGAGCGGACCCAAGCGGGGCGGGTTCGGCGGGCTGATGCAGGGGTTGGTCCGCGCGGCTTCCGAGGCCACGGCGCTGGAAGTGCTCCAAGCGGGATCCGACATGATCGTGGTCCACACGCTCATGGGGCTGCGGGGACTCGACGCGCGCACGGGCGCGGTGCGGTGGTCGGCGACGCTTCCCACCGCCCGCGCGGGCAACCCCGCACGCCACGTCACGCTGTTCCCATCGCTCAATAAGCCCGATCGTATCTACGTGGGGTTCGACGACCGCCTCATGGCCTACCGCCTCGCCGACGGGCAGGCGCTGTGGGCCAAGCCCCCGACGATCGAGGGCTGGGTGCGCGGCATCGTGGAGCACCCCAGCGGGATCATCATCCTGCCGGAATCGCCGCCCGCGAACGAGGCGACGGGCAACGTGCGCATTGTGAACGGCGTGGTGCAGACCGGGCTCAACGTGGCGCGCTATGACGACGGCACGACCATCGCCGCCAAGCCGCTACGCATGCGCGGCACGGTCACCGATGCCATGATCGTCGGTGGTTCCGCGGTGCTCGCGGTGGACGCGGAATCGCGCACGTTCGTGAACGTGTTGGACGTGGCGACAGCCACCGTACGATTGAAGAAGGATGTGAAGATCAAGGGGCAGCTCGCCTACGCGGAGCTGATGCCCGGCGGTGGGTCCCTGCTCTACATCTCGCGACCCGACGCGGCGACGAACGCCGAGGTCAACGTCATCGACCTGGCCACGGGGCAGCCCAAGTTCAAGGACGCGATCGAGAGCGGCCGACCGCTCTCCTCGGGCGAGTACAATGCCGCACGGTACTCCCTGCACCATGTCGTCGAGGGCACGACGCTCTACGTCTTTGCGAGCCACGACCACCGGCTGTACGCGGTCGATCGCTCCGCCGGGACGTTCCGCGCGCTCGGCGGCGAGATCAAGCTACAGGGTGGCGAGGATCCGACGGACATGGAGCTCCGGCCGGCGGGCATCGTCCTCATCTCGCCTCAGAACCTCGTCGTCGTGGCACGGGATGGGCAGGTGAAGCAGCAGGTCTACCACCCTGCCCCGCAGCTGCCGGGCCTGCTGCGCGCGCTCTATCGGATCAACGCGGTGCGCGCCGGCCTGCACGGCGCCGCCGCCTCGGCATACGGCGACGCCTTCGCCCAGGCATCGCGGACAGCGACGGACTCGAATGCGCGGCGTCTCACGGGACAGCTGGCGACGGCGTACTCACAGGGCGGCGCCCAGCTCACGGGCTATTCCCGCGAGGCAGCAGCGCTCGCCTCGAAACGCTTCCGGGCATCGCTCACCGTCCCCGGATCGGTGTTCATGCTGACCCGCGCGCCCGAAGGGAACGGCAACGTGCTGCTGCAGATCGACAAGGACAGCGGCCAGCCGAGGTCGCGTGTGGATCTGGGCAAGGAGCGCGAGCCGGTGTACGCGGTGGACGGCGTCGCCGGGATGCTCTTCCTGCGGACGGCGGCGGGGACGTTGGTCGGCTACCGTCTCTGACCGACGAGTGGCCTTCGCTGAGCTCGCCGGCCAACTCGCCGGCATCGGACGCGAGTGCTACGCGCGGGGCTGGGCCCTCGGCACGAGCGGCAACTTCAGCGCGGTGGTGAGCCGGAATCCTCTGCGCCTCGCCATCACCGTCAGTGGCGTCGACAAAGCACTGCTCTCCGCAACCCACGTCGTTGAGATCGACGACCACGGCACGGTGGTGGCCGGATCGGGCACGCCGTCGGCTGAGGCGAGCCTGCACGTGACGATCGCGCGCGCACGCGGCGCCGGCGCGGTGTTGCACACGCATTCGACGTGGAGCACGATCTTCTCGGACGCCACCGGCGAAGCAGGACTGGCAATCCAAGGGTACGAGATGCTGAAAGGCCTCCACGGTGTGCGCACGCACGAGCACCGCGAGTGGCTGCCGATTGTCGACAACGCACAGGACTGGGCCGCGGCGACGCCGCGCATCGAGGCGGTCCTGGCCGAGCATCCCGAGGCGCACGGCTTCCTGATCCGCCGGCACGGCCTGTACACCTGGGGCGGGGATCTGGCGGAGGCGAAGCGCCATGTGGAGATTCTGGAATTCCTGCTCGAAGTGATGGGGCGAAAGCGAGGGATCGCATGGCCACCGTAAGAATCCCCGACGAAAAGCGGACGTTGACCGACCAAGCCGACGTGACGCGGTATCTGGCCAAGCTGGGCATCGAATACGAGCGCTGGCCGGGCGCGCAGCGGGTTCCCGCGGACGCGCCCGCCGAAGCGGTGCTCGCCGCCTACTCGGCGGAAATCGAACAGCTCAAGGCTAAGGGCGGGTACGTCACGGCCGATGTGATCGACGTGACCGCCCAGACGCCCGGACTCGAGGCGATGCTGGCGAAGTTCAACACGGAGCACTGGCACGACGAGGATGAGGTGCGGTTCATCATTCGGGGCCGCGGGCTGTTCCACATCCACCCGCGCGAAGGTGGGGGCCCGGTCATCGCGATCGAGGTGGAGGCGGGTGACCTGATCCGTGTGCCGCGCGGCACGTGGCACTGGTTCGATCTGTGCGGCGACCGCGACATCCGGGCCATCCGGCTGTTTCAGGATAAAGCGGGCTGGACGCCGCACTACACGAACAGCGGCACCGACCGGGGCTACCAGCCGGTCTGCATGGGCCCCACGTACATTCCGCTCCGCACCGCGTCGCGCTGACGAAGATCCGCGCCGTCCTGCTGGACATCGAGGGCACGACGACGCCCATCGAGTTCGTCCACCAGACGCTGTTCGGCTATGCGCGCGCGCGGGTGCGGGAGTTCCTCGAACGGCAGCGTGATGATCCCGGCGTGCGCGCCGACGTCGCGCGACTCAAGGCCGAGCAGGCCGGCCCGTGGCGGGAGGACGTGGACTCGGTCGCAGCCTATGTGCACGGGTTGATGGATCGCGACAGCAAGGCGACCGGACTCAAGTCGCTGCAGGGCAAGATCTGGGAGGAAGGGTATCGGACGGGCGCGTTGCGGAGTGAGATCTTCCCCGACGTCCCCTCGGCTCTAGAGCGCTGGGGCGGTCAGGGCATCGACATCGCCATTTTTTCCTCGGGCAGCATCCAGGCGCAGCGAAGTTTGTTCGCGCATACGACCGCGGGTGACCTGACTGGGTTCATTCGGGCCTATTTCGACACAACGACCGGATCGAAGACCGCGGCACAGAGCTACGCGCGCATTGCATCGGCCCTCGGGCGCTCCCCGTCCGACTTGCTGTTCCTCTCCGACGTCGCTGCCGAGCTGGATGCGGCACGGGCGGCAGGGATGCGCACGGCGCTGTGCGTGCGGGGATCCGGGCCCGCGCCGACGGCCGGCGAGCATCCGGTCGTTCATTCGTTCGACGAGGTGCGCACGGCGGGCTAGCAACTCCGACCGTTAGGCTCGGTCGTATGCCTGCTGCAAGCCCTTGATGTCGATCTTCTTCATTTGCAGCATGGCCTGCACGGCCGCGTTCGCCTTCTTGGCATTCTTGTCCCCCATCAGCCTGCCCAACACGGTCGGGATGATCTGCCAGGAGACGCCATACTTGTCCTTGAGCCAACCGCACTGCTCGTCGGATTTGCTGGCCGATAGCTTCCCCCACAGCTCGTCAACCTCCTGCTGCGTCTCGCAGTTCACGAACAGCGAGATCGCCGGCGTAAACTTGTATTGGGGACCGCCGTTCAGCGCGTAGAACTCCTGCCCCTCGAGCTGGAACGTCGCCGCCATCACCTTGCCGTCGGGTCCCGGCGTCACGCGCAGCATCTTCGAATTCTTGAAGATCGAGACGTAGAACTTCGCGGCCTCTTCGGCCTTGCCGTCGAACCACAGGAACGGGACGATCTTTTGCATGGGAGCTCTCCGCTTGGCTGGTGGACTCCCCGAGCCGCTTGGGCTCGAGGCGTGTGGGCCGGCGCTGCGCGTCTGGCGCCCTTCGACCGCGCGCAGGACGGGTGCGTGGAACACCCTGCCCGCGAAGCCGAAACCGACGCGTCCGACGTTACGCATGACCGTTGATTGTACAACAGACGGCGGAGGTTCGCTCCACCCGACGCATCACCACCGCCGCCGCACCGTGACCTCGACCCGGCGCGCCTGATAGACCGCGTACGTGTCGTTCGACCGGTTATCCTCGAACCCGTACTTCAGGCCCACCTCCCACGGCCGTCCCTCGAACTCGCGACTGAGGGACACCGAGGAGGTCCAGCGCCGGTCCGCGCGCGCCACGGTACCGGCCTGGTCCACGAAGCTGCGGGCGTACCAGCGCCGGTTATACGCCGTCTCCAGCGTGACCCGGTGCGAGGCCGGGAGCGGGATCCGAATCCAGGCGCTGCCCGTCCAGCCCACATAACGACTCCGCTCGAATTCCGATTTGTTCACCTCGTAGCGCCCGTCGACCCACAAGCCTCCGCCGTGCCACCACAGGTAGTATCCCATCGCCGCCAGCTGGAACGTATCGCGCCGGCTTCCCACGCCGATGTCGATTCGCCTCGCGCTGTGCACCACGTACAAGCTGAACACGTGGGCCGGCGCCGGGCGGAACTCGATCTGCGGTTTCAGGATGATCTGATTCGCCGGTTCGCGATCCTCCGTCCAGGATCCGATACGCAGCGTCGCGGCGAGCCGCAGTCGGAGCGGGCGGCGGGAGGGCGCAAGTTCCGCGGTGACGTCGTGCGTCGTGCGATTCCACTCCTCCGTATTGGCGAATCGATATAACGAGAAATCGTAGCGCGCCGTCAGAAACGGACGGGAGCGCGCGCTCTGCAGACCGATCCCCAACCGGGCGACCGTCCCGTACGAGGGTCGCGGCACGGGGTCGCGATCGATGTTGCTGTCGAACACCCCAGACACCCGGGCGTCGATGAAGCCCAGCAGCACGCCGGGCACCGGATCGTCCGGGTCTCGCCGGGGGGGGGAGGGGGCGGGGATCGGGACGTTCCCCCGCGCCGGTCCCACAGTAACCACCGGGCGGGCCGTATCCCCGCTGGGCGCCAGCGGCGCCGCGACGGGCTGCGGCGCCACGGCGATCCGCAACACCCCGTCCCGATAGGCGAGTCGCTCGGGGTACCGGCTCGGCAGCCAGTGCGTGAAGAACCACTGGGCGACGAACAGCACCTCGTTCTCGTCCAGGTAGGTCCAGGAGTGCAGCGATTCCGTCCGCCCATTGACCTCGAACCCGGCGTACGCCGGGCGGAAGCGGACCGTGTCGCCGAAGAGCCGCACCACCACCTCCGCGCGACTCGCCTGGACATCCGCCCCGAGCCGAGCGAGCAGCGTGACGGGCAACGCCGAGTACCCATAGAGGGTGGAGGCCTCCACGCGCGCCACCTCGCGGCCGCCGGCGACCACGCGGAAGACCTGTGCCGCTGCCGGCCCGGGCACAACGGCGGCCAGGCTCCCGAGACACAGCGCGAGCCGCGCGGCCGGGTGGGTCATCGGGCGCTCACGGCTCGTCGCGCCCGCTCCCAGGTGGCAGGCTGCCGCCCGGTCACAAAGCGGCCGAGCCCCCGCAGCACGGCGTAGTTTGCGACGACGAAGTAGTACGGCGCGAGAAGTGCCGTGCCCCGAGACGCTCGGCGGTCGCTCAGATACCCGGCCAGCGCGAGGCCGTAGAACGCCAGCTGGCCCGACAGCAACGCGCGATACAGGTGCGCGGGTGGCCCGGCGGCCGCCGCGAGCATCGCGTTGGCGGGCGCCAGCAAGAGGAGGAGGAACGGCACGACGCTCCAGCGCAGGACGCGGTGCGACAGGTACTGAAAGGACAGCGTGGGATGCCCCCGCGGGTTGAGCAGCGAGAGCAGGCGCCGCATCGACTGCCAGCCGCCGGCCGCGATGCGGATCCTGCGCTTCAGCTCGTCGCCGACCGATGCGGAGGCCTCTTCGACGGCGTGCGCGCCGGGCTCGTAGACGACGCGATAGCCCTGGGCGGCGATTCTGAGCGAGAGCACGAAGTCGTCCAGGATCGCATCCTCCTCGAGCGGCGCGAACAGCTCGCGGCGGCAGGAGAGCAGCCCTCCGTCCGCTCCCACCACCGTCCAGAGCTCCGAGTCCAGACGCTTGAGCCACGACTCGTACCGCCAGTAGAGCCCCTCGCCAACGGCCGCGCTACCCCCACGCCGAATCCGTTTCTCGCCGGCTACGGCCCCAACGGTCGGATCGGCATAGTGCTGGACGATCTCGCGCACGGCTTCCCGGTTCACCAGCGCGTTCGCATCGGTGAGGATGACGATCGCACTCGTGACATGGTCCATCGCGTGGTTGATCGCCGCGGCCTTGCCCAACCGCACTGGCCGGTGCAGCACCTCGACCCGCCCTGAACGACGTGCGATGTCCGCCGTGTCGTCGGTGGACCCGTCGTTCACGACGAGGATTCTCAGGCGGTCCGGCGGGTAGTCGAGCGCGTGGCAATTGGCGATCTTGGCGGCGATGCAGTCGGCCTCGTTGAACGCCGGAACGATGAGGGTCACGTCCGGTACGAAGCCGGCACCAGGGAGGCGCGCCGCCGGCGGACCCAACGCCCGCTTGAGACGCACGAGGCAGTAGACGAGGGCCCCATAGCCGGCGTACGCGTAGCCAACCACCAGCAGCGCGATCCAGAAGAACAGCTCGAGTGCCTGCATGCCCGGGCTCACCGCCCCTCACGCCCTAGCGCCAGCCTGCGCAGGAGGCGCGCGCGGTACCAGCCCCGCCAAGAACGCCCCTGGGCGAGCGCCCGCAACGCCTTCAGGGCAGCGACGGTCCGACAGAGGTCGAGCGCCAAGGGGTCGGGCGCCACGCGGGATGCTGCGAGGAATGCGTCCTGCAAACGCGCCAGCCCGGCGGCGCGTCGGGGATGAACGAAGTACAGCTCGAGGTGCACCAGGAAATAGGCGACGTCCTCCCACGGCAGCCCCTCGTGAAAGCCCTCGAAGTCGATGACGGCGAGCGACGCCGGAGCCGCGAGGATGTTGCCGGGAGACAGGTCGCCGTGGCAGCCGACGGGCCGGCTCCCGGGCGGCAGGCAAGGGCGCATCGCTTCAAGGCGCTGCCG
The DNA here is from genome assembly GCA_036004985.1 of Gemmatimonadales bacterium. Lineage (GTDB taxonomy): Bacteria > Gemmatimonadota > Gemmatimonadetes > Gemmatimonadales > GWC2-71-9 > 20CM-2-65-7. The sequence continues at coordinate 103,224 of DASYQX010000058.1, forward strand.
GATCGATCCCGCCGTGCGGGACGACATGGTGCGGTCCACGCAGGACGCAAGATCGCGCCTCGCTCCGTCGATCAAGGCGTCCCACGCCCGACGCGCGGCGTCCGGGTCGTCCCGCCGCGTGACCTCCTGCAACCGGTCCACCCAATGGCCGGCCGCCCGGACCGCACGATCGAGCGATGTCCAGCCCTCGCCTTCCGGGTCCTGACGAGCCCGACGAATCAGATCGTGGAGCGGGTCGCCGCCGCACCGCTCCAGCGCGATCGACGCGTCCGAGGGACGGTCGGTGAGCGGGCGCGGCGCCCGCAGCGACATCCCGTTGCCCGCGGCGTCGCCGTCGGCGAACCAGGGTTGCAGCCGCACCAGCACGTCGTGCTCGTGCTGCGCGCGTGCGGTCGCGGCGCGCGACGCACCCGGTCGTGACCGATGCGTCTTGAGAATCAGCTCGTGCACCCGCCGTCCGTCGGCGGCCAGGAGCTCGATCACCGTCGAGTCCTGCCCCCCATGGACGCGGCGCACGCCGAGATGATGGCCCTTGAAGCCGGCCCGGGCGGCGAGATCGTGGAGTCCCTCGCTGGGAGCCGGCGGTGGGTTCCACTGATCGAGGTCTCGCAGGAGGGCCGCCGCACAGGCGTCGAGCCGAAACGCGCGCAGGACCTGTTCGCGACCGCGCCGGCCCAGCTGCCGCCGGCGCTCCGGATCGGCCAGCAGGGCGGCGATCGCGTCCGCCAGGGCGTCCGGGTTGCCGGGCTCCACCAGCAGGCCAGTGACCCCATGGTCGACGAGCTCGGGGACCCCGGAGATCGCGGGGGCGATCACCGGTCGTTCCGCGGCCATCGCCTCCATCAGGGCGACCGGGATCCCCTCCATTTGGCCATCGCTGGCGACGACGCTGGGAAGGACGACGATCGCGGCCTGCCCGAGGAGCGCCGCAACCTCGTCCTGTCGCAGCGCCCCGCGCAGGCGCACGCGGTCGCCGAGCCCGGCGCGCGCAATCTGGTCTTCGAGCTCCGCACGCAGCCGCCCGTCGCCCACAACCTCGCAGAGGAACCGCGCCCGCATCGCCTTCAGCCGGCCACACGCCTCGATCAGCACCGAAACGCCCTTGTACGGCTGGAGCGCCGCCACGCACAGCACGCGGGGGAGGCCGTCCCCGGTCCCCTTCCCCCCCCCGCCGGGTTCCGCGCGTGGCGCGTTCGCCGGTAAGCGCGACGACGAGACTGGCCGGTACCGGTCGGGCTCGATCCCCACGTGGATCACGCGCAGCTTGCCCGCGCTCTCCGGGTAGAGCGCCCGCAGGAAGGTCTGGTTGAACGCCGAGATCACGCGGATGAAGCACGCCCGCCGGACCTTCAGGCCCAGCAGCGGGCGCCGCCAGGCGACGAAGATGTCGTGGGCGTGCGCCGTGAAGCTGAAGGTGATCGGTGCCAGCGAGGAAATGACGAGCGCCGCCGTGGCGGGATGCGTGGCGTAGTGCGCGTGGACGTGTCGTATGCCCTCGCGCTCCAGGCGCTCGGCGAGATAGACGCACTTGGGGAACAGCGCCACCGTGCGGGCGAGGACGTTGACGCTACGGAGACAGCCCAGCAGGACGCGGCCGAACAGCCGGACGTACTGGTACGGCCTCCGGACGAACGCGCGCACGTTGGCGGCCAGGATGGCCGGCGAGACATACGGCGTGAACAGCGCCCGCGGGAGCCAGGCTTGCGCCTCGCGATGCACCACTGCGGGGTGTTCGCGCACCAGCGGCACCAGCCGCACCGGCTGTCCCTGACGCTCCAGCTCTTCGATCTCTCGAAGGATGAACGTCTCGGTCACGAGCGGAAACCGCGACAGCAGCACTGCGATCGCTCGCCGCGGCGGGAGGGAGGGCGCTGTTGCCCGAGCCGCGCGCGGCGGTTCGCCGCGCCGCGGTCGCGAGGCTGACGCGGCGGCAAGCTTTCGATTCACGTCAGGCGGCGCCCCATCCCGTCGCCACCGCCGGGACGGTGCGGGCCAGAATCATGACGTCGAGCCACAACGACCAGCAGTCGACGTAGACGAGATCGAGCTGAATCCGCTCTTCGTCGGTGCAGAGGCTGCGGCCGCTCACCTGCCAGAGCCCGGTAATCCCCGGTTTCGCGGTGAAGCGACGCATCTGGTGACCGCGCGGGAACTTCCCGAGGTCGCACGGCAGGATCGGGCGCGGTCCGACGATGCTCATGTCGCCGCGCAACACGTTGAAGAGTTGGGGAAGCTCGTCGAGGCTCGTGACCCGCAACCAGCGCCCCAGCGGCGTGGTGCGGGGATCGTTCGCGATCTTGAGGAACGTGCGATCGCGACACTGGGCGGCCAGAGCGGCTTCGGCCCGCTCAGCCCCGTCGTACATCGACCGGAACTTCAGCATCGGGAAGACCGCGCCGTGCTGGCCGATCCGCTGTTGCACGAAGAACACCGGCCCGCCGCTCGTCAGCTTGACGGCGAGCGCCAGCAGCCCCAGCAGCGGCGCGAGCAGCAGCAGCAGGACGGCCGCGAGGAGCACGTCCATCACGCGTTTGGCGCGCGACAGGGCGGCGGGCGCAGCATGCTCGAAGGTCGGCAGCCGCCAGCCGAGCCATCTCGGGCCGAAGGGCAGCGAATCGAGGATCGTGGAGGTCTGGTACACGTTGTCCCATCCTTCTATATGAGCGACGCCATGAGGTCAGGGCTCGGCAGGGGTTCGGTCACGAGTGAGACGAGCTGGAGCGCGCGGGCCCGCCAGCTCCCCGCCTGGGCGACGCGGCGCGCTCGGGCGCCCATGGCGCGGCGCACGCCCGGATCCCGGATCAAGCGCGCCAGCACGAGGGAGAGCGCCCCGACGTCCCCGGGCGCGAAGAGGAGGCCGGTCACGCCGTCCGTCACGACCTCCCGAACGGGCGCGAGATCGGGGGCGACGGCGGGCAGTCCGGCGGCCGCGTAGTCCATGAGCTTCATCGGCTGGCCGTAGTCGTTGCTCCCGGGCACGGCGCCGATGTCGCACGCCGCGACCCATCCGGGCAGGTCCTCCGACGGCACGGCGCCGGGCGCCGTGACGCGGCGGTCCAGGCCCAGGCGCCGCGCGGCGGCCAGCGTGCGCGGGCGGTCCGGACCGTCCCCCAGGAGCAGGACATGCACCGCCGGCTCGTCGCCGAGCAGGGCCAGCGCTTCCACGAGGAGGTCCACACGGTGCCAGGGCTGAAACGACCCGGCGAAGCCGATCACGCACGCCGCCTCGAGGCCGAGCCGGCGGCGGGCCGCGGCGCGGTCCGCGCGCGCGTACGCGGCCAGATCAATGCCGTTCGGAACGACGTGCAGCTTCTCTGCGGGCACGCCCTCGCCGGCCAGGCGCTCGCGGAGCGCGCGTGAGGAGACGACGAGATGCCGCGCGGCTCGGACCTGAGTCCGAAACACTCGGCAGGCGAGCCGCGGGAGCCCCGCTCCGAGCGCCCGCTCCTCCGAGGTCGGCGAGCAGTCATCGAGCAGGAGCGGGAGGCCGGTGGCCCGCGCGGCCAGCCCGCCCGAGCCCGCGAAATGGACCTGCGTCTCCACGATGAGGTCGGCCGCGTGGGCCCGCGCCGCGGCGGCGACGCGCCGACCGTGGACCCACGCCTCGGCCCACCGCCCAGCGTCGCGCAGCGCGAGGGCGGGACCCCGGGGCACGAGCCGCCGGACGACACGCCGATACGTCGCGACCGTCGCTGCCGACGCCCGCGCCGCGGCGCGCTCCACGACACGGATCTCGTGGCCCTCGGCGCGGAGCGCCTCGATGAGCTGGCGCGCGCGCACCACGTCCCCGCGGCTGCCGCGCAGCGGCTCGCCCGGCACCGGCACGCTCCAGGTGATTCTCATCCGCGCCCCCGCGCGGGCTTCTTCCCCACGATGGCAACGCTGCCGCAGAACTTCTGCAAGCCCGGAAAGCCGGTGAGCAGCAGGCGGTCGAGGCCGTACAGGAGGAACAGACACGCCCGCGTCACCGGATGGCCGGTATCCGTCCGGTGTCTGTTCGGAAGCAGCCGCCGAAGGCGTCCGAGGAGGTTGAAGTACGTCCGCTCCGGACCGACCAGCTCGCTGACCACGAAATTCACTTCGTCCTCGTTCAACGGTCGCTCGCCCGGCGAAGCTCGCTTGTCGATCGGGACGCGGTCGCGCACGCGCTGCAGCCAGGGGGAAAACGCGATGGGCTCGACGATGACGGCCGTGCCCTCCGGCTTGAGCGAAGCGACGATCCGGGGAACGACCGAACGCAGATCCACGTGATGCAGCACCAGATTGCACACCGCGAAGTCGAACTGATTCGCCTCCAGGGGCACAGCCGTGATGTCCCGCTCGATGAAATGGATCCGGTCGGCAACCTCGTTGGCCTCGGCCCGTTGCCGCGCGACGTGGATCAAATCGGGGGAGATATCCACTGCCGTGACGCGCGCGCCGAGCCGGGCCAAAATCACGCTCAACGCGCCGTCGCCGCACCCGAAATCGAGGACGTCCGTGTCCCGGATGTCCTTCAGCTGCGCGAACAGGAACTCGGCCGGAAACACTCGCCAGTATCTGGCCTCCCGGTACCGCTCGACGACATGGCCGGGCGTCGCATCGATGCGGCCCATCCGGGACGCCCGGTCCGCCTGAAACGCGAGCTCGGACCTCAGTCGATCGCTTCGATCCATGGGAATAGCCTCGTCGTAGCGGCCAGTCATGTGCGCCGCCCGTCCACGAGCGCGCCCCACAGGTCCAGCGTCCGTGTCACGAGGGTCGTGATGGAGAAGCGCTGGCGGGCGAGCCGGGAGGCGGCGGCGCCGTAGGCGCGGGCGCGGGCGCCATCGAGCAGCAGAGTCGCGATCGCGTCCGCCAGCGCCGCGTGGTCGCCGGGCGGCACGAGGAGACCGGTCTCCCCCTCCACGACGATCTCCGGAATGCCGCTCATCCGGGTGGCCACGACGGCGCGGCCGGCGGCCGCCGCCTCGAGGAGCACGGTGGGCAGTGCTTCCTCGACGGTACCGTCCGATCGCGTGGTCGACGGCAGCACGACCAGATCGCAGGCGCTCAAGAGCTCAGGGATGTCCGTTCGCAGGCCCAGGAACTGCACGGCGTCGCCCGCGTCGCGGGCCTCCCCGCGCAGCGCCGCCTCGCGCTCCCCGGCGCCGGCGAACAGCACCCGGACGGCGGGCACACGCCTCCGCAGGGCAGGCAGCGCCCGCAGCAGCACCTCGTGACCCTTACCCTCACGCAGCGCCGCCGGCACCAACACGAGCGGCTCGTCCGGGCGGGCGCCGAGCGATGCACGCACCGTCGCCCGCGCCGCCGGCCCGCCATCGGCGAAGCGCTCCAGCTCGATGCCATTCGCGATCACGTGAATCGCCTCGCGGGGGCGCCCGCTCAACTCGGCGAGCCGCTGCGCGATCGCACCGGACACGGCAACGACGGCGTCCGCGCGGCGCAGCGCGCCGCAGGCGGCACGGGCGCGGAAGCGCTGGCGCCGGTCGCCCATCGGCTCCTCCATCACGTGCCGGGTGATCACGAGGGGAAAGGCACGGACCCGGCGGGTGGCGTCCGCGACGATCGAGGCGTCCTGGCCGTGCGCGTGCACCACGTCCGGTTGCTCGCGCTTCAGCAGTTGGAGCAGGCGGATCAATGGCCACGGGTCGGCAAGCCGTCGGGCGGCGAGGTCGTGACGGGGCACGCCGGCCGCGGCGAGCTCGGCGGCGAGCGGGCCATCGTGCCGGCCCGTGACCGTGCACACCGCCGCGTCGATCCCCATCTCCCGCAGCCGGCGCACGAACGACACGGTCACCCGCTCGGCGCCGCCCGTGGCCAGGCCGCTGAGCAGGACGAGCGGGCGGAGGGGACGGTCGTTCATGGAATCACGGCGCCCGCCACGGGGCGCGGCCAGAGCGTCGAGACGGCGCGGCGGTACACCCCCGGGGTCAGCACGCGCACGGCGACCAGGTAGGCGCCGGGCCCGAGGGCGACGCCGCCGACGAGCACGACCAAGTTCCCCGCTCCGGCCGCGGCATGCATCCACCCCGCGAGGACCACGGCGAGAACCGCGACGGGTGGCAGGCTCGTGGCGACGGCGCCGAGGATCGAGCCGGCCGGCACACCCGTGGTGTGCCGGACCAGCGCGAAATCGAGCAGGATCATCGCCCCGGCGACGGCTGCCATCGTGGCGGCCACCGTCGTCGCGTCCCACCGCGCCGCCCCGACGAGCGCCGGCACCAGGATGAGCGCTTTGAGCGCGCCGAGCGCGGCGAGCAGCTTCGGCCGACCCTGCGCCTTGAGCACGTCACCGGCGTGGGTCTCCAGCGCCCGCAGTCCCGTGTAGACCGCGAGGGCCCGGAGGATGGGGATGGACGGCCCCCAGGCCTCCCCGAAGAGCGTGAGGACCAGGGGGTCGGCCAGGAGAAAAAGGCTCACCGCCGCCGGCACGACGAGCAGCGAGAAGTAGCGGAGCGCGGTGACGTACGCGTCCCCGAGACTGCGACCCGAGGCCTGCGCCTTGGAAAACGCCGGGAACAGCACCGTGCTGGCCTGCCAGACGAGGACGATGACCACCGCCTCAGGGACCTTGGAGGCCATCTGGTAGAAGGCGAGCGCGGTCACGCCCAGCATGCGACCGACGACGACGTAGTCCGCATGGTGGACGATCACGGCGACGACGTTCACCACCACGATCCAGCCCCCGTACCGGAGGACGGGTCGCAGCAGGTCCGCGGGCCAGCGCCACGCGGGTCGCCAGGGGACCACGAGCCAGAGCAGCGCCCCGCGCGCGCCCGTCGCGGCGAGATGACCCCAGACGAGGCTCCACACGCCCACCCCCGCGAGCGCGAGGGCGATCGTTAGCGCCGCCTTGACCGCGGCCAGGCCGATCTCGGGGATGAATCGGGCCCGGAACCGGAGATCCTTCTTGCAGAGCGCGTCGTGGGTGTTGGCCAGCGCCTTGAGCGGGAACGTCGCGCCGAGCGCGCGGAGGATGGGCGCGCCCTCAGGACTGTGGAAGAAGGCGGCGACCGCCGGGGCGAGGACCCACGTGAGCAGGAACCACGCGACGCCGGTCAGGAGGTTGAGGGCGAAGGTGACCTGGGCGACGTCGCGCACGCGATCCGGCCAGTAGACGAGCGCGGCCCCGGTCCCCAGGTCTCCAAGTGTGTCGAGGTAGGCGATGTAGACCAGGGCGAACGCGAACAGCCCGAACTCCGCAGGCGCCAGGAGCCGCGCGAGCACGGCGATGCTCGCCAGCGTGAGGAGCTTGCCGGCCCCGGCGCCGAGCATCGCCCACAGGAAGCCCGCCGCCGTGCGGCGGCCGAGGCCCCCCCCCCCGTCCGCATCGCGCATCACGTCGCCTCCGAAGCGGTCACGCGGGTCTCCGGGCGCGTCGTGGCGAGGCGGCCGAGCGCCCCGCAAAAGCCGAAGAGCAGCCAGAGGCTGCGCGGGAAGTCCCCGTGGAGGAACAGGCTGGACACGAGGTAGCCGATCAGTGCGAGTTGGACGCCGGTGGCAAGCGACGCCGACGACCAGTCCCCCGCCCCGCTGAACGCGACGCGCGCACGCTGGAGATAGACGAAGCAGGTCACCAGCACGCCGGCGAAGACGATCAGCCCCAGCAGACCGGTCTCCGCGCCGATCTCCAGGTACAGGTTGTGCGGGTAATGGGGCTGGTCGAAGTCCTCGTACTCGAGGACAACCGAGCCGGTCTCCTCGGTGTACGGGCGGTAGTGGACCGCGTAGTTGCCGGCACCGACGCCCGTGAGCGGACGGTCGAGGAACATGTGCCAGGCCGCCGTGACCAGCACGCGGCGCTGCTCGAACGACGAATCGAGCCGCAGCACCTCGCCGTTTCCGGGCAGGAACTGCCGGAAGGTAGTGAGCCGGCGGGCGAAGTCGGACGGCAGCAGCACGACCAGCAGGGCGATCGCCGCGGTCCCCACGGCAAGGCGGCGCCCGGACGCCCCCTGGCCGAGGAGCCACAGCGCCAGCACCACCCCCAGCGCGAGTGCGCCGCCGCGGGAGTAGGTCATGACCACGGCAGCGGTCACGACGCCCACGCATGCGAACGCGGCGACCCGCTCGCGAACGCCCGACGCGCTATTGGCGAGCAGCAACCCGATCGGCACCGCCGGGATCAGCATCTGGGCGAAGAAGTTGGGGTCGCCCACGGGACCGGCGATCCGCGGCTCGAAGACTCGGCCGTAAATCTGCGCGTAGTCGACCCGGGCCAGGCCCGCGAACGTCTGGTCATAGCTGCCGGCGATCACCTGGAAGACGCCCAGGGCCCCGACGACGACCGCGGCAGCCACGAGCGTCCACGCACCCTGGCGGACGTGCGCCCGCGACCCCGCCAGCAGGACGACCAGCGCATAGAGCACGAACGCTTTGGTGATCGCCAGGGCCCGCTGCTCCGCCAACACCGTGTCGCGCGCCCACGCCATGGATAGCCACACGACCGCCAAATAGGCCGCGAGGCACAGGGTGAGCGCCCCCGGCAACGGCCCGCCGAAACCGCGCCGCCGCTGAACGAACCACGCCGCCAGCAGCAGCGGCACGGTCAGCGCCTGGAGCACCGACGGAGCGCCGTGCCACCGAACCAGGATGTCGGATAGGTTCAGGTAGGCGACGATGATCAGCACCACGAGCGCGAGCGCGGGTCGCCAGACCACGACGGCGCCGAACCCGAGGACGGCGAGGAGCACGGCGACGTCCAGGGTCGACGGCTCGAAGTGGAGGAGACCGGGGGCGATGGCGACGAGGTAGCCGAGGGCGACGGCGCAGGCCCCCGCACCGGCGAGGACGGCCGCCCGCCCTCCGTTCCATCCAGCGAACGGCGCCGCGCCAGCCGCCGCGAGACGACCCTCGGTGCCCACTGGCGAGCTTTCGGAGCGGCTAGGCCAGCGCACCCGGCCAGCTCGCCGGGCGCACGACGAGATAGGTCGCCGCAATGGCCAGGAAGGCGCCGAGAATGGCCGCGAGCGCGATGGCACGCCGCGGATTGGGCGCCACGGGCGCCGTGGGGCGCACCGCGGCGGCCAGGGGGGTCATCTCGAACACCCGGTACATCGCCTTCGCTTCCGCCATCGTCCTGGTCGCTAGAGCGTTCGCGAACCCGGCGGTGCGCGCGGGATCGGGACCCTCCACCTCGATGCGGATGAGGTTCGTGTTCGGAATTACGAAGGCCTGCGAGCGGTAGTAGCCGAGCGAATCGGGTTGCAGCGCGACATCGCGCGCCGCGGCGGCCCGGATCCGTTCAGTCGACGGGATCTGGGCGAACGTGGCGATGACCGTGCGGCGTTCCAGCGTCTCGAGACTGCGCAGCAGCTCGGGGCCATCCTGGATCGCCGCGCCAGGCACCAGCACCAGCGTGGTGCTCCCGCGGTACGTCGGGGTCTGACGCGACGTCACGACGGCGGCCGTGCCGACCGAGAGCGTCAGGACGAGGGGCACCATCCACACCCCCGTGCTCAACCAGCCACGGTGCGGAGGCACATCTCGTGCGGGACCCGGCCGGGGCGCCGAGCGGGCTTGCAGGTGGTCGCGTAAGTCCGTCACTGCCATGACATCCCCCTGCCGGCGGATGCCCCGACGAAAAAGGGCCGCCAGCGATTGCTCGCTGGCGGCCCGGCTGGCATGGCGGCGTTTCACCGCTGTAGCCCCGCGACTCTGCGTCACCGTCTTTCGACGGCTTTGCTCTGAGCAGCGAATCTTGTGGTTATGAACCCCGCGGCAGGAGGGCGCACCGCGCCGCAAGGTGGTGCATCGCACCGCACTGATGAAGATGCCCACTGCGGGAAACGGTCACCGTGATGGCGCTCACCCATGGCCGGGTCCCGATGCTTGCTACACGCGGCCGAGCGACCTGCGTTGCGACACCGAGTCGCGAGCGCACGGAGTGCTGGGTATCGGTGTCGTGACAGCGAGCCCGAAAAGGAACCGAGGCAGCGTTGGGGCGCACGGAGCAGGTCATGTGCGCTCGTTTGACATCACCCGTCCACGCGAGTAGTCTCCCACCCGGGCCGGGGCGCCCACGGCGCGCCGGCACCAGCCCAAGACGTCGAGGCGGAGCTTGGCCAATGCGCCGGCTCCGCCGTTGTCTCTCTGAGGAACAACATGATCATCGATCCCCGCGACTTTCAGAGTCGTCTGCGCGTCATGCTGGGACTGCAGGGCGCCGAGCTCACGGACGGCGAGCTGACGCAGATGGCGGAACGTTACCCGATGTGCGCGGGGAAGGATCGCTGGGATGTGCGGCAGTACGCCGGGCGCGCGGCGGCCGGCACGCGCGAGTACCGCGTGATGCGGGGCACCAGTATCCAGGACGTGTACCGGAGCGCCCAGCGGGGCCAGGCGGAGGCGGTCGGCACGGCGCTGAACGATCTCGAGTCGCAGGCGGGGGAAGGACCGACCTCACCCGCCTTTCCCCCGCTCCGTCCGGGAGAGGGCGAACGAGCCATCTGACCGATTGACACCGTCACCGCGACGCCACCGCCAGCACGTCGTCGAGCCGGTCGTAGCTCGCCTTCACGCCCTTCTCCATGCCGGACTTGATGACCGCGTCGCGCGCCGCGCGCGATTCGTAGCGCATCGTCTGCGTGAGCGTAGTCCGTCCACCCTGCTCGACGAGTACCAGGGTGTTGAGGGCCTCGCCGGGGTACCAGGCCTCGTCGAACTTCTCGGTGGCGACCAGGCGCTCGGGCGCCACGACCTCGCGATAGACCCCCCCCATCCCCATCTCCGTTCCGTTGGTGTCGTGCCGCCACACCCAGCGGTACGTGCCGCCGACGCGCACGTCCATCTCGCACACCGGCATCGACCAGCCGTCCGGTCCCAGCAGCCACCGCTGGACCAGCTCGGGTTTGGTGTGCGCGGCGTACACGAGCTTACGGGGGGCGTCGAACACGCGCGTCATCACGAGCTCGCGATCGCCGGACGTGGTGATCTTGAGGGCGTTTTTCATCGGGGTGTCCTCTCCTTGGATTTCAGTTCGTCGAGCAGGGCGTCGAGGCGCCGGTAGTTCCTTTCCCACAGGCGGCGATAGCGTTCCAGCCACTTGGTGGCTTCCCCAAGCCGCTTGGCCTCGAGCCGCCGGGGCCGGCGCTGCGCCTCGCGGCCGCGCGAAATCAAGCCGGCGCGCTCCAGCACCTTCAAGTGCTTGGAAATGGCGGGCTGGCTCATCGCGAACGGCTTGGCGAGCTCCATGACAGACGCCTGCCCCGTGGCGAGCCGGGCGAGGATCGCCCGCCGGGTGGGATCGGCGAGGGCGGCGAAAGTCGCATTCAGGCCGTCGGAGGCGTGCATAACTGATAGGTTATATAAGTCAAAACGAGTCCGCCGTCAAGACCCCTGTTTCAGCGGGCGACTGAGCACCCATAGTCTGGTTAACTGTTTTGGGTTAATTGGCGCCTGAATTAGATCATCATACTTGACAAACTTGGTACATTACCGCACCTTTCAGTGCTGAGGACAATCTGCAGCTAACTGAAACGAGGCACGACATGTTCAGTGTTACACGCAGGGACCCGATGGCGTATCTGCTGAATCAGCTGGAGCAGCGGATGGGCCGGATCTACAACGAGCCGCTCCGCACGTTTGAGTGGCCCGCAGCTGAAGCCGCGACGACCGGCTGGCTGCCGCTCGTGGACATCTTCGAAGAGCCGGACGCAATCCGCCTAGTGGCGGAGGTGCCCGGGGTGAGGCCCGAGGACGTGAAGATCTCAGTAGAGGGCAACCTGCTGACGATCAGGGGCACGAAGGAGCAGGTGGCGGAGGAGAAGGCGGAGAAGGTCCATCGTTATGAGCGGACCTATGGGGCCTTCGAACGGACGTTCACGCTGTCCACCTCGATCGATTCCGCCAGAATCAAGGCGACCTACAACCTTGGCGTGCTGACCATCACGCTGCCGAAGGCGGAGATCGCCAAGCCCCACCTGATCAAGGTGGAGGTCACGCCTGAGAAGGCGTTCCTGAACGCCTGACCTCACGCGGAGTAAGGGGGGGGGGGACGGCCCGGTGGGTCGCCCCCCTTTCTCGTTCGGGGGCTACCTTGCTTCCGCAGCCCACACCACAATCGGGGCACACTGCCCGACGTCCTCACTCAAGAGTCGTCCGAATTATCGCGGCGAGATGGGCGCAACTACGAGAGCAACGGAGCCTCGACGAACGCTACGCGCGCGCGACCTTGCCGACCGTATCCCAGGTGCGCGTGGTCACGTCTTTTCCGAACGTCTTCTCGATGAGCACCATGAAGACCGGGCCCTTGGGGCTCGGCAGGTACGCACTAAACGCTTCCCTCCCCTGTAGCAGCAGGATACGGGCGCCATCCCGCTCAATCGGCAGTTTGAGCTGGGACGCCGGTTTGTCGCGCAGGAACGTCACCACACGCTTGGCGGCGGGGTCGAGGCGAAACCCGCGATACGGGTCCGACGCGAGCAGGGTACGCAGGGCGTCCACTGAACGCACGATCGTAAGAAAAGCCTGACCCAGTCCGTCCAGCATCGCGGCCTCGGCCTTGCGCTGGAGCGAGGCCTCCGACGCAGCGCGCGCGTTGAACGCGACATTCCCGCTCGAGAGGACGGTCTTCACGTCCGTGAAACCGGCCGACTCGAAGGCCTCCTTCACCTCGGGCATCTTCGCATTCATCGGGGTGACGCCTCGGAGAAACGCCGCGTAGCGGGGCATGACCGTCCTCAGAGAGTAAAGGCGTCCTCAGCGCGGGTTCCACGGCAGGACGCAGCGCCCCTGGCTGCTGGCGACCGCCAATTCCAGTCCGTGCATGACGTTGAGCGCCTGGTCCGGCGTGACCGCCAATTGCGCCTTCCCGAGTATGGCGTCGCGCACATTCTCGTAGTACCGCGTGAACGTCGAGCGGATCGTCGGGACAACGCGCGTGCCTTCGGGCGTGGTAATCTTACCGTACGACTCCGCGGGTTCCACGTCCCAATCCGGATCGCCGGGCGTGGCGCCGGCCTTCAGCGCGCCCTCCTGGGGGTCGAGGCCGTACTTGATGAACGAGCCCTTGGTGCCGTGCACAGCGAAGGACGGCGCCAGGGGATGCGCGAGCATGGACGCCCGCAGCACTGCCCGCATGCGCGGGTAGTGCAGCGTGACGTCGAAAGCATCGTCCGCGTGGGCGCCGTCGCGCTCGATCCGGATATCGGCGCTCAAGGCCTGCGGAATCCCGAACAAGAGCAGCGCCTGATCGAGGAGGTGCGGCCCCAGGTCGAACCAGACGCCCGAGCCAGGCAGCGCTTGCTCGCGCCAGGCACCAGGTTTGAGCTCCGGACGGAACCGGTCGAAATGCGCCTCGTAGCTCACGATGCGGCCGAGGACGCCTTCCGACAGGACCTTCTGAACGGTCACGAAGTCCCCGGTATAGCGCCGCTCCTGATACACCGACAGCAGGCGGCCCTGCTCGTTCGCGATCCGAACGAGCTCGGCGGCTTCGGCGAGGGTGGTGGCGAATGGCTTGTCGACGACCACGTGGCGTCCCGCGAGAAGGCACTGCTTGGCGATCGGATGGTGGCTCGTATTCGGCGTTGCGACGACGAGCAGATCGAGTGGCCGGTCGAGTAGCTCGTCGACGCTCGTCACGACGGCGACGTCGGGGTAGCCTGGATCCGCTTGTCTGCGGCGCTGAACGATCGCGGTGAGCCGAAGCCCTTCGACCGCGCGAATGACGGGTGCGTGGAAGACCTTGCCCGCAAAGCCGAAACCAACGAGCCCGACGTTGAGCACGCCTCAGAGAAAGGCTACTAAGCGAGCGGAGAACCCGGGCAGGACATGCTCGCCGGGAAGGTCATCATCGGCCTGGATCACGCTCTCACTCCCATCCTGCCGATAGGCGCGGACCTGGCGCCGAGTAGGGTCCACGACCCACACCAGGCTCGTGCCGGCACTCAGCCAGTCGGCGACTTTGGCCAAGACCTCACCCGGTCGGTCGTTGGGAGACAGCACTTCCACCGACAGATCCGGAGCGAGCTCGGCGTACCCTTCCGGCGACGGGTGGGGGATGCGGTCCCGGCGCACGAAGGCGATGTCGGGGCCGCGCACGGTGTCGGGATTGGCGGCGAGCTTGAAGCCGGTGTCGCCCGCGACGACCCGCCCCAGGTCGTGCGTGTCGATGTGATCGATCAGGAGCTTCGCCAAGCGGCCAACGACCTCACCGTGATGAAACCCCGGCGGCTCGCGCACAACCAGGACGCCCCGGACCAGCTCAACGCGTTTGTGCGGCAGGTGCTCGTGACGCAACTCGTCCGCGGTCATGAGGGCGCCCGGCGACATGGTGGGAACGTAGACGGGCTCGGAGGGCATAGCAAGAGAAATCTGAACGCGGCGGCCGAACGGCGCAGGTTCGTCTAGATTCTCCGCCCATGTCTCCGCGCGCGCACGGGAATGTGGCGTGATCTAATGGGCAGTCACGCGGGCCGACCCTCAGCCGTCGGCGGGCGGGACCTCCAACCGGAGCATCGCCTGACCCCCTCCCTCCTCGTTCTCCTGCTGGCGAACGCACTCCCCATCGCGGGTGTGCTGTTCCTCGGCTGGACGGTGTTCCCACTCGTGCTGCTGTACTGGCTCGAGAACGTGGTGGTGGGTGGCTTCAACGTGGCCAAGTTGCTGTTCGCGCAGCCGCGGGAGCCGGCCTACTGGGCAGGCAAGCTATTCCTGATCCCGTTGTTCGTGCTGCACTTCGGCGCATTCACATTCGTCCACGGCGTGTTGCTAGTGGCCCTGCTCGGTCCCAAGGACACACAGCCGTTCAACATCCTGGCGATGATCCCGGCGGGGATCTGCGCGAATCACCTGGACTGGGCCGTCGTGGGCTTGGTGGTCAGCCATGGACTCTCGTTCTATTGGAATTACATCATGAACGGAGAGTACCAGCGCGCGTCGCGGCGGCCGACCTTCGCGCGCACAAGGCCGAGCGGCGCAAATTCGGAGCCTTGCCGACCGTCTAGCTTTCGGGATATCTTCGGTATCCTCCTCCGCGTGGGCGACCCATGCGCCGGATTCTCCTCGCCGATGCTGACGCGTTCTATGTAGGCGTTGCGCGCGCCCTCGACCCTGAAGGCGCGGGACGCGCGACGCTCCTCATCGTCGGTGGCACGCGCGAGAGCCGCGGCGTCGTGTGTTCGGCATCGTACGAGACGCGGAAGTTCGGGGTCCGGTCCGCGATGTCGATCGCGCACGCGCTGCGGCTGTGCCCCGACGCCATGTGCGTGCCGGTGCCCTGGAAGGCGTGCGGGCAGAAGAGCGCCGAGATCCGCCAACTGCTGCACCACTTCGCGCCGATCGTCGAAGGCGCGAGCGTCGACGAGTGGTACCTCGACCTGACCGGAACCGAAGGCGTGTATCACCACGAGCCGCTCGCCACGACGGCCGAGCGCATCCGGGCCGCGGTGCACGAGGCGACGGATCTCACTCTCTCGATCGGGGGCGGCACCAACAAGCTGATCGCGAAGATGGCGGTCGCCCGGGCGAAGCCCGATGGTGTGCTGATCGTGGAGCCGGGGTCAGAGGAAGCCTTCCTGCGGTCGTGCACCCTCGCCGAGATTCCGCTCGTGGGCCCCAAGTTCCAGGCGCGGCTCGCCGCCCGCGGCCTGATCACGGTGGAGCATGTATTCCCATACGACATCGCGACGCTGCGCAAACGCGGTGAGCTGAGCGCCCGCGAGGCGACGTGGCTCTGGAACCGGGTGCATGGGGTCGATGAGTCCGGCGTCGCCCACCGCGAGGTGAACAAGGGGCTCAGTCGCGACGAGACGTTCGCGAAGGATCTGCACGACGACCGGGAGTTGGAGCGCGAGCTCTTGCGCCTCGTGACGCGGGCCGCGGCCGACATGCGCGGCGACGGACTCACGGCGCGGACGGTGGCGGTGCGCCTGCGCGATTGGGACTTCCGGACCCGCGGGGCGCAGCGGACGTTGCCCCAGCCCGTCGTATCGGACCGTGTCATCCTGCGTGTGGCGCGCGAGCTGCTGGCGACGTTGCGCCAAGCTCGGCGGGTTCCGGCGCGCCTGGTGGGGGTACGGCTCTCGGGGTTGGCGCCGGTGCGGGCGGAGGATCAGCTCGCGTTGTTCACGGCCTCCACCCCTGAAACCGAGCGGGATCGTGGCTTGGCGCGCGCGATCGATCGCGTGCGGGGGAAGTTCGGGCCGACGAGCGTCCTCCCGGGCGGCCTGGCGCCGCCTACGGGACCGGCGCAGTGAAATGGTTGACGCGGCGCCGGACGGCTCCGATGTCCTGCACCGCCCGCACCTCGACGCAGCCGGTTTCGACCCAGGGAAACTCCGTCGCGATGCGGACCGCCTCGTCCATGTCCTCGGCCTCGATCAGGTTGAAGCCCGCCAGCAGCTCCTTCGTCTCCGTGAACGGTCCATCGACGACGGTCCGCCGGCCATGGCGGACGCGCACCGATTTCGCGGTGGCGGCGCTCTCGAGCATCTGGGAATCAAGCAAGCGCCCCTCTTGGCGTAGATCGTCTGCATGCGCGAGGCAGTCGCGCATCTTCGCGTCGAACTGCCCGGCGGGGAGCGCGTCGAGCAGAGTGCGGTCGGTGTAGATCAGGATGGCAAATTTCATGGCATAATTGTCGTAGCTGTCGAACCGGTAGACAAGGTGCTCCCCCGCTGGTAGCTTCGCCGCTCCATGTCGCCTTTCCTGGCCGAACTGCTCGGCACCATGCTGCTCGTCCTCCTGGGCGATGGCGTGGTGGCCAACGTCGTGCTCAACAAGACCAAGGGCCAGAACGCCGGCTGGATCGTCATCACCGCGGGATGGGCGCTCGGCGTGACGATCGCGGTGTATGCCGTCGGCACGTTCAGTGGGGCGCACCTGAACCCGGCAGTGACAATCGGATTAGCGTCCATCGGCAAGTTCCCTTGGGCCTCCGTGCCCGTCTATGCGACGGCCCAAATGCTGGGCGCCTTTCTCGGCGCTGCGCTCGTGTGGCTCGCGTATCTCCCGCACTGGTCCGTGACCGAGAGCCACGCCTCGAAGCGCGCCGTCTTCTGCACCGCCCCCGCCATTCCGAGCACATTCTCCAATCTGCTCACGGAGATTATCGGGACCGGCGTGCTGGTCCTGGGCGTCCTCGCCGTCCTGACCCCCAGGAACCTGAATCCCGAGTACGGCTGGAACGTGGGGCTCGGCCCAGCCCTCGTCGGCATCATCGTGGCGGCCATCGGCCTGTCGCTCGGCGGACCGACCGGTTGGGCGATCAACCCGGCACGTGACCTCGGTCCGCGCATCGCGCACGCGGTCCTGCCGATCGCCGGCAAGGGGACCTCGGATTGGGGCTATGCGTGGATTCCGGTGGCCGGCCCGATCCTCGGTGGTCTGATCGCGGCCTTCCTGTACAAGACGTTGTGGCCGGCATGAAGCACATCCTGGCCTTGGACCAAGGCACGACCAGCTCGCGCGCGATCGTGTTCGATCACAGCGGGAGCGTGGTCGCCTCGGCCCAGAAGGAGTTTCGCCAGATCTATCCCAAGCCCGGCTGGGTGGAGCACGATGCGCGCGAGATTTGGGCCACGCAGCTGCACACGGCGACGGAGGCGATGATCAAGGCCGGACTGGCGGCAGCGGAGCTTGCCGCCATCGGGATCACGAATCAGCGCGAAACCACCGTCGTCTGGGACCGCGAGACAGGCGAGCCGGTGCATCACGCGATCGTGTGGCAGGATCGCCGCACCGCCGCCGCGTGCGACCGGCTCAAGGCCCGCGGCCTCGCGCCGCTGATCAAGCGCAAGACGGGACTCGTGGTGGACGCCTATTTCTCCGGCACGAAGCTCGAGTGGATTCTCCGCAACGTTCCGGGCGCGCGTGCCAAAGCGAAAGCCGGCAAGCTCGCCTTCGGCACCGTCGACTCGTGGCTGGTGTGGAATCTCACAGGCGGCCGAGTGCATGTGACCGATCCGAGCAACGCGTCGCGCACGATGCTCTTCAACCTGCGAACCGGTGACTGGGACGACGAGCTGTTGGATGTATTCGGCGTGCCGCGCTCGGTGCTGCCAGCAGTGCGCTCGTCTAGCGAGGTCTACGGCGAAACGATGCTCTTCGGACGGGGGGGCCGCGGAATCCCGATTGCCGGCATTGCAGGTGACCAGCAGGCGGCGCTGTTCGGCCAGGCGTGCACCGAGCCCGGCATGGTGAAGAACACCTACGGCACCGGCTGCTTCATGCTCATGAACACCGGCACGAAGCCGATTGCGTCCAAGAACAATCTCCTGACGACGGTGGCATGGCGCATCGGGAAG
>DASYQX010000059.1:0-39205 GCA_036004985.1 Gemmatimonadales bacterium
ATTCCGCCCACCCCGATGCACGCGATGTTGAGCGTGTCGCTCGGCGCGGTAAACCCGCGCCCCAGCACGTGCCGTGGCACGATCGTGAAGCTCATGCCGGCCGCGACGTCGCCGACGAACTTGCGCCTGGAGATCCGTTTACGCGCCATAGGTCAGGTCCCCCGTTGTGCTCCGGTCGCGTTGGGCCGGAACAGGGCCGCGAACAAGATCAACACCACCGCGGCGAATCCGGCGGGCAGCCACCAGAAGCTCGGCCACTGCGCGAGCGTTAGGCTGTCCGCGCCGCCGAGGAATCCGTTGTACACCTTGCCGGCCACCTGCGCGCCAATAAGCATGCCGACGCCGTAGGTGACGAGCACGAGGAATCCCTGTGCCTGGCCCCGCACCGCGGGCGTCGATTTCTTGTCCACGTAGATCTGGCCGGTGACGAAGAAGAAATCGTAGCAGACGCCGTGGAGCGCGATTCCGAGGAGGATGAGCCAGAAAACCGCGTTGGGAGCGGCCACGGCAAAGACCGCGTAGCGTAGTACCCACGCCGCCATCCCGACCAGCAGCATGCGCTTCACGCCTAGCCGGAGAAACATGAGCGGCATGAGAAACATGAATCCAGTCTCGAACAACTGGCCGATGGTCATCAACGACGATGGGTTCGGGAACACCTTGGTGATGAGGTTGACGGTATGCGTGTCGTAGACCGCAACCCTGGCGAACACAGGGGCGTACGTGTAGTACGCCGCCAAGGGGATGCAGATGAGCAGCGAGCTGGCAATGAACACGTAGAACGGCCTGCTCCCCAGTTCTCGCAGCGCGTCGAGCCCCATGATGCTCCGTATGGAAACCTGTTGGCCGGCTGCCGGAGGTGGCGTGTGTGGTAGGCCGAAGCTGTAGAGCCCGAGAAGCACGCTGACGACGCCGGTCGTGTAGAGCGGCAGGGCCGTATTGTCGGGCAGTTGATCGCCGGTGAATTGACTCAGCACGAACCCGATGAAGAGCCCCGCAACGATCCACCCCATCGTGCCGAAGACGCGGATCAGCGGGAATTGCTGCTCCTGGTTGTTGATATGATGGAAGGCCAGCGAGTTCGCCAGGCCCAGTGTGGGCATGTAACAGAGGTTGTAGAGCAGCAGGAGGATAATGAACAACGTCGGTGCGCCGGTGGCCTGGGGCACAATGAACATCACGACGCCGCCCAGCAGGTGGAGCACGCCGAGCACCTTCTCGGTCGCGAAGTAGCGATCGGCGACGAGCCCGAGGAAGAACGGCGCCGCGATGGCCGCGATGGGGTTCACTGTGTATGGCCAGTGCCCTAGCGATGCCATGCCGTGCGATGACATGTAATTGCCGATCGTGGTGTACCAAGCGCCCCAGATGAAGAACTGGAGGAACATCATCGCGGACAGCTTGCTCCGCACGCTCATGGCAACACGCGGATCTTGATGTTCCGGAACGCCACGCGGAACTCGTGCTCCTGCAGCCCGATGTAGCCCTCGGTGTTGCGGCCATATTGCGGGTGCGACGCGAACTTGCTCGCTTTGACGCGCGCCTCCCAATCCGGGCTCAACAGCTCGTACTCGACGATCTTCACCCCGTTGAGCCAGTGCTCCACGTGATTCCCCTGGACCAGAATGCGGACCTGGTTCCACTCGCCGGCCGGCTTGACGACGCCGGGGGGCGACGGATGCAGCCCGTAGTTCGCGCCGGCCGCGGTGAGGCGTGACGCGCCGTCCGGATGCGCGCCGTCGTCCAGAATCTGCATTTCCGGCGCCGTCCAGTAGATCGCGGTCTCGTCCTCGCTCGCGCGGTAGAAGATGCCGCTGTTGCCGCCGGGCGCCACGTTCCACTCGAGCGACAGCTCGAAGTTCTTGAACTTCTCGGTGGTGATGATGTCCGCCGCCGCACGCACCCGCGTGAGCGCGCCCTCCCGCACCCCCCACCCCGACGGCATCGAGTCCATCTGCCAGCCACGCCAGCCGACGGTGCTATGGCCGTCGAACAGGAGGCGCCAGCCCGCGGCGCGCTCTTCCGGGGTCAGCGTGTTCAGCTGCGCGGCGGCGCTCCCGGAGGGAGCCTGTGCCGCCGGCGTCGGCGTGTTGGTGGAGGATTTCGCGCCGCTACAGGACGCGAGGACGACGAACCACAGGACCGCGCCTAGGTTCAGGCGAGCATTCATGCGGAGCCCCCGGTGAAAACTGCGTACCGCGGTCAGCTCGCCCGGACGGTCAGCGCTTTCGTCAAGGTCACGATGATGTGCGCGCCCGCGGGGAGCACGATGTCCGAATCCTTCGACGTGGCGGCCACCCCGGCGCCCACTGCCCCGCCGACCACGCCGCCGACGATCGTCCCCTTCTTGTTGCCACCGATCACCCGCCCCACGATCGCCCCGGCCACCGCCCCGGCGCCCACCTTGGCGGCATCTCCCGTGGTCACGCCGCGGCCCTTGTGCACCGTCTCGAGGGAATCGATCGAGGCCTCGAGCGGGTAATCGCTGCCACGGACGGTGACGCGAGAAACGGCCAACGTCAAGGTGCCCGGAGTGTTCGGATTCGGCGCGGGTTTCACGTCCGCGATCGTCCCGTGCACCACGGAGCCCGCGGGAATCACCACCCGCCCCGCGGCGTTCTTGAGGTCCTCGACGACCCGCGCGGTGAATCTGTCGCCGATCTTCGCGGTGCGCGAGGTGATCGTGTCGCTCGCCGCCATGTCGAAATGGGTGCCCGGCGCCAGGGTCAGGGTGGCGGGCGGCGCGGGCGGGCGGGGCGTGGCGGGGCGTTCGGCCGCCGGCCGCGACACCGGAGCGGCTACGGGGGGCGGCGTCGGGGTCGGTGGCTGGGTCGCCGGCAGGTCGCGCAGCGCCGCCGAGGATTCGGCCGGCGCGAGCGTGAGGTTGCGCGCCGCAGAATCCGCCGACTGGCCAGACTGCTGGTCCTGGGTGCAAGCGAGCGACGCAAGAGCGAGCAGGCTCATCGTGAAGCGAAGTGCGCGTGCCATGAGTGTCCTCCTGTCAGGGTCTCAAGTACCCGAGAGGGACCACGGGGTTCGGCTACAACCGGCTCTTCAGGAACTCGGGCGTGAGCCCCTGGAGGTACGTCGCGAGCAGCGTGAAGCGGTCCGTGACGAGGAGGATCCCGAGGACGACGAGCATCGTCCCCGCCACGCGATCCACCCAGACGATGTAGGGCCGGAAGCGCTGGAACCAGACCAGGAACCGGTCGAGCGCCAGGGCGGTCACGAGGAACGGCACGGCGAGTCCCAGCGCGTACACGGCCAGGAGGCCGATCCCCGAGCCGAGGCCTTCGCGCGTCGCAGCGAGGGTGAGGATCCCGCCGAGGATCGGGCCGATGCAGGGGGTCCAGGCGGCGCCGAAGGTGAACCCGACGACCCCCGAGCCGAAGTAGCCGAGCGGCTTCTGGGACAGCTGGATGCGGCGTTCGCGCATCAAGAACGCGGGGCGCAGCACGCCGAGCAGGTAGAGGCCGAACAGGATCACGAGCACGCCGCCGATCCGGCCGAGCCACTTCTGCTGGTCGAGGAGGAGGCGGCCCACCGCGGAGGCGCCGGCGCCCAGGAGGATGAACACCAGGGAAAAGCCGGCGACGAACCATAGCCCGTGAAGGAAGGCCGCGCCGCGCTTCTGCTCCAGCTCGTCGAGCGACATCCCCGTCAGGAACCCGACGTAGCTCGGCACCAGCGGCAGGACGCAGGGAGAGAGGAAGCTCAGCAGCCCCGCCACGAACGCGATGGCGAGCGAGACGCCCCCTCCCGATTCGGTCACGCTAGCCGCAGAACGCGACGGCGGATACCACCGTGGTCCAACGGCCGTCGTCGCCGCACTCGGCCGTCGAGGTGACGTTCATCGTGCGGACGATCTCCCCCGAGAGCAGCCATTGCTCGCGGCGCTCGTCCCACGCCTTGTCGGGATCGAACGGCACGCCGAGCACGGTCCCGAGCATCGAGGCGGCGAGGTCCTCGGCGTATTCCCCGGCCGCCACCTCGTTCTGGCCGTAGCTGTGGTGCTCGGAGATGTATCCATGGTGGGTCGGGTCCGCCGGGAGCGCGAGGCCGATCGAGGCCGCCACCAGCCGGCTCGGCTCGTTCGTCGCCGACTCCGCCACAACGGTGAACAGCACCTGGCCGGGCTTCAACATGCTCAAGCCCTCCTCGCGGTCCACCAGCTCGCATTGGGGCGGGAAGATCGAGCTCACCCGCACCAGGTTGAAGTTGGCGAGGTGCGCGTCCCGCAGCGCCATCTCGAAGCTCGTCAGTTTTTCCCGGTGCCGACCGACGCCCTTGGTGAGGAACGCCTTGGTCGGGATGAACATTCGTGAGTCGATCAACCCACTACCTCCTGATGGACGTCAGGCTCGATACCACACGCCGGGCCCCACTTCCACGGGGGGCTCCGTTTCACCCGTCCGGTCGGCCGCCGCCTGCATCACCTGGGCGAGCACCTCCACGGGAGACAGCCCCACTTCTTCCAGCTCCACTTTGGTCTCGCCGCGCTCCTTGCCGCGCACGATGAGCATGTATTTCGCGGTGTAAACGCGCAACCGCCCTCGCTGTCGCCCGTCGGCGCTCTGCCGCGTGATGACCGCCGTGCCCCACTCCCGCCCCTCCCGTTTGATGGGGCGGAACAGGTAGATCGCCTCGATCTCGGCGGGCGGCATCTCCGCCTCGACGGCCGCGGCCACCTTGGCCCAGCCGGGGCCCTGCCCCGGCGTTACCGGGAAAGGGACGCGGGCGTCCGGGCCTGCTCCCATCGCTCCACGTAGAAGCGCAGCACGTGCATGAAGTCCTGCGCGTTGGTGACTACGCCGTAGGCCTGATGCGTGCCCCGGTCGCGCAGCTTGTTCACCACGAACTCGGTTTGATCCACGCAAATCGTCGTGAGGGGACGTACCTCGTCCGGGGTGGGCGAGTCCACGAACGCGGGCAACATGTTGCCCACGGCAATCGCGTGCAGCGCGGTGGCCACGA
This sequence comes from Gemmatimonadales bacterium, assembly GCA_036004985.1. Lineage (GTDB taxonomy): Bacteria > Gemmatimonadota > Gemmatimonadetes > Gemmatimonadales > GWC2-71-9 > 20CM-2-65-7. The sequence goes on from DASYQX010000059.1 coordinate 4,975, forward strand.
ACACCGCGAACGTCGCCTGGACGGTAAAGGCCCGCATCGCGTCCTGCGCCGCGAGCGTGTCCACGATGACCTCGGGCAGGGGACCGTCGTCGCGAATCGATCCCGCCAGCACGTAGGGCACGCGCTGCGTGACCATCGCGTGCATGATGCCGCCCTTCACCGTGCCCTGCCGCACCGCCGCCTCGATCGAGCCCGCCCGGCGAATCGCGTTGATGGCGCGCATGTGGAGTCCGTGACCGCCTTCGACCCCTTCCCCGCTGCTCGACATGCCGAGCGTGGTGCCGAACATCGCCGCTTCGAGGTCATGGACGGCGACGGCGTTGCCGCCGAACAGGACGCTCACGTAGCCGTTCTGGACGAACCAGATCATGTCCTCGCGGGCCCGGGCGTGCACCAGCGCGGGGCCGATCACCCACAGGATCTTTCCGCCGCGCTGCTTCTCCTCCCCGAGGAGCTGCGCCAGCACCGCGTAGTCCACGGGCCGTTCGCGCGATACCTCGGTCTGCATGAATCGGAACTCGTTGGCGCTATGTCGCCCGCCGAGGAATCCCTCGGCGTGGACGTAGACACCCTCGCTGCCATCCTCGGTCGCGGCGGCTGCGACCCGGTCGCCGCGCCGCACTTTGCGCGGCTCCGTCACGACGAGGTCCCCCCCCCCTTCCCCGTGCTGCACGATCACGCAATCCATGCGCGGCAGCCGCGGCCGCCGCCAGGCGCCGCCCACTTTCACGTAGGTCGGGAGGTTCGTGGTCGAAAAAAAACCGTCGGGAAGGACCCCGTCGGCCGGTACGGGCTCGAACCGCGCTCCGGGCGCGCCCGAGAGCGGCGGCGCATCGAAGTTGGGTGGTCGGTACTGGAAGCGCGGGCTGCTCACAGGCCGGTGAACTTAAGCGGGGAGCGGGGAATGGGGAATGGTCGGACGCGCCACTCACAGCAGTGACACCGGGTCGCGATCCACGGTCACGGCCCGGTGCGCGCGCGTCCGCCACGCGCGCACGACCCGCCCGAGCGCCCGCGCTTCCACCGCCTTGACCAGCACGTGCCAGCGCCACCAGCCCCGCAGCCGCGTGATCGGACAGGGCGCGGGGCCGCGCACGATCAGCTCCGCGCCGGCGCGCCGCAGCCAGCCCGCTACCCGCTCCGCCAGCGCCGCAGTGCGAACGGCGTCGCGGCCCGTGACCACGAATCGCGCGAGCCCGATCCGCGGCGGGTAGGGCGGGTGCGGCGCGGTGCGCAGCGGCAGCTCCGCCGCCGCGAACGCCTCGACCGAGTGCGCCGCCGCCGCGCGAATGGCGTGATGGTCGGGCACACGCGTCTGGACGTACACCCGGCCGCCTCGCGGACCCCGGCCCGCCCGCCCCGCCACCTGCGCTACGAGCTGGAACGTCCGCTCCGCGGCACGGAAGTCCGGGAAGTGCAGCCCCGTGTCGGCGTCGACGACCCCCACCACAGTGACGTTCGGGAAATCGAGACCCTTGGCGATCATCTGGGTGCCGAGGAGAATGTCCACCTCCCCTCGCGCCACGCGGTCTAAGATGCGGTGGTGGCCCCACTTAGTACTTGTCGTATCGAGGTCCATCCGGGCGATCCGAGCGCGCGGGAAGCGCATGCCGACAAAGTGCTCGAGCTGCTGGGTCCCGAGCCCGCGCAGTCGCTGGGTGGCGTGCCCGCAGACGCGGCAGGTGTCGGGGACCGGTGCTTCGTGGCCGCAGTAGTGACAGCGCAGCGCGGGCGGCGTCTGGTGCACCGTGAGCGCGATGGCGCAGTGGGGGCAGCCCGGCACTTCTCCGCACGCGGGACACTGGACGAAGGTGGCGAACCCGCGCCGGTTGAGGAGCAGGATCGCCTGCTCGCCCCGCTCGAGCGCGCTGCGCACCGCGACGTCGAGCGGCTCTGTCCACGGAATCGCCCCCGCCTCGGGCACCCGCGGCGCCGTCTTCAGGTCGATCACCTCGACGGGCGGCAGCGGGCGGGCGCCGATACGCTGCGGCAGTGTGAACGTCGCGACGCGACCACCCGCCGCGAGGTCGAGCGTCTCGAGCGACGGCGTCGCACTCCCGAGAATCACCCGCGCGCCTTCGAGCCGGGCGCGCATCAGCGCCGCGTCCCGAGCGTGGTAGCGCGGCACCGACCCCTGCTTGTAGCTCGGCTCGTGCTCCTCGTCCACCACGATCGCGCCCAGGCGCTGCACGGGAGCGAACACGGCGGACCGCGGACCGACGGCCACGCGCCGCTCCCCGCGGCGCAGGGCGCGCCACGCATCCGCCCGCTCGCCGTCGGACAGCCCGGAATGGAGCACGGCGACCTGGTCGCCGAACACGCCCCGGACGCGGGCCACAGTCTGCGGCGTGAGGGCGATCTCGGGCACGAGCAGAATTGCCCCGTTACCAGAAGCTACGACGCTGCGAAGTACGTCCAGATAGACCAACGTCTTTCCCGAGCCCGTCACCCCGTGAATGAGGACGGGCGTGTCAGTCGGCGTGGCGCGAATCGCGTCCGCGACCCGGCGCTGGTCGTCAGTGAGTGTCGGCGGTGGAGGGGACGACAAGCCGGCGAAGGGATCCCGTGCCTGGGCGACGCGGTCGATCCGGGCGAGTCCTTGCTTGACGAGCCCGTCCAGCACGCCGCCGGAGAGCTTGAGCTGTTGCGTGAGATGGCGGACCGGCGCCGACCCCCCGAGTGCCTCGACCGCCTCGTACGCGGCGCGGCGCTGCGGCGCACGCTTGAACACCCGGTCCCGCTCGAGCAGCGAGTCCACGTGCTCGCTGAGCACGAGGACGCGTTCGGCCGCTTCGACGGGGCCGCCGGGCTGCGCCACGCGCCACAGGGGCCCCGGCAGCATCGCGCGCAGTGCGAGGCCCAGGGGTGCGCCGTAATAGTCGGACAGCCACCGACCGAGCTGGAGGAGTGGCTCCGAGAGGGCCGGCTCCGGATCAGGCGCGGCCGCGAGGGCCTTGACGTCGACACCGGAGGACGGGGAGGGAGAAGGAGGGGGCACGTCGACGGCGGTGACCACCCCGACGACGCGCCCGCGCCGCAGGGGAGCGACGACCCGTGCACCGGCGACTACCCGGTCGGCGACGGCGTCTGGAATCTGGTAGGTGTAGGCGCGGGCGACCGGCAGGGGGAGGACGACTTCGGCGAAGCGCGCCGGAGCCGTCATCGCCGCCGGACGCCGAGCCCCGGCTCGGTCGGGAGGCGGATCTGGCCTCCCTCGATGGTCGCGCCCACGAAGGGATCGTCCACCGTGAGGGCGGCGCCGTCCAGATCGGCGGCATCCACGAGCGGGGTGAAGTGCGCCGCGGCCGTGATGCCGAGGGAGGTCTCGATCATGCAGCCCACCATCACGAGCATGCCGTGCGCCCGCGCGGTGGCGATCATGCGCAGCGCCTCACGCAACGAGCCGCACTTGGCGAGCTTGATGTTGATGCCGTCGGCCTTCCCGGCGAGGCGTGGGATGTCGGCGGCGACGAGGCAGCTCTCGTCCACGACGACCGGCAGGTCGTGCTTGGCGGCGACATGCCGCACGTCGTCGAGGCCATCCAGGTCATCCGGAGCCAGCGGCTGCTCGAGGAACTCGACCCCGTGCTCCTTCAGCAGGGGGATCATCTGCGTCGCGCGTTGCACCGTCCACCCGGCATTCGCGTCCACGCGGATCGGCTTGTCGGTGGCCTTGCGGATCGTTCGCAGGATGTCCTCGTCGCGATCCGTGCCCAGTTTGACCTTGAGGATGGGGTAGCCATCCGCCTCACGCACCTTTTCACGCACCTTGTCGAGCGTATCGAGGCCGATGGTAAACGAGGAGAGCGGGGCTTTCCGAGGATCGAGGCCCCACAACCGCCACAGCGGCTGGCGCAGGTGCTTGCCGACGAGATCGTGCAAGGCGGCGGAGAGGGCCGACCGTGCCGCGCCGCTCTGGGGTGCGACCTGGGCGAACCGCGCCTCGGCGGTCTCGAGATCGAACGGATCCTGCGGCAGGTGCGCCGCGAGCTTCCCGAAGGCGGCCAGCACCGTGTCGAGCGTCTCGCCGTAGAACGACGACGGGTCCGCCTCCCCCCACCCCTCGACGCCGTCGTCGTCCACCAGGCGGACCCAGGCGCGCTTGTAGCCGTTCGTCGAGCCGCGAGCGATGACGAACGGGTGACGGGTGGTAATGCTGGTCTGCTCGACGACGAGCTTTAGAGCCATCTATTCCGGTGGAGCAACCAGATGATGACGCCCGACACGGCGACCATCGACAGGAGCGCGCCGTAGAACCCGAGCGGGTGGTGGGTGAAGGGCATCTGGCTGAAGTTCATCCCGAAGATGCCGCCGACGACGACCAGCGGCAGCGCGATCGTCGCCACGATCGACAGCTGCTTCATCACTTTGTTCATCCGGTTGGAGGTCTGCGACAGGTACGTTTCGAGCACGCCGGCCAGGAGGTCGCGGACGGTATCGAGCGACTCCATGATGCGGATCGTGTGGTCGTAGACGTCCCGGTAGTAGAGCTGGGTCTCGGAGCGGATGAAGGTGCAGGGGCGGTTGGTGAGGATGTTCAGCACTTCGCGCAGCGGGCCGACGTGGCGCCGGAACGAGAAGGCGGCCCGCTTGGCCTTGAAGATCTCGTGGATCAGCTTCTCATTGAAGTGCTCGAACAACCGCTCTTCCAGGCCGTCGACCAGGGTGTTGAGCTGCTCGACCAGCGGGAAATACGCATCGACCGACTGGTCGATGATGTTGTGCATCGTCATCTCGGCCCCGCGCGCCAGCAGCTCCGGATTGCGCATGAGACGCTCCCGCACCGCCCCGCAGCTCTTCTGCGGCACGGCATGCACGGTGACCAGGAAGTTCTTGCCCAGGAAGAAGTACAGGTTGACGGTTTCGAGGTCGAACGGATCGGGCGTCCCCTCGTCGAACCGGACCCCCGCCATCACCACGAAGACGTAGCGCGGGTACTCCTCGAGCTTCACGCGGGTGTCGGGGGAGAGGGTGTCTTCGATGGAGAGGGGGTGGAACTCGAACACTTTTTCGAGCAGCGCGTGCTGGTGCATGTTCGTACTGTCGATGTCCACCCACAGCTCGCCCTCGCCGGCCTGCACGATCTCGCGGATGCGGGCAGGGGACAGGTCCTGCTCCAACGTCCCGTCGGGACGACGGTAAATGCTGGCGGGCCAGTGCCTGGAGGCCTGGGGTGAAGGCGCCGCGGCCGTCGTGGTCATGCTTGAAGTATAGGAGGGTGAGCGGGTCAGGCAAGCGCGCCGACGTGTGCGACGACCCCGGCGGCGAGGCGATCGAGGCGGTATCCGCCTTCGAGCACCCCGACGACGGGGCGTGCTCCCATTCGCTCCCGCAGCGCCGCCGTCCACTGCGCCATGTCCTCCGGCTCGAGCGTGAACTCCCCCAGCGGATCGCCCGCCAGGGAATCGAACCCGGCGGACACGAGCAGCAGATCGGGCTGCCAGCCCGCGAGCGCCGCGTCCACGGCCGCCAGCAGGTCCCGCACGTACACGGCGCGCGGCAGGCCGCCGGGACGGGGCACGTTGAAGACATTCCCGACGCCGCGCTCCTCGGCCGCGCCCGTGCCGGGATACCACGGATACTGGTGCATCGAGACGAATCGGATCGTGGGATCCGTCTCGACGAGGGCCTGCGTGCCGTTGCCGTGGTGCACGTCCCAGTCCACGATGAGCACCCGAGGGCAGCCCAGCGCCTGCGCGTGACGCGCGGCGAGGACGACGTTATTGAGAAAGCAGAAGCCCATCGCGCGGTCGGCGAGGGCGTGATGCCCAGGGGGCCGCGTGGCGCCGAACGCCGTGCCTCGCGCGATGCCCTGCTCCACCGCCGCGAGCGCGACGCCCGCCGCGGCGAGGACGCTGTCCCAGCTGCCGGCACCGAGGAACGTGTCCGGGTCGAGCATCCCGCCGCCCCCCCCCGCCAGGCTCTCGAGTGCATCCACGTACGCCGCCGGGTGCACGCGCTCGATCGCCGCGCGGGGGGCTGGAGCGGCCTCGACCCACTGCACCGTCGCGGCCAGCTCCGGCCGGCGCAGCGCTTCGAGCACGGCTTCAATGCGTTGGGGGCGCTCCGGATGTCCCGCCCCGGCGTAGTGGTGCCGGGTGGCGGGATGCCAGACCACTGCCGTCATCAGCGGTTTCTCAACAGCTCGCGGATCGACTCCACTTCCCGTTTCATCTCGCGGCGGTCGTCCTGGAGCTCGGCGAGGATCCTGCGGTAGCGCCGCCACGCGAGGACGACCAGGACGCTCGCCAAGACGCAGACGCCGGCAGCGACGAGCAGCCACGGTCGGCCCATGCCGACACCCGTCCACGTGAGGAGGACGGCGTTGAGCAGGAGAAACCCGACCGCGAAGGCCGTGAGGGTCTTCACCGCACCGGCTGCCGCCGCGCGGGGAGCACGATGAAGGGCGCGTCGGGCACGGCGCCGAGGCGGCCGAGCGTCGTGGATTCGTCCAGCACCTGCGCGCCCCGGAACTTCACGACGTAGACATCCGGGTCGATGCCCGACCGCTTGAGCGCGGCCTGGAGCGCGTCGCGCTTGAGCCGCGCGACGGTCGTCTCGGCGTCCACCGGGAGGAACACCTGATCCCACACGGGCGTCACCATCACCCGCACGGCGAACCGCTGCGCCGTCGTCAGGCGACCTCCACCCCGGAGGCGAGCGGGAGCGTGGAAAAGAATCGGTCGATCGCCTGATCGAAGAACAGGGTCGAGGCGCGCACCCGCGTGGTGCCGCCTTCTTCCCACGCGCTGAGCGCGATTTCTGCCCCTCCCTGGCCGCGGAGCACCACGAACCGCGGGCCTTCCTTCTCGACGTACGCGGCGGCATGCGGCACGCGCTCGGCAAAGAATCGCTTCGCGCGCTCCAGCACCTCGGACGGCGGCAGCGCGACGGTTGTCGTGTGCGTCATGGCTCGCGCAGCATCGCAATGCCGGTCGGCTGGAGCGGGACGGCGATACTCGCGACCCGCGCGCGCGTCGTGAGGTCGATCACATCCACCGCGCCCGGGTCCGTCCCGACGCTCTCGACCGAGATGAACGCCCAGAGGCCGTCGGGAGCGTAGGCCACCCCGTGCGGCAGCTTCTTGGACGTGGGGATGCGCGCCACCTCGGTCAGTGCTCGCGCGTCGACCAGCGACACGCTCTGGGCTTTCTTGTTCGTCACGATCACCCAGCGCCCGTCGGCAGATGGCTCCACGTTGTAGGCCCCCGCGCCGACCGGGATCTCCTTCACCGGCTCGAGGGTCGCGGCGTCGAGCACCTGCAGGGTGTTGCCGTGATTGCACGCCACGTAGAGGCGGTGGTCGTCCGGCGACACCGACACGAACGTCGGCGAGCAGTCGGGCGCCGTCGCGGGGCTGGAAGCCGTCCCCGCCGGTCCGCCGTGCACCCCGGCCATCGCCTGCGGCGAGCCGGCCCCGGTCTTGTGCCGGCGCTGGATCCGGAACGACGCCCGGTCGATTTCCAGGATCTCGTCTGAGTTCATGCACGACACGTACACCCGCGTGCCGGCGTGATTCACCTTCACGCCGTGCGGCATGTCGCACGCCGGGAGGTTGGTCAGCGGAGTCATCGTTCCCGTGTGCACGATGGTCACGACGTTGGTGCGGGGATGGTCGCCGTGGAAATCGGAGTTCGCGACGAAGGCCAGCTCGCCGTCGGGCGTCAGGCCGATCGTAGTCGGAAACATCTCGACGTGAGCCTTGCCCACCAGCGTGTCCGCGTCCACCGCCATTTTCCACAGCGTCCCGAACGGCGTGCCGTGGGCAATCGTCACGTACCAGTACCGGCCGTCCGGGGAGACGGCGACGTTATGCGGCCCGTCAATGTCCGCCGGCATGATGCCGACGGGGACCACCTTTCGGGTTGCCAGGGCGTGCCCGTCCCAGGTGAGCTGCGTGACGATGTCGCCCGACTCACTGGCCACGTAGAGCCGGTACCCCGGGGAGGGGGGTTGGGCGGCGGGGGTGACCGTGAGGCCACCGACGAGCGCGGCGACGGCGGGGACGAGGCGCATAGGGATTGGAAAGATAGAGGCCGGGCGGGACCCCGCAAAGCTGACAGCCCCCCTGCCACCACCGCCGGAATTCTTGTCAGAACGGCAACCCGAGGGAGGCGTGGGCTGGCACGCCGGTTGCCTTGTCGCGGGGTGCAGTCCGATGACCACAAAAAATCGTGTACGGAGGTGACACACTATGTTCCTGACCACTGCCGATTCGGTGACTCTTGGCAACCGGATCAGCCGCTTGTTCACCGAAGCGCTGGATGGCACCGCGACGTGGGTTCCCGCGGTGGACGTCCTGGAGCAGGCCGATGCAATCCGCATCATGACGGAGCTGCCCGGCGTGCGGCCCGAAGACGTGAAGATCTCAGTCGAGGGGAACGTCCTGACGATTCAAGGCCAGAAGCAGCAGGTGGCCGAGGAGAAGACCGAGCGGGTACACCGCTACGAGCGGACCTACGGGGCGTTCGAGCGGACGTTCACGCTCCCCCCGACGGTGGACTCCGCCAACATCAAGGCCGGCTACGAGAACGGCGTGTTGACCGTGACGCTGCCGAAGGTGGAGAAGGCGAAGCCGCGCCAGGTCCAGGTCGAAGTCGCGAAGAGCTAAGCTTCGCGACGGCTGGAAAGGCCCCGCAGTCCCGGGGCCTTTTTTTTTAGGCCGCCAGCATCGCCCGCAGCTGTGCTTCGACCTGGGAGTTGGGCACGGCCACAGCCCCGGCGGCGCGCGCCGCACGCAACGCTTCGGGCGTGACGTGCGACCCGAAAGCGAGCACCGGAATCCCCTGCCCGATCCACGTGCGAATCCGTCCCTCGGCTTCCGCGGAGCCCAGCTCGATCACCGCCAGGTCGCACGCTCCGTCGTCACGAGCCGCCTCCCCGCCCGTCGCCTGGATGACCGCACCGAGCTTCGAGCGGAAGAAAAGGTCTCGTGTTACGACCAGCACACGTTTGCTCATCGAGGTTCCAACATCGCTTAGAAGTACCGCCGGACGCGGGCGCGGTACGCCCGATATGCGTCGCCAAACTTGGCCTCGAGGTAGCGCTCCTCACGGCGTACGACTCCATGATGCAACACGAGCAGCACGGGGAGAATCAACGCCAGCCCCCAAAGCGCGTTGGCAAGCAAGGCCAGGCCTACATAGATGAGTGTCAGGGCGACGTACAACGGATTGCGGGAGAAACGGAACGGCCCGGTCACCACCAACGCGGTCGTTGGCAATGCCGGATTGACGTTCGTACCCGCCCGCTCCATGACGCGGCGCCCCCAGACCGCGAGCACGACACCGCACGCCAGCACAACGCCCCCAACCCAGTAGCGAGCGCTCGATGTCAGGATCGCGCGCGGGGCGATCCACTGCAGCAGAAAGCCGACCCCTAGCGCCATCGCGTACAGCAGCGGCGGCAGGATGACCACGTGAGGACTGTCGGACTGAGGCTCGGTCACTGATCCCTGCGAGAGACCGCCCGCCAAATGACGCCATGCCAGATGATGTAGATCAAGACGACCGGAGTCCCATACACGAGGGCGAGGCCCACGTTGGTTCGGATGTGTTCGGGCGCCTTCATCAGCAACCCGGGGAAGGCATGGGGCGCGCCGACAACGGGGATTGCCAGCACCACGCCCAACAGGGCGCCGACTGGTATCGCGGCAATCGTCAACAGGACTCGCTTGAACGTCGGGCTCATTGCTCCTCGGCACGGTCTGCGTCGGCGTCCCTACCCTTTGGGCGTTGGCGCGGCGACGCGCTGGACGCGCATCATGACACCTCTCGCGGAGGGTGTTCGTGGTCGACGTCCGGGACCGCGGGCGTCGTCATCGCGCCGCAAGCCGAAGCACGCGCCAAGCCCACAGGCACAACACCCCGGTCGCTAGAGTGATCAGGATGTACCACGGGTCTCTGGCCAGGTGCGCTCCTTCCTCGATGATTCGCCAGAGATGCGCCACGGTGAGCAGGCCGAAGATCGCGCCGGTGGTCATGACATAGGCTTTGAGGGCGGACGTCACTATGCACTCCTCGTCTCGTGAAAGATTCACTTCCCAGGGTACGCTCGCCATCGCGGAAGCCAGCGGCCGACCTCCTGCGTGTAGCGCTCGTACGCCGCGCCGAAGCGGCGCCGGAGCGTGGGCTCCTCGTACCCGATCACAAATAGATTCACCGCGACGAACCAGACTGCCCAGTACACGAGCAACGGGCGCGAGCGGGTGAGGAGGAGCTCGCCCAACACGATCAGCGTCACACTCAAGTACATCGGATTTCGCACGTACCGATAGAGCCCGCGGACCACGAGCTCCCGCGGCGGATCGACCGGGGACAGGGTGCCGCGGCCGGCTCGGGCGAACTCCCAGATGCATGTACCCAGCAGCACGGCACCCAGCACGATGCACAGCACGCCGAGGAGGTGGACCGGGCTCCGGAAGTCGAGGTGCACGCCAGAGACCCCGAAGAACCGCCACGGGATGTACCCTGCGAAGACGCCTGGAAACAGGACGGTCCAGAAGAGACTCCTGACGGCCAGCGGCACCGTCATACGGGCGCCTTCCTCCCCTGCCGGTGCAGGTCCCACCACATCGCGATCGGTCCCACGATCGCCAGCGCGAGAATCGGCGGCGAGGGGTAGAGCGGTCGCAGCAGCGCGACCTGATAATCGCCCGCCAGGCGGATGAGCGTCTCGACCGCCGCGACGGTCGCGACCACGACCATCCTGCCGCGACGCGTTCCCACCGTGGTGCGTGGGTCGGTGACCATGAAAAACACGAACAGTTGGTACATCGGGCCCGTGATGGGAGCCAACTCGGCGAGCAGTGGGCCGCCCACGATGAAATGGCGCACTACCGCCAGGACTATGAAGCACCCCACATACGTCAACGTCACGTGCAGCACCCGCGCGCGCCAGGCAACCGCCAGGCCGAACGCCCAGATCACCAGGTTCGTCCCGAGGTCGTTGCCCCATTGGTGGCTGAGGATCGCGACGCTGTCCGCCGCCACCAGCACGAGCAGGGCGATGGCGAAATTGCTGGGGTTCCAGAGATGGCGGCCGCGGTAGCTGAGGACGTACTTCGAGGCGATCGCGAGAAACCCACCTAGGGCGAAGGGCCACAGAATGTTGGCCTGCGGCTTGATCAGAAGTGACAGGCTGATCCCGGTGATGTAGGCACTCGAGACGTTCGCCACCCGGCCGCGCAACCACCGGGACAGCATGACCTCGGTCGCGACGCACGTGCCGAGCGCCGTGACGAGCCTATCGTAGCCACCCAGAATGCGGTAGCGCGCCTCGCCCACTACCAGCACTAGCGTGATGAGAAAGACGATCAGGTATTTCGGGTCCGCCCACACGGGACTCCGGGCGAGAGCGGGCGCGGCAGTAGTCGCGGTCACTTCGGAGGCTCGCCGGGCTCCGTGATCTCGTGCAACCGATCCACGGCCAGTCCGTCCAACACCTGTTCCGCGCCGGACGGCCACCGGATCGTCACACGCCCAAGCCCGGCGTCGCCCAACCCGAAGTGCAGGCGGCGATCGTTCTGGCTGCAGAAGCCCATCCCTCCCGCCACGACCTGCCGCTGGCGCACCGCGCCAAATTGCACCGTCACTTCCGCGCCGATGGCGCTGCGGTTGCTCCGGGTCCCGATCAGCTTGAACTCGACCCAGTGCCCTCCGTTCCCCTTCTCCCGAAGGACGTTGCGATACAGCAGTGCCCTGCCCTTCTCGTTCGCGATCACCACGTCCAGCGCCCCGCGGTTGAAGAGATCCGCTACCGCCACCGACCGCCCATCCAGCCGATCCGTCACGCCCGCCTCCTCGGCCACATCCACGAACCCTGCCCGGCCGCGGTTGAGCAGCACGCGGGAGCGCTCGTATCCGGAGAGGCTGGCGGTCCCGATGGGCGGCCAGTTTTGCGCGTCCTCGAAGATGTTGCCCTGCGCGCCGGCGATCTTCGACATCGCGTACCAGTAGTCGCGCCCGCTGTCCGCCGAGATGAAGCCGTTGACCACCACGAGATCGAGCCAGCCGTCGTTGTTCAGGTCGCCGAACTGGGCGCCCCACGCCCACCCGGCGTCCGCCACGACGCCGGTGGCGATCTCGTCGAAGCGGCCTAGCTCGCGCAGGAAGTTGATGCGCAGGTTGTTCCCCTGGAACAGAAAGCCGCGCTCCGAGATGTTCGTGACGAAGACATCCAGGCGCCCGCGGTTGTAGACATCGCCCAGTGCGACCGCCATGCCGCTCTTGGAATCGTCCTCGAGGCCGGCGCGGGCCAAGTCGAACCGTTTCCCCTCACGATTGAGGAACAACTCCTCGGGGCCGTAGTCGTTGGCCAGATAGAGGTCCGGCCACCCGTCGTCGTTGAAGTCCGCCGCCGCGGCTGCCAGGGTCCACCGCGTGCTCCCGACCCCCATTGCATCGGTCACGTCCTCGAACCGGCCGTTCCCGACGTTGCGAAACAGGAGGTTCTTGCCGCCATTCGAGGCGAAGTCCCAACTGTGTTGCATGATGCGTGTCGTGCGCAGGCGCCAGAAATCAATGTCGGAGCGGAAATAGCCGGTGAGGTAGAGATCGAGCAGTCCGTCCCGATCGAAGTCGAGCCACACGGCGCCGTTCGAGTTCATCCAGCGACGCAGGCCCGCTTGGGCCGTCACATCCTCGAACCGACCGGTGCCGAGGTTGCGCAGCAGCTGCGGATAGCCCCACTTATAGACGAAGAGGTCCTCGAAGCCATCGTTATCGTAGTCGCCCCAGACCGCGCCCATCGACACCCCCCCGCCCCCCCCCGCCCGGTTCAGCTGCGCCACACCGGCCTCGACCGACACATCGCGGAACGTGCCGTCCCGCTGGTTCAGGTACAACGCATTCGTGGCGCCAAAGCGGGAGGTGGTGAAGTAGAGGTCCGGCCAGTTGTCGTTGTTCACGTCCGTGACTGAAACGCAAGCGCCGAGCGCGGCGACATGGGGGGCGATATGCGCGAGCTTCGGGTCCAGCGTCGTCGCCCGGTGTGCGAAGTCGATGCCGCTCTGGTGGGCCACCTCGCGAAGCTGAATGCCCTCGCGCGCCCCTCCCCCTCCCCCCACGCTTCCCGCGGCCCGGTGGTTGAGCGCCACGACAGCGGCGACTGCGGCGGCGAACGCTGCGATGGCGACGAACCGGCGCCACGAGGGTTGGGACATCAGGTAAACGATATCCGGCACGGCGCCGTGGGCAAGGAAAGCGGGCTGCGTTAACTTCCGTCCCCATGATCCAACCTGCGATGCGTTCGATCGGCGTCGCCGCCCTCGCGTCGCTCGCGACCCTCGCGCTTGGCTGCGGCAAAGGTCCGGACCGGGGAGGCGCTGCGGACGCCGGCACGATCCTCACGGCCCGGACGCTGGGCCTGGCGTATATCGAAGAAAACCGTCTCGAGGAGGCGGAGGAGCAATTCGTCAAGCTGATTCGTCTGGCGCCCGACGAACCGTCCGGGCATGCCAACCTGGGCCTGGTGTACTTGAGGCTCGGGCGCTACCCCGACGCCGCGCGGGCCATCGACCGCGCCGTCGCCCTCGCCCCCGAGGACCCCGACATCCGCCTGCTGCAGGCGACCGTGTTGCGATTGACCGGCCGGACGGCCGACGCGCGCCGTGTGCTCGAGTCGGTGCTCGAGACTTCACCGGCACATTTGAAGACGTTGTACGCGCTCGCTGAGGCCGACAGCGGCCCCCGACGCCGGGCGCATCTCGCGCGGCTCGTCGAGGCCGCCCCGGCCAATGTGCCCGCGCGCCTCGGGTTCGCCACCGCGCTCCTCGACGCCGGCGCCACCGCCGAGGCACGGGAGCAGCTCGAGCTGCTGCGGCAGCGGCTGCCCGAGCTGCCGCGGGAGGCGGAGCGGTTCTACTCCGCTTCGGTGGCGGACCTCCAGGGCAATCGGCCGGCTGCCGCGCGCGCCGATCTCGCCCGCGCCCAGGGATTCCTGGAGACGACGCCGATCTATCAGGCGGGAATGGTGGAGCTGCGGGGGCCGGAAGGCGCCCCGCCGGGATACCCCGTGCTGACGCTCAGCACCCGGCTGGCGCTCGAGCAGCGGGACCCGCAAGCCGTGGTGAACGCCATGCGCTTCACCGAAGTCGCAGCTTCAACGTTGGCCGACTCGCAACTGACAATGACAGGCCGGTTCCCCGAGCTCGTGAGTGGGAACCGCGCTCTGGTGACGCACGCCGGACCGATCGCGGTCGGCGATTACGACAATGACGGCCACCTCGACGTCTACGCGGCGGGGGCGCTATTCCATAACGGGGGCGACGGCACGTTCACACACGCCGTGAGCCTCGATGCCGCCGAGGCGTCGACGGCCCTGTTCGCCGACCTCGATCACGACGGGGACCTGGACCTCTTCGTCGGCACAGCCACGGGCGACCGGATGTACCGCAACAACGGCGACGGCACGTTCCGCGCGCTAGATCTCAGTACCGGCACCAAGACGACCAAGGCCGTGTTCGGAGACTTCGACGGCGACGCGCGCACCGACGTCATCGTGGCGCGAGAGGCCGGCCTGGCGCTGTACCGCGGGCTGGAGGAGGGGCGGTTCGAGGCGCACGACCTACCCCGGGGAGGGGGGGGGCCAACCGTCGCCGCCGGCGACTACGACAACGACGGCTTCCTCGATCTCTTCGCCGGCGGCGCCCTCTACCGGAACGATGGAGCGGGCGGCTTCGTGCGCGGTGCGCGGATAGGCCCCGTCCTCGCGCTGGACGCCGCGTTCTTCGACTTCGACAACGACGGTTGGCTCGACCTCGCCGTGGCGGATCGGAACGGCCTCGTGCTGCTGCACAACAGTGGGAGAGGCCGCTTCAGCGATCGGAGCGCCCTCCTCCCCACCGGCCTGGCCCACAGTGGAGCTCGGCAGCTGGTGACGTTCGATTTCGACGACGATGGCGATCTCGACCTGCTCGTGGTAGGGCTCGACGGACGCGTGCGGGTGCTGCGCAACGACGGCGGCAACGCCAATCAGTTCGTCAAGGTCGCGCTGGTCGGGCTGCGGGAAGGCAGCGGGAAGAACAATCACTTCGGCATCGGCTCGCGCGTCGAGCTTCGGGCCAAGGATCTCTACCAGATGCGCGTCGTCGACCAGCCGGTCGTCCATTTTGGGTTGGGCAACCGGCTCAAGGCGGATGTGGTGCGCGTGGTGTGGACCAACGGTGTGCCGCAGAGCTACTACTACCCGGGTGGCGTGGCGGCAGGCGCCGACCGCAATCTCCTGGAGCAGCAGGTCCTCAAGGGCTCTTGCACGTTCCTGTATACGTGGGATGGCACCGCCTTTCGGTTTCTGACCGACGTCACGTGGGCCAGCGCCCTGGGCATGCCTCTGGGCATCATGGCCGGGGAGAAAACGGTGTACGGACCGCCCCAAGCGGCGCGCGAGTATTTCCGCATCCCCGGCGAGCGCCTGAAACCGGCCGACGGCCGCTACCGGATGCAGCTCACCGAGGAGCTGTGGGAGGTGGCGTACGTGGACCAGCTCGCGCTCCTCGCCGTGGACCATCCCGAGTCGGTCGATGTCTTCGTGAACGAGCGTTTCGTGCCGCCCGGAACGCCCGCGTCGGGGCGGCTGGAGATTCACCAGGTGGGCGAGCGGCACCTCCCCGTATCCGCGACGGACAAGCGGGGCCGCGATCTACTGCCGTTGCTCCGCGCCAAGGACGACGAGTACGTCGGCGGGTTCACGCCCGGTCCCTATCAGGGGATCACGCAGCCGCACGATCTGATCCTCGACTTGGGCCCGCTGCGGGACGCCGACGATGTCCGCCTCTTCCTCCAGGGGTGGCTCTTCCCCACCGACGCGAGCATCAACGCGGCGATCGCGCAGTCCAAGGCGGTGCAGGTCCTGCGGCCTTCGCTCGCAGTGCGCGACGCGGCCGGAGCGTGGCGCACCGTCATCGAGGACCTGAGCTTCCCCGCCGGGAAGGACAAGACGATGATCGTCGACCTCACGGGGAAGTTTCTCGCCGACGACCATCACGTGCGGATTCGCACGAACATGGAGATCTACTGGGATCACGCCTTCGTCGCGGTGAGCCGCGATGCGCTTCAGCTGCGGGTGACGCGCCTGGCGCCGGTCGCCGCCGATCTGCATGGCCGCGGGTGGTCGCGCGTGTTCCGGAAAGGCGGCCGGTATGGGCCGCAGTGGTTCGACTATTCGCAGGTGACGCGGGAGTCGCCCTGGCTCCCCATCGGCGGCCGCTTCACCCGCTACGGCGACGTGCTCCCGCTCCTGGGCGAGGCGGACGACCAGACGGTGATCATCGCCTCGGGCGACGAGATGACGCTCGAGTTTCCGGCAACCGAGGCCCCGCCCCTCCCGACCGGCTGGAAGCGCGATTTCCTGCTGTGGAGCGTGGCCTGGATGAAGGACGCGGATCTGCACACCGCGGCGGGACAAACCGTCGAGCCGCTGCCGTTCCATGCGATGACGCGGTATCCCTACGGGGCCGAGGAACGTTACCCCGACGATGCGGCGCATCGCCGCTACGTCGCGGAGTTCAACACACGAACCACGCGCCCGTGAAGCGGCTCGCCCTGTTGCTGTTGCTGGCGCTGTCGGGCGTGCTGAGCTGCGGGCGGGAATCGGGGCCACGCTTCAAGCGCCTGACGCCAGGTCAGACCGGCGTCACGTTCTCCAACACCATCACCACCAACGACTCGGTGAATGTGCAGACCGATGTCTACATCTACAACGGTGCCGGCGTGGCCGTTGGCGATATCGACAACGACGGATTGCCGGACCTGTTCTTCACCGGCAACATGGTTTCGAGCCGCCTGTACCTGAACAAGGGCGACATGCGGTTCGAGGACATCACGGAGTCGGCGGGGGTGACGACGACGAGCTGGGCCACCGGTGCCGCCATGGTGGACATCAATGACGACGGGCTTCTGGATGTCTACGTCGGCGTCTCAGGGTTACGGCGATCGACTGGGAGAGAACGGGCCAACCTGCTCTTCATCAATAACGGTGACCGCACCTTCACGGAAGCCGCCGCCCGGTACGGCATCGCCGACACGGGCTTCGCTACCCACGCCGCCTTCTTTGATTACGACGGAGATCGAGACCTCGACCTCTTCCAGCTCAACAATTCACCCCACGACTTTGCGCGCGGCGTGGCGGACGCCCACCCCCTCGGTGTGAAGAGCGATAGCCCGGAAGGCTGGAACAAGCTCTATCGAAACAACGGTGATGGCACGTTCGCTGATGTCTCCAGTGGAGCGGGGATCCTGCGGCAGGTCGGGTATGGTCTGGGCGTAGCGGTTGCCGACGTGAACAGGGACGGGTGGCCCGATCTCTACATTTCCAACGACGTCGCCCCCAATGACGTCCTCTACATCAACAACAGGAACGGGACGTTCACCGACCGGGCGGGCGCGTGGCTCAAGCATGCGAGCTTTGCCGGCATGGGCGTCGATATCGCCGATTTCAACAACGACGGCTGGCCTGACATCCTGCAGGTGGACATGCTGCCGGCCGCCCTCGAGCAGCGCAAGCGGATGAGTGGGTACCTCACCTATGGCGGGCGCATTGAGCTCCGTCGAAAAGGGTTCCGGGACGATTACGACGCCAACGCGCTGCAATTGAGTAACGGCGTCACGCAGAACGGGGACGTCATCTTTAGTGACATCGCGAGCTTGGCGGGCGTCGCCGCCACGGACTGGAGCTGGAGCGCCCTGTTCGCCGACTTCGACAATGACGGGTCGAAGGACATCTTCATCACCAACGGTTATCCCAAAGCACCCAACGATCTCGATTACCAGATGGCGGTATTCGGGGCACGCCGCGCCGGCGATCAGGGAGCGGCGCTGCGGCACTTGAGAGACCTGCGCAGCTACCGATTGTCCAACTATCTGTTCCGGAACAACGGCGATCTGACGGTCAGCGACCAGACCAAACAGTGGGGAATGGACGAGCCGGGCTATTCGTACGGCGCGGCCTACGCCGATCTCAATAGCGACGGGCGGCTCGATCTCGTGGTCAACAACATGGATGCACGCGCGTCCATCTATGAGAATGTCCAACCCGAAGGAGACACCACTCACTACCTGCAGATCAAGCTCGAAGGAGAGTCCCCCAACCGACGGGCGATCGGAGCGACGCTGATCCTCACCGCCGGAGGGGGGAAGCAATACCTCTACCATTCCCCCTACCGTGGCTACATGTCCACCGTGGACGAACGCGAGCATTTCGGGCTCGGCCATGCCCGGCGCGTGGACAGCCTGGAGGTGATCTGGCCGGATGGACGCTCTCAGGTTCTGACGGATCTGGATGTGGATCGGGTGCTGAGCGTGAAGCAGAGCGAGGCCACCCACAAGGTACCGGGTACCGGGTGCCGGGTGTCGGCCTGCTCCACCCGATACCCGGTACCCGATACCCGACACCGTCTATTCCAGCCTGTCAATCCCCGCCGCGCCCTGAAGTACCAACCGCCGGAAGCCACCTCCGTCGACTACGAAGTCCAGCCGCTCCTGCCGTACGAGCTGTCCCGCCAGGGTCCACCCGTCGCGAAGGGAGACGTGAACGGCGATGGTCTCGATGATGTCTTCATCGGCGGGGCAGCCGGCGTCCCGGGCCGGTTGTTCATGCAGCGCAGGGACGGCACCTTCGGCGAATCCGTCCACGGGCAACCCTGGCTGGCCGACAAGGACTACGACGATTGGGGCGCGCTGTTCTTCGATGCCAACGGCGACGGCCGGCTCGACTTGTATGTGGCCAGCTGTGGATATCGGCTCGCGCCGGTGTCGCGTTTGCTGCAGGACCGCCTGTATGTCAACCAGGGTGGCGGCAGGTTTGTGCGAGACAGCCAGGCGTTGCCGCCGATGCCGACCTGCACGGCGAGTGTGGCGGCCGGGGACTTTACTGGCGACGGCCGAGCGGATCTGTTCGTGGGCGGGCGCCTCACACCGCGGAACTATCCATACCCCACCCGTAGCTACCTGCTGCGAAATGACGGGGGCCACTTCACCGATGTCACGGCAGACGTTGCTCCAGAGCTCAGTCAGCCCGTGGGAATGATTACGGCCGCGGTTTGGTTGGATTTCGACGGCGACGGGCGATTGGATCTGGTCACGGCCGGGGAATGGATGCCGCTCCAATTCTATCACAATGACGGCAGGAAACTCGCAAACGTATCCGTGGCGTTGCCCCCGACACGGGGGTGGTGGATGAGCCTCGCTGCCGGAGACGTGAACCACGATGGCCATCCCGATCTGGTGGCGGGCAATTTGGGGCTGAACTTCGCCTACACGACGGCGCCGCAGAGCAGGTTCGGGATCTACGCGGGTGATTTCACCGGGAATCACACCAGCGACATCGTCCTGACGCAGGAGAACGGGGGCACGGAGTATCCCTTCTTCGGGCGGGCGAAGTTGGGACCGACCATCTACCCCGTCGCACTGCGATTCCCGAGCTACGCGTCGTTTGCCACAGCGTCCGTCGGAGAGCTGTTCGGGGTCGCTCAATTGCGGCGCGCCGTGCACTATCAGGCGGATACGTTCGCCAGCGTTTACCTGCAGAACAACGGCGACGGCACGTTCACGTCGGTGTCGCTGCCCAACTTGGCGCAGATCTCACCGATTCGTGGCATCATCCCTCACGACGTGGATAGTGACGGCAACCTCGACCTGATCGTGGCGGGCAATCTGTACGACACGGAGCCGAACACCGCGCCGGCGGATGCCGGCAACGGCCTCTGGCTGAAGGGGGACGGCCGAGGGCACTTCGCTCCTGTCGCTCCGCGGGAAAGCGGCCTCCTGGCGCCACGCAACGTCACGGGCCTGGCCTTAATCAAAACGCCTGCAGGGAATGCCGTGCTCGTCGCGAATTCCGGCGATTCCCTGCAAGCGTTTCTCATCCGGCGCCCGTAGGGCGCCCCGCTAACAGCCCAGCGATCAATACCCTAGGGGCATGGTGTCCCGCCCCATCCCTGGTTCTGGCACAGTCTGTCCGTCGTACCTACCCGGCTCAATTCGATCTGGACGGTCGGAATCGGATAGTACCGATACCGCGCCGTGTAGGGGGCGGCCAGCGCGAGGTATGGTATCCGGACCCTTTCCGACGCGAGGTAGTTGGTGATCGTGCTATCGGCAGCTCCCCAGCGCCGCAGGTCGAAGAACCGCTGGCCTTCCATAGCCAGTTCGAGCCGGCGCTCATACCGAACCGCCTGTCTCGCGGTGGCCTGCACCGTCCACGGTCCGGGATAGAGACCGATGCGATACTGGGCCCAGGGAGTCGATACGGAGTCGAGCGTCGGGTTCTGGACCAGCGCCACGGTCATGCTGGTGCTGTCAGCGCATGAAGGGTAATTAGCCACCAAAGCTGAATCCACTGACCCGCCGCTACCGAAGCCACAGCCCTGAGCAACTTGGCCCGCCCGTTCCCTGATCTGATTGACGATCGCCCGGGCGTTCTCGAGCACACCGGCTTCGACCTCCGCCTCGGCGAGGAGCAGCAGCATGTCGGCGTAGCGGAAGATGTGGATGTTGACATCGTTCGTCTGCGACGCCTGCCACCCCACGTTGTTTTCGGCGGCCGACGTGCAAGGTGCCGCGCACCCTCGCTCGTGAACGTTCTTCTTGGGGCTGTACGGGCCGCTGTAGGACGCGTCCCGGATCCACCCCCGATTGTGGAGTCCCCAGTCCTTGTACGGAACGTTATCCCGCCCGACGGTCCAGTCGAGCCGCGGATCGACCGGTCTGATCATGCCACCGGCGAAATTCGAGTCGGGGACAGGGGTGTTCCAGGCGGAGCTGGTCATCGCCACGGGCAAGCCCGCCGCGTCCACCTGGTAAAAGTTGACCAGATTGAAGGCGGGCTGGTGGAAGCCGCAGCAGCCGAAGTAGCTGCCCGAGTGCGGGAAGTTCAGGCGTTCGCCCCAGTTCGAGTTCCACCCGCTGGGCTCGCCGTCCCGGACCGACGCCTGGAACGCCAGGATCGTTTCCGGACCATTCCGCAACGTCGTAAAGCCCGTCCAGACGCGATCGAAGCTCGTTTCCAGGGCGTACGGCCCAGCCGTCTGCACGTTCCGCAGCGTCACCAACGCGCCGGCGTAGTCGCCGCGATACACCTGCACCCGGCCCTTGTAGGCCCTGGCGGTCCACGCATTGGCGCGGCCCTTGTCCCCTTGCACCGCGGGGAGCAGCGTGATGGCGGTATCCAGGTCGGCGATGACCAGTTTCGCGACCGAATCGGCGCTGAGATCGTTCGCCTTCCGGAAGTCGGTGTCCGTCTCGTAGTAGTACGGAACCTTGCCCCACATCCGATACGCTTCGAAGTGGTAGTGCGCCCGCAGGAACAGCGCTTCACCGCGGATACGAGCCGCATCCGCGTTGGAGATCTCACCCGGCTTCTCCAAACGGACCTTGGTCAGGAGGCGGAGGGTGGCGTTGGCGCGCGCGACCCCGTCGTAGACCTGGCTCCATTTTTGGTTTATGTAATCGTCGGCGATCCCCACGGACCAGTAGTATGTCTCGATGTCGTTGATGGGCTGCTGGTCACCCAGGTTCGAACCCTTGTAGGCGTCGTCGCTGGTGACGCTCCCCCACACCCAATTGCTGGCCGCGCATCCCCACGAACCGGCGGAGCTGGAGCTGCAGTCCAGCGACCGGTAGGCGGCGATGAGAGTGCCTTCGACGCCGGCTTTCGTCGCCAGCGTCTGCTCATCCACCGTCCCTTGGGCGGGTTGGTCGAGAAAATCTTTGCAGGCGTACGTGACCGCGGCGGCTGCCATCACTACCGCCGTTCCGTACAGCAGTCGGTTTCGAATTCGCTTGTTCATCGTCCGCCGTCCCTTGAGAAAGACGAGTGCACTAGAACGTGGTCGAAATGCCGATCGTGATCGTCTTGTTGCTCGGATACGTACCCTGATCGACACCGCGGAATTGGTCCCGAATGTCCCCGGCGGCTCCGAAGACGCTCGCGGCCGGCAGGGAGGGATCGAGCCCCGAGTACCCGGTGATGGTGAACAGGTTTTCCGCTTGCAGATAGACGCGCGCGACCGGGATCCAGCGGATCATGGCCGGCGGCAGGCTATACCCGATCTGCAGCGTGCGCAGCCGGACGTACGAGCCGTCTTCGACCCAGTAGCTGCTGAACTGCCGGCTCCACGTATCACTCGCGTCCAGTTTGGGATACTTGGCGTCCTGGTTCGTCGGCGTCCAGGAATTGGCCAGGCGATCCTTCCGCACGTTGGTGTCGAAGTACCGGAACACGTCCCAGTACTTCTGCGTGTTGAAGATCTCGTTCCCGAACGTCCCGAATAGCGTGGCGCTGAAGTCCCAGTTGCCGTGACGCACCGAGAGATCCAGGCCGGCGACGAAGTCGGGATGGGGGCTGCCAATCACCGCCCGGTCGGCGCCCGTGATCGAGCCATCGGGGCGATAGAGGCCGACGCAGCCGGGGGCCGCCGGACACGCGATCGTGTCCAAGACCGTCGGCTGATCCACGAACTTGATCCGGCCGGGGCGCGCGCCGTCGGCGAAGAACGGGGCCGCATCCGCCGAATCCCGGTAGTACCCGTTCGCGACCAGACCGTAGAACGACCCGATCGGAGCGCCCACCTGGTTGATGATGGGATTCTGATCCCGGATGATGCCCGGTCCAAAGAAGAAGGTCGCCACACCGTCGATCTCGACGATCTCGTTCTTGTAGTGGCTGCCGTTGAAGTTCACGCTGTACTGCGTGACGGCGCCGAGCTGGCCGCGGTAGCCGACGGAGAAATCGAAGCCGTTGTTCGTCATCTTCCCGATGTTGATGATCGGGGGAGCGGCGGAACCCGCCGTCGCCGGTGTCCGCGGGTCGAACAACAGATTGTTCGTGTTGCGCCGATATACGTCGACGCTGAAGGTGCCCCGGCCTTCTTTGAACTCGAGGTCCACGCCGACGTTCACGGACCGGTTCTCTTCCCATTTCAGGTTGGGATTCCCGATGGCCGTGGTCTTGAATCCGGGCCGAATCGTCGTGCTCGTGCCCCCGATGTCATAGAAGGTGTCGCCCCGGTCACCGCCGAATTGACTGACGATCCGTCCGGACGGGATCTGCTCATTGCCGGTGATCCCCCACCCGAACCGCAGCATCGCGTTGGAGAACAGCGTGCTGTTCCTCAGGAACGATTCCCGCGACAGGCGCCAACCCATCCCAATCGCCGGGAACGTTCCCCACCGGTTGGTCGGCCCAAAGCGGGACGAGCCGTCGCGGCGCAGCGTGAAGTTGAGATAGTACCGCTCCCCATAGTTGTAGTCAGCCTTGCCGAACAGGGACAACAGCGCGCTCTTCCCACCGGAACTGGTGACGTTCTTGGTGGTCGGATCACACAGCGCATCCTGGATGTAGCGCGAGTCCACGTCGGTGTTGAGGAGGCCCGCGCAGCTGCCCGCCTCGAACCGACTGGTGCCCTGGCTCGCTGCCTGCCCCAGCAGCACGTTCAGATTGTGTTGGTTCATGGCACGCGTGAAGGTCAGCGTGTTGCTCCAGGTCCACACCGTGAACAGGCTGTAGTTCTCGTTGATGCCGTCGACGGCCGTCACCTCCGAGTTCTCCGGCGTCGTGGCCGTGAACCCGTGGAACGAGCCCTGGCCCAGGTTGAACCCCAACCGCGAGTTCAGGACGACCGAGCGGCCGGCGTCCAGACTCCCGAAGATGTTCCCGAAGATCCGGTCGTTGGTGGCGATGTTGAACTGGCCGGCGTCGGCGATCTTGAGCGGATTCGTCAGGTTGCTCAGGCCGACGGCTTTGCCGGAGGCGTAGTACCCGTTGATGTCATAGATCGGCACGACGGGCTGCTGGAAGATGTTCTTGCCGACGATGTTGCCCTCGCCGAGGGCGCCGTCGTCGAGCCCGCCGTAGCTCCGGTCGCGCGACAGCGCGATGTTCTCCCCGATCGTCACCTTGTTCACGTGGAACGTGGTGTTGACACGCACGCCGCCCCGCTGGAACCGGGTAAACGCCGCCGTCCCTTCCTGATCGAGGTAATTGAACGACACGTGATACGCGTTATCCTCCCCGCCACCCGAGATGGCGAGGTTCGCGTCGCGGATCTGGCCGGTCCCGAAGACCGCCTTCCACCAGTTCGTCCCGGGGCTGCCGGGCATGATCAGACGAGTGCCGTCGGCGGTCACGGCGTACGACGCCGAGTCCACGCGCAATCCGCTACAGGTGGGGCGGCTCAGGGTGCAGCTCTGATTCACCCCGTCGTTCGGCCAGATATAGTCGGGCACCGAGGGGTTGTTGGGATCCCCGTAAATGTTCCGCTTGACGGCGAGTCCGGCGTTCTCGGTCGCCACCTTCATCACCTGGAAGTAGTCGAGCGCGTCCAGGATCAGGATATCGTCGTAGCCGCGGACCGGCGTGGCGAAACCGGTTCTGACGTCCAACGAGAGCTGGCGCTGCCCCGCCCGGCCGCGCTTGGTTTCGATGATGATGACGCCGTTGCTGGCGCGCGAGCCGTAGATCGACGCGGCCGACGCATCCTTCAGCACCTGGACGGAGCCGATTTCGTTCGGGTTCAACCAGTTGAGGTACGTATCCTGCACGGGCGTCCCGTCCACGATCAACAGCGGATCGTTGTTCTGGAATGAGCTGACGCCCCGGATCCGCACCGTGGTGCGGGACCCAGGAGAGCCGCTGTTCTCGACCTGCACGCCGGGCACGCGGCCATCCAGGCGCTGCAGCACGCTGGTCGAGGTCTGTTGCGTCGCCGATTCGACGTTGACGCTGGACACGGCGCCCGTGATGTCGGCCCGGCGCTGGCTGGTATACCCG
This sequence comes from Gemmatimonadales bacterium, assembly GCA_036004985.1. GTDB lineage: Bacteria > Gemmatimonadota > Gemmatimonadetes > Gemmatimonadales > GWC2-71-9 > 20CM-2-65-7. The sequence continues at coordinate 29,740 of DASYQX010000059.1, forward strand.
GTCACGATCACCGGCTCGAGCACCGCGACGGCCGGTTCCAGCCCGACGTCGATCGTGGTACGCCCCGCAATCGTCCGCGCGGCGCCCTTGTAGCCGATGAGCGCGAACAGCAGCACCCCGTCCGGGGGCGCCGTCAGCGAGTACTTGCCGTTCGCGTCGGTCACGGTCCGGCTCCCCGTTCCCCGCACCTGCACCGTGACTCCGGACAGCGGCTCGCCCGATGTCGCGGTGACCGTTCCGGAGACCTGTGTCTCCTGCGCCACGGCGGTGGTGGACAGCGTGAGCGCGAACAGCAGACCGATTCCCAGTGCCGCACCGACACGGATGATTTTCTGGTTCATGAAACCCTCCGCCTCCTTCATTCTGCGGGTCTTCGCATGGACCTCAGGCCTTCCTTCGCAATCAGGTCGCGATACGTCAGCAGCACCACGTTCCGCGCCTTCAACGCCGCGGCGAACCGGGGCGACGTGAGCGCCGTCAGCTCGCCTTGGCGGTTCTTGCTCATGTCGGGGAGCGGCTGGTCGGTGTTCATGTCGAGCAACGCCCCGAGCTCAGCGTCGTCGAGGCCGACGTGCGTGACGACGAGATTGAGGCCCGGCTTCAGGCGCTCGATCATCGCCACGAGACTGTCGACCTTGTGCGCCGGCGCCGCGAAATACTGCGGCGAGTCCTCCGCCTCCCCGAAGTACTCCGACATCCCGAATCCATACTCCTGCGCGAGCCGCTCCGTCACCGCGCGAAACTCGGGATACCGCATGGCCGTCCCCATGTGATAATCCACATAGTCGATCTTCACGCCGGAACGCAGGGCGCGGCCGATCTGCGCCCGCAGTTCCTTCTCCACTTCCGCTGTGCTCGCGTGGTTTTTGTACAGATCCTCGGAGGACGGAAAGAAATATCCGTCCGCGTCCACGAGTGACGGCACAGCCTCGCGGCCCGACACCGGGCCCCACCGATAGAACTTCCACTCCGAATTCAGCGTCAGATGAATGCCGACCGAGACCTCGGGATGCTGCTTCAGGATCTCCACGGCTTCCTGGTACCACGGGCATGCAAACATCACCGAAACAGACAGCGGCAGTCCGGTGCCGATGAGCCGCTGCATCCCCATGTTGACGCTATGACTCATCCCGACGTCGTCGGTGCGGATGATCAACGAGACTGCGCGAGCCTGACCGAACACGGAGATCGGTGAGACGGCCAGCAGGATCCCAGTGCAGAGAGCGCGCGCGCGTAACCGCATGTGAGGCCAACCATACGCGCGGCACACGGCGCGACAAGACCCCCACTCCGGGTCACCTGTTCAGCCGACAACGATCGGCTGACGAGGCGTGTGCGCTACGGTTTGCGGGGGCGGCTGGTGCGTCTGGGGAGGGAGCGGAACTCGGCGAAGACGCGAACCAGGAGCTCTTCGCGGCTCTGCACGTGCAGTTTCCGGTAGATGCGCCACAGGTAGGTATGCACGGTGTGGGGTGAGAGGCCGAGTCCCTCGGCGGCGTCCTTCTCCGACGCCCCATCGAACACGGCGCGGACGATGCCGCACTCGCGCGGCGAGAGGCCCAGGGCGGCGGCCAACGAGCGCCACTCTCCCGGCAAGAACACACCCTGGCCTACGCCGTGCCAGGCGGTTCGCGCCGAGACTACGCGAAGATCCGTGATCGGCTCCCGGTGAGCGCCCACGTCTCGCATCGCACTCCCCTTCCCCCCCTGTGGTAGCGCTGAATATGTCGTCGGTCCGAGGAGGCGGCTAGTACACGCCTTATGTCGGATCGAACCCCGCGTACTCGCCAGTCTGGAGGACGTTTCCCTTGTACTCCTGGTCGTCGTGGATGCCGGTCTTGGACGTGTAGTATCCGAACACCGTCCACCACTTGAGCTCCTTGAAGAACCGCTCGCCGGGTGTCTTCGGGTCCGCCTCCCCTGCGGCCATTCGCGTCAGCACCGCGACCCGTTGGTCGGGCGTGGCCTGGAGGAGCGGGTGCCCGTTGAGCTCCCGCGACAGCGCGTCCACGGCTTCGAGCCCGGACCGCCAGCGCGCCTGCCAGTCGGGCTCGAGGGATTCCGCCAGGCGCGCGTCGATGTAGCCCGCGACCCCGGCCGCCCGCGCCCCGGGCGAATGCGCGTCCGTCGGGATAATCAGCTCGCTCAGCTCGTCCAGCAGCGCGTATTCGGCCGGCGTCAGGAACCGCCCCGAGCGGGCCTGGTCGCCCCCCCCGGCCGGGAGCGACGGCACGGCGGCGAGGGCTGCCGCCGTGACTTCGATCATCTCGCGGCGCGAGAGCGTCACAGGTTCCCCCTCTTGAACTCAGCGGCCAGATGTTCGCACGAGCGCCACGCCAGCGCCATGATCGTCCACGTGGGGTTCTGGCACGACGCGCTCACGTGACTCGAGCCGTCCACCACGAACAGGTTGCGGACGTCGTGCGACTGCTGAAACTGGTTCAGCACCGACGTCCGGGGATCGGTGCCCATCCGCGCTGTGCCCAGCTCGTGGATGGACCACCCTTCGGTGAGGATCGTGCGATCGACGCCGACGACCTCGATGCCCGCCGCCTCGAGCATCTCGCGGGCCGTCGCCGCCATGTCCTCGCACATCTTGCGCTCGTTGTCGCCGAACTGGTAATGGAAGCGCAGCACCGGGATGCCCCAGCGGTCTTTCATTTCGGGGTCCAGGTCGACGTAGTTCTCGTATCGCGCGAGCACTTCCCCGAAGCCGCCCATACTGATGAACGCTCCGGCATGGTCCCGCACGGTCTTCTTGAACCCGGCACCGAATCCGGGCGCGTCCACCCCGGCGGGAAAAATCGAGTGGCCGCTGCCGCCTTCGAACCCGTAGCCGCGAATGAAGCCCGGCTGGCGGTCCTTCAGGTTGCGGAACCGGGGGATGTAGAACCCGCCGGGCCGTCCGTCGTCGAGCGTGTGGGGCGTGCCGACCAGCTCTTTCACCAGGCCGGTCGCGCCCGGTCCCATGACGTGCTCGCAGAAGTTGTGCCCGACATGGCCGCTCGAGTTGCCGATGCCGTTCGGGTATTGCCTGGACTTCGAAAGCAGGAGTAGCCGTGCCGACTCCAGCGTTGATGCCGCGAGCACGACGACCTTCGCCTTCGCCTCGTAGGTCCGGCGATTCTGGCTGTCCACGAAGGAGACGCCGCGGGCTCGCCCGGTGTTCGGGTCCACCAGGACCTCGTGCGCGATCGCATTGGTTCGGAGCGTCAGGTTGCCGGTGTCCATCGCCGGGTAGATGAGGCCCGTCGGTGAATCGAACGCGGCGTGGATGTCGCACCCGCCGGGACGCCGCCCGCACGCGCCGCGACCAAAGCACTTGCTCCGATACTTGTTGTGCTTCAGGCCGTCGGTGGTGACGCCCGCCCGATAGGGGGTCAGCACGCGCCCCATCGGTGCGAGTTTCCGCCGCAGGTTCACCTCGGCGAGGTTCAGCTTGGTGGGCCGCTGAAAGAGGCTGTCCGGCAGGTGCGGCAGATTCTCCTTGAAGCCCGCGATGCCGAGGTAGAGGTCGACTTTGTCGTAATACGGCGCCACATCCGCATAGGAGATCGGCCAGTCGTCCCCGTACCCGTCGTGGGACTTGGCCTTGAAGTCATAGTCGGAGAGCCGGAGCGCGAGACGGCCCCAGATGTTGGTCTTGCCGCCCAGGGCGCGCGCCCGCACCCAGGCGTAGCGCGTTCCGGTGTAGGGGTGATCCTTCTCGTCGACGAGGATGTTCTTGACGTAGTCGCCGCCCGACCATCCCCCGACATACGAATAGACGTGGCGGTAGGTGGAGGCTTTGGCGTACGGGGGCTGTCGGATGGTGTACTCGTTGAACGACAGGCCGTGCGAGCCGGGCGCGAGCTCGCCGCGGCGCGGATGCTCGTACGGCCACTCCATCGAGCGCAGCTCCTGTTCGATCGGCAGCTTCTTCCCCGCCTCGAGCAGCAGCACCTGCATCCCCTGCGACGTCAGGACGTGGGCGGCCATGCCGCCGGCCGCGCCGGAGCCCACCACCACGGCATCGTAGGTGCGGGACAGGTCCACGTCCTGCTCGGGCGGCGGCGGGACCCGTACAAGCGTCATTGCAGCGCGGCGGCGCGGGCCGTCAAGCAGAGCGCGGCAATCGCGAGGAAGGCGACCGTTCGGAAGGATCGTCGCATGGCGGGGTTAACCTGCGGGCTGCCTGCGCGGCGCGCAACCGAGTCGCTTCTGCCTACGGCACGCGTTCCAGCAATGCGACGAGCGCACCTCGTGCCGAGCGCTCGGGCACATGATCGGCCTGCAAGCGGTACACCGGCCAGCCGCGGGCCGCTGCGCGATCGGCGAAGCGCTGAAACGGATCGGGCGTGACCGTGGGCTCGAACGTGAGGATGTATGCGGCCGGGATCCGGCGGCCCCCAGGATTCACGAGGCGGAGGGTATCCGTGAATGTGCGCAGTGCCTGCGGCACGTCGCGCGGAATGGTGTGATCATCGGTGACCCACGTTGGGATGATGAAGCCGTCCCGAACGTTCGAGCGGATGAATGTCGCCCCGATAGAATCCGCCAAGGACAGCGCCGACTCGCCTGAGTCCGGCACGAACGCGTCGAGGTACACCAGGCGGCGGATGCGCTCGGGAACCCGGTCGGCGGCCCCGGTAATCACCATCCCGCCGTAACTGTGGCCCACCAGGACGACGTCGTGGAGGTCGTCCCACAGGACCTTGTTCACGACGTCGTCGATGTGGGTCGACAGGCCGACGTCCGCCGAGGCGAGGTGGACGCGCTCGCCCAATCCCGTCAACGTGACGCGCACCACGCGGTGCCCGTGCCGCGTCAGCATCGAGTCGACCACCCGCCAATCCCAGCCGCCGCCCCACGCCCCATGGACGATCACGTACGTGTGGCGGGCGCCACGGCTCTGCTGTCCGGACAGCGGCGTGCTGCCGAAGCCGGCGGCCAGAAGGAGCAACCAGAGGAGGCGGCGCATCAAAAGGTCAACTGGCGGAGGTATTGAAAGTTGGCGCGCGCGAACGCCAGCTCACCGGTCGCGTCGGTGGCGCCTTCCTGCTCCACATAGCACGGCTTCTGCTCGAGCGACGACACGGCCGCCAGGAACCGCTTGAAGTCGAAGATGCCTTGTCCCAGCCCAGTGTCGCTGGAGCGGTCGGGGACGGCATCCTTGAGGTGGAAGCTCCAGAAGCGATCCGGATACTTCTGGAGATACTGCATCGGGTCGCCGCCGCCCATCAGCATGTTGCCGACGTCGAGCTGCAGCCGTGTGACCGACGGATCGAGACGGTCGATGAAGACGTCGAGCGGCACCTTGCCGTCGATCGGCTTCTGGTGATATGGCTCGTTGTGAAACCCCAACCAGATCCCGGCGCGGCGCGCGACCGCGCCCGCGGCGTTGAAGCGATCGGCCCACTGCCGCCAGTTGTCGAGCGTCTGCTTGGTCCAGCCGTCGAAGTCGGGGACGAACAGGTACTCGTGACCCAGCAGCTTGGCCGTCTCGAGACTCTGCTCCCATCCCACGAAAATCGTCTCCGCGGACATATGGGCCGACGGAGCCCGGAGCCCCTCGTTCTTGAGCGTGGCGGCGACCTGCGCGGGCGTGCGCCCGAAGTTCCCGAACGACCAGAGCAGCTCGACGTCGCTGTAGCCGATCGCCCGCACCGCCGCGAGCGTGCGATCAGGGTCCTGCGCCATCGCGTGACGAACGGCGTACGTCTCCAGGCCGATCCGCTCGAGGCGCTTCGTCGAACCAAAGGGGGCTCGCGCGAGCAGCCCACCGGCCGCGGCCGCACCGAGCGTGTGTACGAACGCCCTGCGTTTCATGATCGTCGCTCCCATTTGTAGACGCGCACGTAGTCGACGAACATCGTCGCCGGGAACATCGCATCCGACTGCGGATCCCCGTCGAAATTCCCTCCGACGGCGAGATTCAGGATCACGAAGAACGACTGGTCGAACACCCAGGGGCCGCGGCTTCGCACGTCGTCGCGCGTGACGGTATAGTGGAGCCCATCGTCCACGAAGAAACGAATGCGCAGCGAATCCCATTCGACAGCGAACGTGTGAAACGTGTCGGCCGCGGTGCCGTGGGCGAGCGCATGGGCGCGCGCGAAGGGCGTATTGCCGGAGTAACCCGGCCCGTGCACCGCCGAGCTGGTGATGGTCGGCGCGCTGCCCCGATTCTCCATGATGTCGAGCTCACCACAGTACGGCCAGGGCGTCGCCGGGACCCCGTGTCCCAACATCCAGAACGCGGGCCAGAGCCCCTGCCCCACGGGAAGCTTGATCCGCCCCTCCACCCGGCCGGGCGCGACCTCCACCTTCCCGCGCGTCGTGATCTTGGCGGACGTGTAGCGGCACGGACCGTAGTAACAGGTCAGCCCCGCGGGAGCGCGTCGGGCGACGATCGTCAACTGGCCCTGCCCGTTGAGCGCGATGTTTTCAGTGGCGTTGGAGTAGTACTCCTTCTCGTTGTTGCCCCAGCCGCAGTTCCCGGCCGCGCACCCGTCCGCCGTGTCGTACCGCCACGTCGTGGTGTCGATGGGCGCGCCCGCCGTTCCTTCGAACTCGTCGCCCCAAACCAGGACCCACTCACCGGTCACCGGGGGCGGGGGCGGCGTAGATGGCCCGTTGGGCGCGCACCCGAGCGATGCGCCCAGGGCGAGCACGCATGCAGCCGCGAACGGCCAGGTTCGTCCTTTCCACGACCAGACGGCGAAGCAGCCGGCGCCCAGCGCCAGCGCCGCCAGTCCGAACGCGATGACCTTGGGCGGTGTCGTGGCGAAGATGAAGATCCATCCTAGCAGCGCGACGAGGCTCGGCAGCGGATAGAGCCACATTCGATACGGCCGCGGCATGTCAGGGGCGCGCCGGCGCAGCAGCGTCACCGCACCGATCTGGCCGATGAACTGCACGAGAATCCGCGTCGTGATCAACGCGTCGATGACGACGCCCAGCGACACGAAGCCGGCGAGGATCGACAGCACGCCGAGCACGATGAGCGAAACGTAGGGGAACCCCTGGGACGGATGGAGGCGCGCGAACACCTTGAAAAAATAGCCGTCCCGCGCCGCGGCGTAGGGCACGCGCGAGTACCCCAGCAACAGGGCGAAAACCGAGCCGAACGCAGTCCAGAGGATCATCGCCGTGAAGATCGTCGCGACTCCCGGACCGTAGATTCGCTCCATGAAGCTGGAGACGATGAAATTCGACTCCGGGTGTGACGCGGCCGGGACGAAGTCGCGCCACGGGACCACGCCGATGATCGAGAGATTGATCGCGACATAGATCGCGGCGACCGCGATGGTGCTGATGAGAATCGATCGGGGGATCACGCGCCCGGGGTTTTCGACCTCGTCGCCGATGTAGCAGACATCGTAATAGCCGAGGTAGTCGTAAACGCCGATGCGCGACGCGGCGCCGAGCCCCATGAGAAACCCCAGGGAGAAGGTGAACGCCCCCGGGGGGAAGTCGAAGGCGACCTCGGGGTCGAAGTGCAACGCCCCGGTCGCCACGACCGCCACGACGGTGACGATCGTGCCGATCCAGAGCGTGACGGTGATGGTCGCGATCGACTTGATCCGCCGGTAGAGCAGCGCGATGTTCACGAGCCCGATCAGCGTCACGACGAGGAGCGTCTGGGGCCGCGTGATCCCCTTCCAGATGTAGCCGAGGTATTGGGAGAAGCCGATGTACCCGGACGCAATCTCGAGTGGGCCGCTCAGCACGAACTGCCACACGAAGAGAAACCCCATCAGGCGGCCGACGCGCTCCGCCCCATAGCCCTGACGCAGGTACCCGAACGAGCCGCCCGATCCCGGCAGCGCGGCTCCCAGCTCGCTCCACACGGTGCTGTCGCACAGCACGATCACCAGCGCGACGAGCCAGCCGAGCATCGCTTGGGGGCCGCCGAGCGCGGACATGAGGAGCGGGATCGTGATGAACGGCCCGATCCCGATCATGTTCGTCATGTTGAGCGCCGTGGCGTGCATCAGGCCAAAGCGGCGGACCATGACGGGGGGGGCGGGGGGCGGCGACGACGTGGCCGGTTGCGTCACTTCTCCGGGCCCCGTTCCCAACGCCACACCGGTCCATCCTCCGGATCGACCACCTCACCCGTTCGATGGAAGCCACACTTCACCAGGACCCGCGTGGAGGGGTTCGCGACCGGCAACGTGTGCGCCCGAACCAGCCGAACCTGCCCGCTCGCGAAGGCAAACTGGACCAGCGCGGTTGCGGCCTCGGTGGCGTAGCCTCGGCCTTCAAAGCTCGGCACGATCCCGTAGGCGATCTCGACCATGCCGCCGGCATCCGGCGGCCCCTTGAACCCCGCGCTGCCGATGACGGATCGGCTCTCACGATGCAGGACGAAGAACCCGTGGCGCCACACGTCCGGCTCCGCGGCGCTGCGGAGCGCGGCGAGCCACGCGGGGGACACGTCAGCGGAAACGTAGAACCCGTGGAGCCCGTCGGCCGGGGGCGCGCCCACCAGCCGGCCGAAGCGCTCCGGCTCGTCGATTAACGCGAGTAGGTGCTCTGGGGAGCACGGGAGCAACGTGAGGCGTGGGGTATCGAGCGGCGCGCCCATCGTGCTCCCCAATCTACGCGCGCCGGCCGGTTCACGCGCCGCCTAGACGGCGTCCGGAATCCCGTCAAAGAACTCGACCACGCCCGTCTCCAGACAATACTCCGCGCCAACGATCAGCAGCCCCTCATCCGCAATGAGCCGCTCCAGAACTGCCGACCCATGACGGAGGTGGTCGGAGGCAGCCCGAATGTTGGCGCGCACGGCGTGCGCGACAAGGGCCTCGGAGTCCTGCCCGAGAGGCGTGGCCAGCAAGGGCTCGACGGAGGGACGGATCCGGTCGACGATGGAGCGGAGGTTGGGTGAATGGTGCGGCGTGGGCTGGCGCAGCTCCTCGAGCGTGGCCAGAATCGCGCCGCATTGGGTGTGGCCCAGCACGACCGCCAGCTTGGTACCGAAGCGCCCGGCGGCAAATTCGACACTCCCCACCTGAGAGGGCGCCACGATGTTTCCCGCGACTCGGATGACGAACAGGTCTCCAAAGCCCTGACCGAAGACGAGCTCCGCGGGCACGCGAGAATCGGAGCACCCCAGGACGATTGCAAACGGCTGTTGGGCGCGCGCCACCGCAAGCCGATGGGCCTGGTTGAGCGTGGCCTCGGCGTCCTCGACGCCGGAGACAAAGCGACGGTTGCCCTCGCGCAACCGCGCGAGCGCTTCGTGACCGGAGATCATCCTCGAGGTGACAGCTTGCAGGTTAGTAGCGCCGCGATCGACACAACGATCGCCATGAGCAACAATGACCCCGGAGGAACAGCCACGTACACGAAGGCGCTCGCGGTGGTCACTACGGCAACGCGTACGCCACGTACGCGTCGCTGGACTTCGACCCCAACTTCCCGCCGCCGGCGGCGACGACGACATACTGCTTGCCGTGCACCGCGAATGTGCTCGGCG
>DASYQX010000060.1:0-13979 GCA_036004985.1 Gemmatimonadales bacterium
ACGGTGACGGTCAAGTCGAGCAGCCGGATGGGCGCGCCCTCGGTCGTGGACTTCGACATCACCGTCCCGCAAGCCATGGCCCTGACCCTGGCCGGGACGTACGCGGAGATCACGGTGGACGGCGTGCAGGGACCGATCACCGCCGAGACCGTGGAGGGTGAGATCAACGTGCGTGGCGGCAAAGGGATCATTACGCTCCACTCGATCCAGGGATCCGTGACACTTACGGATGCGACGGGCCGTATCGAGGTGAACTCCGTCAACGAAGACGTCGAGCTGTCGAACGTCTCGGGGGAGATCAAGGCCGAGACCACGAACGGCGATTTGACGCTCACGGGGGTCCAGTCGTCCAGCGTGGAGGGGAACACGATCAACGGCGACGTGACCTACGAGGGCACCATCACCGACGGCGGCTCGTACAGTTTCGGCTCACACAACGGCGACGTGACGATCTCCGTGCCCGAGGGCGCCAACGTCACGGTCACTGCCGCGACGGCGAACGGGGAGATCGACGCGAGCTTTCCGCTGCCCTTCACGGGCACGCCGAGCAGGCGTCGTTACACCTTCAAGCTCGGCACCGGAAGCGCGCGGATGGAGGCTGAATCGTTCCAGGGCGACATCCAGCTGCGCCGCCCCCAGGAGATGCGGGACCGGATGCAGCGCAAGCACAAGAACCAGGAGCATCAGGAGAACTGACCCATGCCTCGCATGACCGTCGCACCCGTCATCCTGGCCGCCATCGCGTTGAGCGCGTTGCCCGCGGCCGCGCAGACCCCGGACTTCCGCTGGCACGGCCGGCTCGCCGCCGGGAAGCGGATCGAGATCAAGGGAGTGAACGGCGACGTTCGCGCCGTGGGCATCGCGAGCGGGGAGGTCGAGGTGACGGCGGCGAAGCACGCCCGGCGCTCCGATCCCGACGAAGTGAAGATCGAGGTGGTCGAGCACGACGGCGGCGTCACGATCTGCGCCGTCTATCCCACTCCCCCGCGCGCCAAGCGCGAGAACACCTGCCAGGTAGGCGACCACTGGTCGAACAGCACCGAGGACAACGACGTGACCGTCGATTTCGACGTGCGCATCCCGGCCGGGGTCGTGTTCAACGGTCAGACGGTGAACGGCCAGATGTCGGCCGAGGGGCTCAAGGGAGACGTGAAGGCAAGCACCGTGAACGGGAGCGTGCGGGTCACGACCACCGAGTTGGCCCAGGCCTCGACGGTGAACGGGTCGGTGTACGTCGAGATGGGTCGGGCCGACTGGACCGACGAACTGGGCTTCAGCACCGTGAACGGCGGGATCACGCTGATCCTGCCGCCGAAACTCGACGCGGAAGTGCGGGCGTCGACGGTGAACGGCGATCTGATCACCGACTATCCCATGACGATTTCCGGCCGCTGGGGCCCGCGGCGGATGCGCGGCACGATCGGCGCGGGGGGGCGGTCGCTCTCGTTGTCGACAGTGAATGGGGAGATCAGACTGCGGAAAGGCACGTGACTTCACGGGAAACGGGAAACGTGCCGTAGCGACGTTTCCCGTGTCTCGTTTCCCGTTTCCCGCATAGTTTCGCACCCACTCGCAGTCCTTCGGTACCTAATCCAACGTCATCCAGCCCCACCTTAGGTCCCTCTTAGCCCGAGGGGCCCGTGGTGTTGCGGGAACTTCTCGCCCGCACCGAGCAGATCTCCGATCTTCGCGACTTGTTTCGCGCGCTCGGCTACGACGCGGCGTGGGAAGCCGTACCACCCGGGCCCTGGCTCGGGGAGGAGGCGGCTCGGGGGGCAGGCGTCGTGCGAGCGGCGCTGGTCGCCCGCCACGAGGCGTTTCGCGTCTTCGGGCTCGAGGCCGCCGATCCCGAGGCAGCCGCGCGCGCCGCCGCCCGCCGCCTCGCGGCCGGCGCCGAGCGGGGGCTGGCCTGCGTCCTGGGTGGGAGTCCGCTCCGGCTGGTCTGCGCGGCCGGGACGCCGTGCCTCCGCCTGTCCGTCGTGCCGCTCCCCCGGCCCACCGGGGCCGCATTGGCGACGCTCGAGCGGCTGGCCCCTGCCGCAGGCGAGTCGGCGCTCGCCCTCAGTCTGCGGATCGGCGAGGCGCTCGCGAGCGAAGGCGTGACCCCGAGGTTCTTTCGCGCCTTTCGCGCGACCCTCGAGCGCCTGACCGATCGGCTCCCAGCCGCGCGATCCCGATCGGACCGCCACGCCCTCGCGCTGACGGCGCTCACCCGCGTCCTGTTCCTCTACTTTGTGCAGTCGAAGGGGTGGCTCGACGGCGACTCGCGGTACCTGCCGCGCCTGCTCGAGCGCGCCCTCGGAGGCGGCCTGCATTTCCACAAGGCCATGCTGCATCCCCTCTGCTTCGGGGCGCTGAATCGTCCGGTCGCGAGCCGCAGCCGCGCGGCGCGCGCGCTCGGCCGGCTGCCCTTCCTGAATGGCGGCCTCTTCGAGCCGACGGCGCTCGAGCGCCGCCTCGGTCCCGCCATTTGGGGCAACGCTGACTGGCGCGCGACCTTCGACGGCTTGTTCGAACGGTTTCATTTCTCGGTCCGCGAGGACGACTCGGGCGAGCTCGTCGCGCCCGATATGCTCGGTCGCGTGTTCGAAGGCGTGATGGATCCCGACGAACGCCGCGCCAGCGGCAGCTACTACACGCCCGCGGCCTTGGTCCGCGAGGTCGTGCGCGCGGGCCTCGAGGCCGCTCTGGTGAATGGCGCCGGGCTGACGCCGGCGGCCGCCGCCCGGTGGGTGCACGAAGGGATCGCGCCCAGCCCCGCGCCGGACCTGCGCAGGCTTACCGTACTCGACCCGGCGGCCGGCTCGGGAGCGTTTTTGCTCGGCGCCCTCGACGAGCTGGCCGCGCTGCGCCGAGCGGCGGGCGAACGGTCCCTCGCCACGGTGAAGCGCGACGTCCTCGCCAACGCGCTGTTCGGCGTCGATCTCACCGTCACCGCCGTCCGACTGACGGAGCTACGGCTCTGGCTCGCGCTCGTCGCCGACAGCGATGCCGCGGAGCTCGGCGCCGTGGCGCCCCTGCCCAATCTCGACGGCCATGTACGTCAGGGCGATACGTTGCTCGATCCACTCGCGCTCGCGGGGTCGCTGGGCGGCGCCGGACGGAGTGCTGCGATCCGCGTGGGCGGGCCCGAAGTGCGACGCCTCGCGGCGGCGCGCCGCGCCCTGTTCGACCTGTCGGGACCCGCCAAGCGCGCCGCCCAGGCGGAGCTCTCGGCGGCCGAGACCGCATTGGCGCGCCGCCTCTTCGACGTGGCGATCGCCGCGCTCGAAGCGGCGATCCGCGAGCTGGTGGGCGTCGCGCGCGACCGCGACCTCTTCGGCCACCCGCGAGGCCTGACCACCGACGAACGAAAACGGCTCGCCCGGCTGCGCGGGAGCCTCAGAGATCTCCGCTCCTGGTCGCGGAGGCTCAGGCGGGAGGGTGGGGCTCCATTCTTCGCCTTCGAGTCGCACTTCGCGGACGTCGTGGCGCGAGGCGGATTCGACCTCGTCGCCGGCAATCCGCCGTGGGTGCGGGCGGAGCGCCTGCCGCCACGCGTACGCGAGACGCTCGCGACGCGCTACGCCTGCTGGCGCCCCGCGCGCACGGGGAGGAGGAGCTTCGCCCACCTCCCGGACCTCGCTGTGGCGTTCACCGAGCGCGCACTCGAGCTGGCGCGGCCGGGCGGCGTCGTCTCATTGCTCGTCCCCGCCAAGCTCGCGACCAGCGGCTACGCCGAGCCGCTGCGCCAGCGGTTGGCGCTCGGCACGCGTGTCGAGCGGGCGGCGCCCCTCCCTGCGCCGGCAGCTCGGGCGTTCGCTGCCGCCGTCTACCCGATGGCGCTCGTCGCGGCTCGCGCCGACCCGGTCGGCACCGAAGCGACGGCGACGGCCCTCGGACCGAAGTACGCCGCCCCCACGGTGCCGCAGCGGCTGCTCCAGTCACCGGGCCCGTGGGTGCTGTTTCCGGACGCCGAGCGCGTCGCGCGCCGGCTGCGCGCGGCCTTCCCCACCGTCGGCGACCGGTGGGCGCCGCAGCTTGGCGTGAAGACGGGCGCGGACAGTGTCTTCCTCGTCTCGACTCCCTACCCGGGCGCGCGGCGGGCCGTGCGCGGCCGAGACGTCGGGGTGTGGCGCTGCGAAACGCGCCGCTACGTGCTCTGGACCCACGGTCCCGACGGCCGACCACTGCCACGGCTTCCGCACCCACTCGCGGCACGGCTGGAGCCGCACTTCGAGCACCTGCGGCGGCGAGCGGACTATCGGGCCGGCGCCCCCTGGCAGTTGTTTCGTACGGCGCTCGGCCTGGCGCCCCATCGCGTCCTCTGGCCGGACCTCGGCCGCCGCCTCGCGGCCGCGGTCCCCGATGCGGACATGGTCCCCCTCAACACCGTCTACGGTATTGCGACTCGGGACGATGACGACGCGCTCGCCCTCGCCGCGCTGCTCAATTCCCGCTGGCTCACGGCACTCGCGCGGCTGCGCGCGGACCCGGCGCGCGGGGGGTTCCATCGATTCAACGCGGGGCTAGTGCGCGACCTCCCCGTGCCGGCCGCCGGCTCGTCGGTGTGGCCGGTGCTCACGGCGCTGGGCCGGCAGCGCGAGGCGACCGACGATGTCGTCGCCGACTCCCTCCAACTGGATCAGGCCGACCGCCGTGCGCTGGCCCGCATCGCCCCGGATCCTCTCTGAGCACCTCGTCCCGGTCCCGGAGCCGCTCGCCGTGGCGCTCCGGCCGGGGGCCGAGGCGCCGCCGCGCGACGTCGCGCGGCTCGCGGCGCGCACGCTGCTCGACCGGGTGGCGCTGGCGCCGAGGCCGCGGCCGGCGTGGCTCGCGCCGCACCAAGTCGCCGCCGCGGAAGCCCTGAGCGCGATCATCGCGCGCCACGGTGGCGCCGTGCTCGCCGATGCCGCGGGACTCGGCAAGTCGTACGTGGCGCTCGCCGTTGCCGAGACGCATGGCGAGCCGTACGCGCTGGTCGTGCCGGCGGTCCTCGTGCCCCAATGGCGGGCGCTGCTCGACCGCTTCGACGCCAAGGCGCCGATCCTCACGCACGAATCCCTGAGCGCGACACCGTACCGCCCCCTACCGTCTCCTACCGCCCCCTACCGCCTCTTCGTAGTCGACGAAGCCCACCGTTTCCGCAACCCCGACACCAACCGGTATCGCGCGCTGGCGCGGCTGTGCGTGGGCGCCCGGCTCCTGCTGGTGACCGCGACGCCGGTGCACAACCGGGTCGCCGACGTCCTCAACCTGTTTCGTCTGTTCATGCGAGATCACGCACTCGCCGCGCTGGGCGTGCCGTCGTTGCGCCGTGCGGCGCGGGGTGAGCTGGACGCCTCGGTCACGACGGCCGCCGCGGCCCGTCTGATTGTCGCGCGCTCGCGCGCCCGCGTGCGGGGCGGGTACCACGGCGGTCCGCTGTCGCTCGCGTTCCCACACCGCAACGAAGCCGAGACGCACCGGGTCGGGCCGGCGCCGGACGCGGTGCTCGACGCGCTCACCGCCGGTGTGCGGCGGCTCACGTTCGGGGGCCGGGCGGCCCCGCTGCTCCGCCTCATGCTGCTGCGCCGGCTGGCGTCGAGCCTCGCCGCCTTCCGCGCCAGCCTGACGCGCCATGAAGCGTACCTCGATCTGGCGGCCCGAGCGGCGGCCGAAGGGCGCGGCCTGTCGCCCCGCGCGTTCCAGCACTGCTTCCCGCGCACCGAGGCGCCCGACCTGCAACTCGTGCTGTTCCCTCTGCTGCTCGATCCGCTGCCGCGCGATGCCACAGCAGCGGGTGCCGCCGACCGGCGCGAGGTGGCTCGGCTTCGCGCGCTCGCGGCGGACGCACGCGATCCCAAGGCCGATGCGCTGGAGCGTCTGCTCGACGCGCGTCCCGCGAAGACCATCGTCTTCACGGATGCGCAGCCTACGGCGCGTCACCTGCTGCAGCGCCTGCGGGGCCGCCGCGCGGCCGCCGTCTTCGCAGACGCGGGGCGGTTCGGCGGAGGTGAGGCGACCCGGCAGGAGGTGCTGCGCGCGTTCGCCCCGATGGCCCAGCACGCTCAGGCGCCGCCGCCCGCACTCGTCACCGACCTGCTCATCGCGACCGATCTCGTGAGCGAGGGGCTCAACCTGCAGGACGCCGAGCGCGTGGTGCACTACGACCTGCCGTGGAGTCCGGCACGGCTGGCCCAGCGCGTAGGGCGGATCGACCGGCTCGGCTCGCCGCATTCGGAGATCACGATCGCGGCGTTCCTGCCGCCCGCGCCGCTCGCCGATGCGCTGGCGATCGAGCAACGGCTTGCCGCTAAGATTCGCGCGCAGATCGCGGCCGGCGCCGCGCAGGTGGAGACTCCAGCCGGTGACGGGGCGGCGGCGTCGGGAGCGGGGGCTGGGCCGACGCTCGATTGGTGCGACCGCCTGGAGGGGATGAGCGCGCCCGACCAACCAGCAGTGGCGCACGGCGCGTGGGCCGCAATCCGAGGAGAGCGGGCGATGACCGTGCTCGTCGTCCGAATCGGTGCGCTGGCGGAGGCGATTGTCGTGGAAGGCGAGACGGCGCGGGCCGATCCCGCGGCCGCGACGTGTGCGCTCGCGAATGCCTGGGGCGCGGAACCCGCTCTCGGGGGCGGTGCCGCCGCCTTGCGGGGCGCGATCACGCTCGCCGCGCCGCTCGTCCGAGCTCGGCTCACCGCCGTGCAGGAGGCGCGCTGGCGCGCGGGCGACCGCGACCGGTTCGCGCGCCGCCTGATCCCCTGGGTGCTCTCGGCTGCGCGCCGCGCCGCCCGCCGGAGCGACGCCGCTCAGCTCGGAGCGCTCGACGCCCTCGTCTCGCGCCTCGCGCTCGGCATGACCGCTGGGGAGGAGTTGTTGCTAGACGACCTGCTCACCCGCCGTGAGCCGCTCCGGGTGCGCGACCTGCTTGCCTGGCACCACCGGCTACCACCGGTGCAAGCCGATGACGCGGGGGTCGATATGGAGTTGGTCGCGGCGCTCGTGGTTGAGCCTCAGCGCACATCACTGTAGCAACGCGGCTCCGCAGCTTTCAGACTGTCGCCGACGAACGATCCCACGGCGATCACGCACCGGCCAGTCCAGATATCGTGACGTCCTTCGGCCAGGAATCCGTCGATCGATGCGGCGACGACCCTCAACCGGACGCCGAAGATCGAATCGCGTTTCGCCGGCAGCTGGGCGATGTCAGTCGCATACGATGGGTGCTCCACCCGGTACGCCTCCTGCACCGCGGCTACCGCGCGCAGCTCATGCTTCACCCCAGCGATGTACGGCGTGTCCACCAGCTTCCGCTCGATGTGCCGCGCCAGCAGGAAGAACGCCGCGCCGGCCAACACGAGACAAACCGCGATGATGATGAGTGGACGCCGCATGAGCCGACCTCCGGCTGCAATCATACGAGCCGGGCGCTAGCTTGTCAGCGATGCCCCTCTCCACCTTCCTCTTCGACCTCGACGGCACCCTCATCGACTCGATCGACCTCATCCTCCGGTCCTACCGCCACACGATGCAGGTGCACCGCGGCAGCTCTCCCCCCGACGACATCTGGATGAAAGGCCTCGGCACGCCTCTCTGGGTCCAGTTCCGTCACTGGACCGAGGACGAAGCTGAGATCGAGGCGATGGTCGCCACCTACCGCGCGTACAATCTGACGCACCATGATGCGCTGGTAAAACCGTACGAAGGAGTCGTCGCGGAGGTCCTGCGGCTCCAAGAAAAGAGGAAGCGGCTCGGCCTGGTCACGAGCAAGCTCAAAGACGGCGCCCTGCGCGGTCTCCAGGTCGCGGGGCTCGAGCGGGCGTTCGAGGCCCTCATAGGTGCCGACGATGTTACACACCCCAAGCCCCACCCCGAGCCAGTCCTGAAGGCCCTCGAGCTGCTGGGTGCTCCTGCCGCCGAGACCGTCTTCGTCGGGGACTCGCGCCACGACTTGGAATGCGGCCGCGCCGCCGGTGTCAAAACCGCCGCCGCCCTCTGGGGCCCCTTCGACCGCGCCCACCTCGAAGATCTCGCGCCCGACTTCTGGCTGGAGAAACCCGACGACCTGCGCCAGCTTTACGACCATGACCCCCGCCCCGAGTAAATTCGTCCCCTTCGAGCTGGAACGCTGGCAGAGCACCTGGGAGAACCGCGTCCGGTTTAACCTCTCCGAGTCCGGCGTCCACCCGCTCACGATCCAGGAGCTGCTCGGCCTCGCCAGCGCCTCGGCCATGCCGCTCCTCGAAGTGCGGCTCGGCTACAGCCAGTCCAACGGCACCGACCTGCTGCGCGAGCGGATCGCCGCCCTCTACCCCGGCGCGTCACCCGACCAGATCCTCGTCACCACCGGCAGCTCCGAGGCGAACTTCGTCACCTGCTGGCGCCTCATCGAGCCGGGCGACTCCGTCGCCGTGATGATCCCGAACTACCAGCAGACCTGGGGACTCACTCAGAACTTCGGCGCGCAGGTCCGCCCCTTCCCCCTTCATGAAAAAGAAGGCTGGGAGCCCTACGCCGAGGAGATCCGCAGCGCCATTGCGCCGGGCACGAAGCTCGTCGTCGTCACCAACCCGCACAACCCGACCGGCCACATCCTGTCCGACGCGGCCCGCAAGGTCATCATCGATCGTTGCGCCGAGGTCGGCGCCTGGTTGCTCGCCGACGAGGTGTACCAGGGCGCCGAGCGCAACGGCCGCACCACGCCGTCGTTCTGGGGCAGCTACCCCAAAGCGATCATCGTGAACGGCCTCTCCAAGGCGTACGGCCTCCCGGGACTGCGCATCGGCTGGATCGTCGCCCCGCCCGCCCTCACCGCGGAGGTCTGGGCGCGGCACGACTACACCACGATCGGCCCTTCGGGCGCGACCGATCACCTTGCGGCCGTGGCGCTCGATGCGCGGGTGCGCGACAAGCTGATTGACCGCACCCGCAAGATCCTGAACGCGAACTACCCCGTCCTCGAAACGTGGCTCAAGACGTTCGGCGACACCTTCACCTGGCACGCCCCGCAGGCCGGTGCGATCTGCTGGGTGCGCTACCGCCAGGCGATCGCCGCCGCCGACATCGTGGAGAAGGTCCGCGCCCAACACAGCGTGCTGCTCTGCCCCGGCGAGCACTTCGGGATGCCGGGCTTCCTGCGCTTCGGCTACGGGGGCGAGCTGCAACACTTCCAGCAAGCCCTCGCCGAGACCGAGCGCGGCCTGCGGCGCCTGTTCACCGACTAGCAGGATGCCGCGATCGCGGCGACCGTGGTCGAGGTATTGGGACTATGAGCACGAGAGAGCAGCAGACGTCGGGCAGCGAGCGCGAGACCGCGGTCATCCGCGCGCCGCACGACGGCAGCGAAGTCGGCGTGGTGGCCCTGGCCGGGCCCGCCGAAGTCCGCGCGGCGCTGGACGCGAATGTCGCCGCGAGCCGCAGCTGTCGCGACATGCCCGCCTACGAGCGGGCGGCGGCGCTGCGCAAAGTCGCCGACGGACTCGCCGCCGAGCGCAAAGACCTGGCGAGGACGCTGGCCCTCGAGGCCGGCAAGCCGATCGCCCAGGCGCGCCTCGAGCTGGATCGCGCGGTCTTCGTCTTCAACGATGCCGCCGAGGAAGCGACGCGCATCGGCGGCGACGTCCTCCCCGCCGACGTCCTGCCGGTCGGGGCCGGACGCATCGCCTTGACGCGGCGGTTCCCCCTCTCGCCCATCGCGGGCATCACGCCGTTCAACTTCCCGGTGCTGCTCGCCGCCCACAAAATCGCGCCTGCGATGGCGTGCGGCGCGACCCTCACGCTCAAACCGCCGCCCCAGGACCCGCTCACGACGCTGCGCCTGGCCGAGCTGGTGCAGGCCTCGGGCTATCCGGCGGGCGGCGTGAACGTTGTGCCCTGCCACGTGGAGGTCGCGCAGATCCTGATCGAGGACCCGCGCGTGCGGCTGATCACGTTCACCGGCAGCGCCAAGGCCGGTTGGGCGATCCGGGCCAAGGCGGGCACGAAGCGCGTCGCCCTGGAGCTGGGCGGCAATGCCGCCGTCATCGTCGAGCCCGACGCCGACCTCGGCTGGGCAGCGGCACGCTGCGCCGTCGGCGGGTTCACATACGCGGGCCAGTCATGTATCTCGACTCAACGCATTTATGTCCACGAATCGGTTTACACGCCGTTTCTCGACGCATTTGTTCCACGAGTTCGTCAGTTGAAAGTCGGTGACGTCCTGGACGACAAGACCGACGTGGGACCGATGATCTCACTCGACGCCGCTGAGCGCGTGGAACGGTGGATCGGCGAGGCGGTCGGCGGAGGCGCAAAGATCGCCGTGGGCGGCAAGCGGTCCGGCGTCTTCCTCGAGCCCACGGTGCTGCTGCACACGACACCCGAGATGAAGGTGAACTGCGAAGAGGTGTTCGCACCGCTCGTGACCGTCACCCCGTACCGCAAGCTCGACGACGCGATCGCCGCCGCCAACGCGTCTCCCTACGGCCTCCAGGCCGGCGCGTTCACCACCAACCTCCAGACGATGTTCCGGCTGCACGCCGAGCTGGACGTCGGCGCCGTCAACGGGAACGACATCCCGGGGTTCCGCGTGGATCGCCTGCCGTACGGCGGCGCCAAGGCCTCGGGACTGGGCCGCGAGGGCGTGCGCTACGCCATCGAGGAAATGACCGAGCTGCGCCTCCTGACCTTCAAACTGGACTGACTTGAAACCCAGCGTCCGGCAGCACCTCCTCGACCTGCTCGGGTTCACACCCATGACGCACCGCCCGCCGCTTCCCAAGCGCTGGTGGTGGTATTGCGCCATCGCCTACCTCTCGCCGAGCATCGTGCTGCAGCTCGTCCCCGCCGCGGACGTGCCGTATCGCGACCTCATCTGGCTGCTCACCCTGGTGCCCGCGTACATCCTGTCGCTGCACTACGGGATGCACGGCGCCGTGGCCGGGCTGGTCATGGGCACGGTCCTGTTCACCGCGATCCAATTCCTGGTCGCCTGGAGCCTCGAGCCGGAAGACTGGCGCATCACGGTGCCGATCTACGTGGCGTACGGCGCGATCGCGATCTCGGTGGGCTGGCTGTCGGAGCAGCTGCACCTGTACTACGACCGGGCGATCCAGGGCGAGCGGGTGGCGGTGGTGGGGCAGGTGGCGGTGGCGATGCGGCACGAGGTGAACAACGCCTTGGCCACCATCATCGCCGAGGGCCAACTGCTCGAGCGGGACGCCCGCGTCACCCACCCCGAAGACAAGGCGTCGCTCGACAACATCCTGGCCATGGCGCGCCGCGTGAGCGCGAGTATGGACAAGCTCGCCACCGTGTCGCACGCTCCAATCACGGACTACGCGGGCGGCGTGAAGATGATCGATCTGGCGAAGCTCAAGAGCGGCTCCTGAGCCGCTACAGGACCGCCCTGAGCAGCAGGTAGCTGAGCCCGGCGATCCCCGCCGAAGCCGGGATCGTGGCGATCCACGCCCACACGATCCGTCCCGCCACGCCCCAGCGCACGGCCGAGAACCGCTGCGCCGCCCCCACCCCCGTGATCGCCCCCGTGATCGTGTGCGTCGTGCTGACGGGGATGCCGAAGTGCGAGGCGATGAACAGGGTGATCGCGCCGCTCGTCTCGGCGCAGAAGCCGCCGAACGGCTTCAACTTGGTGATCCGCTGGCCCATCGTCTTCACGATCCGCCACCCCCCCGCCATGGTGCCGAGGCCGATCGCCGCGTGCGCCGCCAGAATCACCCACGTCGGGATCTGGTCGGCGCTGGTGAGGTGGAACGCCTGGATCGGGAACGACGCGAACAGCGCCTGGCTCGACACCAGGAGGGCGACGATGATCCCCATGGTCTTCTGGGCGTCGTTCGTCCCGTGCCCCAGCGAATACGCGGCGGCGGAGACGAGCTGCAGCAGGCGAAACACCCGGTCCACGCGGCGGGGCAGCGAGCGGCGCAGGGCCCAGGACAGCACCACCGTGAGCGCCAACGCGATGGTCAGGCCGAGCAACGGGGCCACCACGATGAACAGGAGCGTCTTGGTCCAGCCCGACGCGATGATCGCCGTGAACCCGGCCTTGGCGACCGCGGCTCCCCCGTACCCGCCGACGAGCGCGTGCGACGAGGAGGTCGGCAGCCCCAGCCACCAGGTGGTGAAGTTCCACGCCACCGCCCCGACCAGCCCGGCGAACACCACCGCCTCGCTGACCACCGCGGGGTCGACGATCTTGCCGACCGTGTTGGCCACGTGGGTGTGGAAGACCAGGAAGGCGACGAAGTTGAAGGTCGCCGCCCAGACCACCGCCACCCGCGGGGTCAGCACCCGGGTGGAGACGACGGTGGCGATCGAGTTGGCGGCGTCGTGGAAACCGTTGGAGAAGTCGAACAGCAGCGCCAGCAGCACGATGGCGGCGACCGAGACCAGGACGAGGTCAGGCATGCTTGATGAGGATCGTCTCCACGCTGTGGGCGACGTGCTCGAAGCCGTCCAGCGCCTCCTCGAGCTGTTCGACGATGTCCTTCCAGATCAGCGCGCGCTGGGCCGGGTGTTCACCGGTGAAGTTGTAGAGATCGGCCCGGGCCCTGCGGTAGATCCGGTCGCCCTGGTTCTCCAGCTCGTTGATGGCCAGCATGAAGGCGCGCAGCGGCTCCTGTTTGAGGCCGCGGAGGTTGTGCAGGCCGGCCACGGTCTCCTTGGCCGCCGCCTCGATCAGGCGGGCCTGCTCGACCACGGCGCCCAGCGGCTCGAGGACGCGGTGGAGCACCATCATGTCGGCCGCCGCCTCGATGGCGTCGACCACGTCGTCGAGCTGGGCTGCGAGGGCGTGGATGTCCTCGCGGTCGAACGGGGTGATGAAGGTGGAGTTGAGCCGGGAGAGGATGGCGTGGGTCAGGCGGTCGCCCTCGTGCTCGGACTCGACCAGCCGCTTGGCCTTCATCTCCGGGTCGACGAAGTCCTCCACCATGTCCAGCAGCAGGCGGGCCGCCTCGGCGATGTTGTCGGCCACCGCGTCGAACAGGTCGAAATAGGACTCCTCGCGAGGAAAGATCCGCAGCTTCACGTGCCCTCCCGACTGGTAGGAGCACGCGAACCGTAGCAGCGACCGGCTGGGCCGGGCTAGCCGAAGCGGCCGGTCACGTAGTCCTCGGTGCGCTTGTCGGCCGGGTGGGTGAAGATCGCGTCGGTCTGGTCGTACTCGACCAGCAGGCCGGTGCGGTCGCCGGTGCCCGGGGCGGCCTCGGCGGTGAAGAACGCCGTCTTGTCGGAGACGCGGGCGGCCTGCTGCATGTTGTGGGTGACGATCACGATCGTGTAGTCGCGCTTGAGCTCCTCCATCAGGTCCTCGATGCGGGCCGTCGACGCCGGGTCCAGCGCCGAGCAGGGCTCGTCCATCAGGATCACGTCGGGTGCGACGGCGATCGCGCGCGCGATGCAGAGCCGCTGCTGCTGGCCGCCCGACAGCGACAGCGCGTTCTGCTTGAGCTTGTCCTTGACCTCGTCCCACACGGCGGCGCCGCGCAGGGACCGCTCCACCAGGTCGTCCATGCTGGAGGGCTGCATGCCGATGACCCGCGGCCCGAAGGCGATGTTCTCGTAGATCGACTTGGGGAACGGGTTGGGCTTCTGGAACACCATGCCGATGCGCCGGCGCACCTCGACCGGGTCCACGTCGTCGCCGTACAGGTCCTGGCCGTGGTACTCGATCTTGCCCTCGACGCGGGCCCCGGGGATGAGGTCGTTCATGCGGTTGAGGCAGCGGATCAGGGTGCTCTTGCCGCAGCCGGACGGGCCGATCAAGGCGGTGATCTCGTTCCTGCCGACGTCGAGGGTGACCCCGCGCAGCGCCAGGAAGCGGCCGTAGTAGACGTGGACGTCGTCCAGCCGGAACACCGTCTCCGCCGCCGCGGTCGCGCCGTCGTCGGCCGGCCTCGCCTTGAGCGCGTCGGCGATACGGGTCTCCTGACGGTGCTCGTCCCCGTTCACGTCGGTCCGTCCTTCGAGCATCGGGTCACCACCGAATTGTGTAGCGGTTCCGGAGGAAGATCGCCACC
>DASYQX010000061.1:0-10093 GCA_036004985.1 Gemmatimonadales bacterium
TCACCGCGTTGCGGCTGCGAGCGCGGGGTTGGTGGCAGCCGAGCCCGAACGCGCCGCAACTCTCGCTCAGCGTCGAATCCACGGCGTTCCCCGGCGGCTGGTACACCGACCTGCTCGCCGGCGCGACCGTGAGCCGCACCCGCGTCGTCGTGTCGCTGTGGGCCACCGCCCGCATCAGCGCGGCATACGGCTCGAAGGGGGCGGCGAGCGCCGCGCTCCAGTACTTCGCCACGCCGACTCTGGCCGTCGAGGTGGGCGGGGGCGGCTATCTGTCTGATCCGTTTCAGGGGTTGCCGCGGGCCGGCTACGTCACCGCCGGGGTGCGGCTTCACAGGATGCCACGGCCGCTGGCGCCGTCAGCGCTCGCTCCCCCCCTCCCCTCCCGGCTCGCCCCGCTGATCGCGAATAAACGCGGCGACAGCGTCGTGGTGCGGTTCCACATGGAAGGAGCGCGCTCCGTCGCGATCGCCGGAGACTGGAATGCCTGGCAACCGGTGGCACTCCGGTCGGTCGGAAATGCCGTCTGGGAGGCGGCACTCGTGCTGGCGCCGGGCACCTACCAATTCAACCTGCTGGTGGACGGCACGGAGTGGGTCGTGCCCGGCGGGGTCGCCGTCGTGCCCGACGGGATGGGAGGCCTCGTGGCGCTGCTCACGGTGCCCTGAGTCTTGACGGGAGGGGGGCCACGCCCTACCGTGGCGCCGGTGCAGCAGCTGTCCGCGGCGGCTCTCTACCCACAACGAGGTGCCCTATGGGGAAGATCAACCTGACGGGCGTCATCATCGGCGGGTTAGTGGCGGGCGTGGTCCTGAACGTCGTCGACTCATTCATGTTCATGGTGGTCCTCAAAAACGACATGGCTGCGGCCATGGTGGCGATGGGCAAACCCGCGCAGATCCCGGTCGGCCAGATCCTGTGGTACGTATTCCTCGATTTCCTATTCGGGATCTTCCTCGTGTGGCTGTACGCCGCTGTTCGACCGCGCTTTGGCGCGGGCCCGGCGACCGCGATGAAGGCGGGGCTCATCGGCTGGGTTGCCACCGGCCTGTTCCACGCCCTGTTTGAGTGGCCGATGGCCATGATGCCGCACAACATCTTGGTGATCGTCACGCTGGTGGCGCTGGTGCAGCAACCGCTCGCGGTGGTGGCGGGGGCGAAGTTCTATACGGAGATGTAGCGCAAGAAACCCCCGGGCGGCTGGGGTGCCGCCCGGGGGTTTGCATGTGCCTCGTAAGCGGCGACGTCAGAGCCCTGCGAAAACAAACTTCGACGCTGTCGCGTGGAAGCCAAAGCTGTTCGTCGCGGTGACCCGGAGCGTTCGACTGCCATCACCGGCACACATCGAAGCGGTCAGGGCAGGCCCGGTCTCCGGATTGGTAAACCATTGGCCAATCTGATGGTAGTACTCCTCCCAAAGATAGGTGTAGCCGGAACTCTGCACCCCTAGTGGGAGCGCCGTCCAGGTATATGTCCCGCATTGCTGAATGTTCCCAGGCCCCGAAATCGTGACCTCGACGAACAACGTGTATAGGAGCTTGTTCGGCGAGCCGGCGCCCGTGTTCGTCAGGACGCCGGAGGTCGTCCGCGAGTTGAGGGCCGACCATACCTGAGCGGGCGTCGCTGTCGGATCCCGCTGAAGGTATAGGACAGCAGCTCCAGTAACGTGGGGCGCAGCGAAGGACGTTCCGTCGTCGGTGCGCGTTGCAGTGTTGCTGGTCCACCAAGCCGACGTGATCCCCTGCCCAGGGGCGAACAAGT
The DNA here is from genome assembly GCA_036004985.1 of Gemmatimonadales bacterium. GTDB lineage: Bacteria > Gemmatimonadota > Gemmatimonadetes > Gemmatimonadales > GWC2-71-9 > 20CM-2-65-7. The sequence continues at coordinate 1,759 of DASYQX010000061.1, forward strand.
CCAGGCACGGCCCAAAGTTTGAAAAGGTGGCCCTGGAATCAGAGGATGTCGTCGCCCCGACCGTAATCGCGGAGGCCACACGTGCTGGAGATACTCCGCACGCATCCTTGTTCTGGTTGCCCGCGGCCACGACAGCAGGGACCCCCGCCGCAACCAGGTCAGCCACCTTCGTGTCGAAGGCGACATCGGTTGTTTCGTGTTCAACGTTGTTGATGACCACAATCGCGGCCAAGCTGATGTTCGCAACGGCGGGGCTGGCATGATTGCCTATGACCGAATCGATGCCTTCGAGCACGTTATCGATCGAGTCAGGCGTCTCCGGGTCGCAGTCGATGACTCGGATCGCCTTGAGCTGCACGCCCTTGGCCACGCCGTAGGTGGTCCCTCCGACGGTGCCCGCGACGTGCGTTCCGTGTCCGCTGCAGTCCTGCCCGTTTCCGCCGGTAGCATCAAACTCAACTGACGCCCTTCCGCCGAAGTCGCTGTGCGTCGTGAGGATCCCGTGGTCGATAATGTACGCGGTCACCCCTGCGCCATTGCCGCTGTAGACGTACGTTCCACTCAGCGGGAGAGCTCTCTGGTCGATGCGATCGATGCCCCAGCTTGCGTTAGCCTGCGTCTGGTGATCTACCGCCTTGACCAAGCCAATGGGGCCGACGTATTTGATCGCCGGATGAACTCGAAGGGTTTGAACAGCTCGGCTTGGCAGTACTGCCGAGAAGCCCTTTGTACCGTGCTCAAAGACAAAACGGAGATGCCCCCCGTGGACGGCTATGACGTTCCGGGCGAACGCCGCGGGATCAGTACTCGGATCCGAAAACAGCGCGATGACGCCCTCGATGCTGTCTGCGATGACGAGTCTGCCGGTGGTGCCCCCTCCACGGGGGCGAGTGGGCGGCTCGCTGCAACTAGCCAGCGCCACCGCTAGCGCCACGCTGGCCGCTGGGGATTTCATCCATCGCATGGTCTGCCTCCCTTCTCGCGTGACTCCTCACTGCGGGCGGGGACACCGCAAGAGACACGGCCGGCAGGCCGATGTTCCATCGAGGGTCGTATCCGGAGGCTCTCCGGGCGGGCGGTACGTTTCGCCCCGCGAGGCGGGAGCGCTGCAAGGGGGATGTCCTTGGCGTTCGCGCCGAGACGGAATGTGACCGGCCTACCTGTGGCTGCGGGTCCGCAACGCGGGCTAGGTGCGTACCGCTGCTGAGGCACTAGGACAAGTGCAGGCGACCGACGGGCAGTAGGCGTTGGAGCCGGCCTCCAACGCGGGCGTGGACGGAGGGTGAACTCGAAGCCGACGGGCGGTGGAGTGCCGCCCGGCGGTTTCCTTCTGCGTGGTGCCAGGCTGCGCTACGGCAGCCGAGGCAGCACCTCCGCGAGCGGGGTGGGCAACGTGGCGTGCACGACGTCCGTACCCGGCCGGTCGATGATGATCTGGCCCAGCCGACCGAGCCGCCGCATGTCGTTCCAGCGGTGCCCCTCATAGAGCAGCGAGTATTTCTTCTGCCTCAACAGCTCGTCGAGGATCTGGTTCTGGGTCAACGCCGCCAGCCCACCGATCACTGACAACCCACCCGACTTCGCCCGGATATAGTTGATGTCGTTGGCCGCCGGCACCGGATTGCCAAGCGCGTTATTGGCCTCGGCCCGCAACAGAATCAGTTCCTCGTTCCGAATGATCGGGATCGGCGCGTCGGCGGTCGGATAGCGAATCCACCCGAGATCCGACGAGAGCGGAGGCACGCCCGCCGAGGTCAACGGCCGGGAGACGATCTTGGCTGTGTAGCGGTCATCGTTCCCACCCGTCGGTTTCTGCTCGACGCTGTCGCGCAGCGACCGGTGCACCAGGTTCTCGCCGGTGAGTGGATTCTGGAACAGCGGATTGACGATGTCGCCGGGCCGCGTGCTGTACACATGGTAGGCGCCATCGTTCAGCGTCACGGTGCCCGACGTGTCGATGAACGAGGCGGTAAGCGCCGTGAGCGCCGCGGTGTAGCAGGTGGCGCCGCATCCCAAGCTGCCGCGGTACACCTCCACCCGCCCTTTCAGGGCGCGGTTCACTTTGAGGAACAGGGGGGGCGTCGAGAAGTCCCCGCGCTCCGGGTCCTTGAACCCCCCACCGAGGTTGAAGGGGAACGCGGTGCCGCCGGCGGCGAGGTGCGCCGCGGCCGTGTCCAGCAGCGCCGATACGAACCTGTAGGCCGAGTCCTGGGTCACGAACGGTGCCGGCGGGTCGGTGACCGGGCGATTCACATCCGCGGGAATCGAGTCGCGGGCGTGCCCCATGAGAACCATCAGGTACGCGTAGGCCTCCATCGTCTCGGCGAATCCGCGCGTCGCGTTCCGCTCGGCGGGGCTCAGCACCGTCGCCGTTCCTATTACGTTGAGAAGGTCGTTGATCGTGCGGATCGCGGCATACTCTTCAAACCAGTGATCCCCACCAAACGCTCCACCGCCATTGTCGAGCGGGCCCTCGAGTAACTCGCTGATGAAGCGCGGATCGGAGCCGTCGAAGCGGTAGGCTTCCCGGCCGATGATCCCGGCGTCGAGGTTCCAGTCGGCGGCGTCGGACCGCGCGGCTACCAGAATGCCGGTCGCCGCCGCCTGGATCTGCGCCAGGCTCGGGTCGTTGCCGATCGGCGGCGGGTTGTTCGGATCGGTGATGTCGAAGTCGCAGGCTCCTACCACGAGGGCCGCGACCAGTAGCCAGAGGCGAGTCGGTGTCATGGTCGGCTCCTCGCTCAAAAGTCCAGGTCCACGGACAGGAAGAAGCTGCGGCTCGGTGGGAATGGGGCCACGTCGATGTTCCGGGCGATGGCTTGATTCCCGAAGTTCGAGACCTCCGGATCGTTCCCGTGGAAGTCCGTGATCCGGATGAGGTTCCGCCCGGAGAACGTGATCCGCGCGTCCTTCACCCGCGAGCCGAACAGCTGCGCCACCGCCGAAGACGGCAGGCGGTAGGACAGCGACAGCTCGCGCAGCTTCAGGTACGACGCATCCTGGACATACGGCTGAGTCAGCCCGTTCCCGAAGTCGGTGAACCGCTGTTGGCCGGCGGTGCTCCAATCCTCGCTGTTACCGAACAAGTCGAACAGGAGATCGGTCAGGTTGATGACGTCCCCGCCCTTCTTCCAGTCCCACAGCATGCCCACCGTCCATCGCTTGTAATCCAAGTCGGTGGAGAAGGACATTTGGAAATCGGGCGTCGCATCGCCCACGACGCCTTCCGAGCCCACGATTTGCGTGGCGGACTTGCCTTCCTCGATCTGGAAGGCGCCGAGCGACGTGCCGAAGCCGCCCACCTGAAATGCCGGCACCGGCAGTTCGAGGACCTTGCTTCGATTCGCGAAGAACGTGGCACGGATGATCCAGTTCAGCTCCGGGCTCTGGGCGACCGCATAACCCGCCCCGAGCTCCACGCCGCGGTTGCGCAACTTGCCGCCGTTGAACACCCGCTGCGTCCGCCCGGTCGAAAGCGCCAGGCTCGGAATCAGCAACATATCCGTGATCGTCTTGTTGAACACGGTGACGCTGGCATTCAGCCGGCCATCCATCAGCGTCGCGTCGAATCCACCCTCGATCTCGGTCTGGCGCTCGGGCTTGATCCCGGAGTCGCCGACGAACGTTCCCGTGAAGCTGCCGAGGATGCCGCTGACCACGCCGGTGTTGTTCACCGTCCACTTGTGGCCGAACGCCGGCTGCAGGCCGGTCTGGCCGACGGCGGCGCGCACCTTCAGCTCGTCCCCGCCGCCCCCGATGTCGGTGAAGCGGTAGGACGCCGCCGCCTTCGGGTAGAGGTTGTACTTGTTCACGTCGCCGTTGCGACTGGAGCGGTCGGCACGCACGCCCAGGGTCAGCAGCAACCGCTGGTCCATCGCCAAGATCTCTTCCTGGGCGAACAGCCCGAGATCGCGTTGCGGCTGCAGCACTTGGGTGAGACTGATGTTCGTCGCCTTATCGACATTCGTCTGGCCGAGCAGCACGTTGCGCCCCACAATGTTCGTCGTGTTCGGGGCCCGATCGACGTACTGCAGGCCCACGGCCGTGGTCGCCTGGAGCCCCCCGGATGCGGGGATGTAGGTGTGGACCGCGTTGACGAGCAGATTGAGATTCAGGTTCGACGCCTTGCCGAGCACGATCGTGCCCGGCTGGCCGTCGTTGGGCTCGAACTCGAGGTTGGGCGGCGAAAGGATATCGTTGCGCTGCTCAAAGTAGTCGAGCCCGCCCGTGGCGGTGAAGCGGAGGCTCTGCCGCTCGCCGCTGACGGCCTCCCAGCGCAACGTCCCCGCCCCGAGCGCCCGCCACACGTCTTCCTTGTTGCGGAACAGCGCATAGGTCTGGATCGGGTTGGAGCGCTCGAAGGGGTTGTCCGGATACACCCCGTTCACCGGCCGCAAGTCCACGAAACTCGGTGTGAGCGGGAACACCAGGTAGGGGCTCGTACCGGAATTGTCGTTGTTCGAGATCCCCCGCTCGGAGTAGCTGTGAATCACTTGGGTGCTCACGGCGAGGGTCCAGCGCGTGCCGAGCACCTGGTCGAGGTTGGCGCGAATCGCCTGCTTGGAGTACCCCGTGTGTGGCGCGATTCCCGCGTCGTGCTTCAGCAGCCCCGACAGGAAATAGCGGGTCTGGTCGGTGCCGCCGCTGATGCTGGCATCCGTCTCGCTCGACAGGTCGTGCTGGTTCCACAACGCACCGATGTTATCGAAGTTCGGGCACGCGTCGCCCGGGAGGTTGCACAGCTGGCCGACCAGGGCTGAATCGGTATACACGGTCACCGCCTCGGCGGAGTCGGCAAACACGCGCGACCGCATGAAGTGCGCGACCCGGAACTGGCCGAAGCGCTGCGTGAGGTGGAACTTCGGCGCGCCCGTTGTCCCGCGCCGCGTGGTGATCATCACGACGCCGTTCGACGCCTGCGACCCGTAAATCGCCGCGGCCGAGGCGCCCTTCAGCACCTCGACCCGGTCGATATCGGCAGGGTTCAGATCGGCGATCCGATTGACCGGATTGTCCTGGTTCGACGCGTTGCCCCCCGCCGCCGCCGCCGTGATGGCATTGATATTGTTGCCGATCGACGCGTTGCTGATGACCAACCCGTCCACGACGATGAGCGGATCCACGGAGCCGTTGATCGTGGAGACGCCGCGGAGGTTGATCTGCGCGCCCCCACCCGGCGCCCCGGAATTCGATTGGATCAGCGCGCCCGCGATCTTTCCCTGCAACGCGCTTTCGATGGTCGAGGCCGGCGCGCGCTCCAGAGTCTGCGACGTCACGACGCTGACGGCCTGGGGCAGGTTCCGCTGCTCCACCGCCGTCGCCTGGCCCGTCACCACCACCGCCTCGAGGTTGAAGATGTCCTGCTCGAGGCTGACGGCGACCGTGTTCTGGCCGGCTGGTACCGGGACCGTGCGCCGCTTGTAGCCGATCGCGCGCACGAGGAGTGTGGCGGCGCCCTCCGGCGCCGAGAGCGTGAACTGGCCGCTTGCGTCAGTCACGGCGCTGATCGCCGTGCCCACCACCGCGACCGTCGCGCCGGCCACCGGCTCGTCGCTCACCGCGCTGGCGACGCGTCCCGAGATCGAGCGCTGCTGCGCCGCCGCCGCCGCCGCGGTTCCCGCGCCCAGGCCGAGCGCGAGAAGCATGACACCGAGGTGCTTTCCCACGGTTCCTCCCATGACGATTGCGTCCACCGACATCCGGGCCACTGGGGCAGGTAGCTTGCCCCGCGGGCCAGACACCCGCAAGACCCGCGCGCTTGTCCTCTTACTGCAGCCGCATCTCCACCCGGGCGTACACGTAGCGCCCGTTGTAGCCGAACGGCGACGCCGCCGCCCAGGGGAACGTCCCGAAATTGTTGTTGTAATCCCGTGCCGGCGTGCCGCTGCCATCGGCGTCGGCCTGGGACTTCGGCTGGTCCGGATACGTATCGAAAAGGTTGCGGACGCCGACCGAGAGGTCCAGCTGGCTGAACCGGTACCCCACCTCCGCGTCGAACAGCGTCTTCGCCCCGTAGCGCTCACGGCAGTTGTCGCAGAAGCCGGGCTGCGCGGAGGAGAACTTCCCGTAGTAGGCACCCCGGACGAGTCCGTGCAGCCGGCCGCGGGCATACTGGCCGGTGACTGTGGCGCGCCAATCGGGGCGCTCTTCGGTGATCCCGATGAAGGTCACCGTGTCGATCAACCCCGTCTCGTCCGGGTCGTTCGCGAACACGGCCGGGAGCGGATCCACCCCCGTCGTGTCGTTGACGGTGAAGTTGACCGCGCCCGTGAGTTGGAGCGTGCCCCCCGCCGCCGGCACGCGCAGGTCGGCCGTGACGTCTACACCCTGCGTGCGCGTGTCGAGCCCGTTCGTGAAGTACTGCACCCCGCCAACGCCCGTGATGCCGCCGCGGGCCAGGATCGCCAGCGTCGTGTCGCTGTCGAACGTCGCGCCCAGCAGGATCCGGTCCTTGATCGTGATGCGAAAGTAGTCCACGGTCAGCGTGAATTGGTCGTTCGGGCTGAAGGCGAACCCCGCGGAGAGGTTCAGGGACCTCTCCTCATCGAGGGGCTGCGCGCCGAGGAGCCGGGAGGCGGAGTCGGACACCGGGAAGATCCCTACCTGGATGGGGCTGCCCGCGATCACGTTCGTGACCACCTTGGAGAAGTGGATCTGGCCCAGGCCCGGCGCGCGGAACCCGCTGCTCCCCGCCGCGCGGACCGTGAGCTGCGGCGACGGCTGATAGCGAAACGCCGCCTTCCCCGTGAACAGCGAGCCGAAGTCCGAGTAGCGCTCGAACCGTCCCGCCACGTTGGCAAGGAACCGGGGCGTCAAGTTCGTCTCCAGGTCCAGGTAGGCGCCGACGTTGGTGCGGTCGGCGTCGGCCTCGTCGGTCGGCGCGAAGCCTGGAAAGACCTGCGAGCCGCTGGTCGCCTCGCTCGAATCCTGGGCGAGGTGGCCCCCGTCGATCCACGAGGCGCGCTCACCCTGGGTGATGCGGTAGGCTTCCCGACGGAACGCCGCGCCTGCGGCCACGTTCACCGGCGCGGGAAGCCCGAGCTCGAGCCGCTTGGCCGCCGTCACGCCCGCCGCGATCTCTTCACGCCGCAGGCGGCCCGCGAAGAACGACGTCTGGTTGGCGATCCCAGGGTCATCCCCGTTCCCCAGAATGCCGTCGTCGCCCGGGGCGCAAGGCGCCGCCGGGTCCAGGCAGGGGCCGAGAGAGGTGTTGAGGGTGTTCCGCAGATTGTACTCGAAATCGTTGTGCCCGAACGAGGCACCGACGTCGATCGACCAGCCCGCGGTGAGAGCGCGGAGCCCGCCGGCCGCGGAATAGTCGGCCACGTCCGGGGCGAACTCGGGCAAGAATCCGAGAGGATAGATCTCCGGCCAATTGCGCGCGCTGCTCGCATACCGCCGGTAGCCGTTCCCCGTCCCGCGCCGGAAGCTGTACCCGCCGAAGCTGTAGACCTCGGCCGAGCCGGCGTCGTTCAGCGGCATGCGGAAGTTGGCCAGCGTCAGCACATCCTTCTCGAGGCCGTCCCCCCAATGGTGGTTCGGCTGCGGCACGGCGTTGCGCTTGATGACGACCTGCCCCTCGCTGTTCACCGAGTCGGTGAGCCCGGTGCCACCGTCTTCGAACGGATCGGCCCAGGCCCGGTTCGTCGGCTGGCGGTCGAGAAACTCGCCGAACAGCGACAGGGACCCGCGGCCCACCCCGACGCTCCAGCCGCCGTTCACGTTCACGGTCGTGCCGTCATCGTCGTAATCGCGGGGGACGTAGCGGCCCGCCGACGTGTTCAGGAACGGCGTGAACCCGCCCTCCTTGAGCACCAGGTTCACGACGCCCGCGATCGCGTCCGACCCGTACTGCGCCGAGGCGCCGTCGCGCAACACCTCGATCCGGTCGATCGCGCTCGCAGGGATCGCGTTCAGATCCACGCCCGAGGAACCCGCACCGGTACCGTACGCGAACGTGTTGACGAGCGCCGTCTGGTGGCGCCGCCACCCATTGATCAGGACCAGCGTGTGATCGGGCGAGAGCCCGCGCAGCGTGAACGGCCGCACGATGTCCGTCGCGTCGGTAACGCTCTGGCGCGGGAAGTTGACGGAGGGCGCGACCGCCTGGAGGATCTGGCTCGTCTCGGTCGTCCCTTGCGCGGCCAGGACCTCGGCCGGGAACACGTCCACCGGAACGGCCAGCTCCTCGGCCGCGGTGTGCCGCGCGCGCGAGCCGACCGTCACGTCGACCGGCGAGAGACTGATCGGTTGGACCGCCAGCGTGAAGTCCTGCTGCACGGCGCCGCCCTCACCCACGGTGACGCGCGCCGTCTGCGCGACGTAGCCGAGCAGC
>DASYQX010000062.1:0-50384 GCA_036004985.1 Gemmatimonadales bacterium
GCCGCTCGTCGCCTGGATCAGGGTCGTGCCGTTGTCCACGGCACGCACCCGACCGCCCACGGTGACCGTCGCGATGCTCGGGACCGAGCTCGTCCAGGTCACCGCGACGCCCGGGATGGCGTTGTCGCGCGCGTCCAGGGCCGTGGCGACGAGCGTGGATTCCGCGGTCAGCGCGCGCAACTCCAGCAGGTCGGGGGAGACCCGCAGCCGGGCGATCCGCTGCGCCACGACGACGCTCGCCGTCCCGGTGTCGCCGTCCACGAGCGCCCGAATCGTCGCCTGGCCGTTCCCGCGCGCGACCAGGCGGCCCGGGGCGACGAGCGCAGCAACGGTCGTATCCGACGAGGTCCAGGTGGGGGACACGCCCGCGACGGGGTTGCCGTGCGCATCGAGCCCGGTGGCACTGAGAACCAGCGTGTCCAGCAGGCTCCGCAGCGTGTCGGCCGTCGACGTGACCGTCACGGCCCCGACGACGACGTTCAGCGTCACGCTCAACGACGGCGGCGGGTCCGGGAACACGGTGCTCACGAGCGATGCGGTGAGGCGCGTGCCGCCGCGTCGCTTGGCGACGAGCGAATCCCCTCGGGTGGTCTGGTCGACGATCGTCGAGTCTGCGAGGGTGTAGCGGAACCGCGGAGCTGCGATGGGCGCGCCGTCGATGGTCGCCGTGACGACGAGCGCAACCGTGTCGCCTATGACCAGGGTCGTGTCGCCCGCAAAACGCAGGACGACGGGCGCGACGTCGGGTCCGCTGATGGCATCTGAGAGAACACAGGCGAGGGCGGCGACGAGCGGCAGGAGCGCGCTGAGGAAAACTCGCCAGGTCGCGCGCTGCCTGCGGATGAGCATGCCGTCCACGTGTGTCCGAGCCCGAGGTTTGGCGTGGGCGGCATCCGCGTCGCCGGAGGGACAGTCTCCCCGGCCGGGCGCCGAGCTGGAGCAAGAGCCATAAAGAGCAAGGAGGGGTGTGGATAGTAACGCGAGCGCCTGAGGCGTGACGCAACCCACCGGCGCGGGGTGATGACGCCTACGCCTCGGCCGTGAGCGTGGCCTGCTCGACAGGAGCGAGCGGGGTCAGGCCGTCGCCGCGTGCGAACGCAGCGCGCAGCTGCACCGCATCCTGGCGGCGTCCGGCACGCTCGGGAACAGGTGATAGTACATGGCCACGATCATCGGCACGAAGACCAACGTGTTGTAGACCAGGTGCAGCTCGAGCCGCGGGATCAACAGCTGCACGATGCTCGTGGGCACGGGGGCCCCGAACAACGTGCGGCCTGCGATGGCCTGACCCTGGAGCAGCGCGTGCTCGATGTGGTGCCAGAACTGGATCACGATCGCCGCCAGCCACCACGTGCGCGATCGCCCCACGAAGCCGGGCAACAGGGCCCAAATGCCGGCCAGCATGATTAGCGCATAGCCATAGTGCAGCACCTCGGAGTGCACCAGCCAGGGGAACACCTGGCCTAACACCCCCCGTGCTTCGTGTAGCGGCCACGCGAGCACGTACGCCTGATACGCCTGCGCCAGATGCTCGGCCCAATGGGCGATGACGATGAGCATGAACGCCTGCAGGGTCCGCTCGTGCCACGGGCCATTGAGTTTCCCGAAGAGCCTTGCCATGTCAGATCGCGCCGTCCAGCTGGGCGAGTTCATCCTCGTTCAAAGGCCTCATGCCTCCGCTGTGAGCGTGATCTTGAGGCCCTTCGCCTTCAAGCTGGCCACGAGCCCCGCCTTCTCCACCGACTTCATGTAGGCCTCGTCGGGCTCGATGACCTTCTTCTCCACCAGCGCCAGCAAGGCGTCGTTCAGGGTGAGCATCCCGAGCTTCTTGCTCGTCTGAATGATGGACGGGATCTGGAACGTCTTGCCTTCGCGGATCAGGTTGGAAATCGCCGGCGTCGCGAGCAGGATCTCCCGCGCGGCCACCCGCCCCCCGCCGATCTTCTTGCACAACGTCTGCGAAATCACGCCCTTCAGCGACTCCGACAGCATCACGCGGATCTGCGCTTGCCGGTCGGCGGGGAACTGGTCGATCATCCGGTCCACTGTCGATGACGCCGTCGTCGTATGCAGCGTCCCGAAGACGAGGTGCCCCGTCTCGGCGGTCTCAATGGCGATCGCGATCGTCTCCAGGTCGCGCATCTCGCCCACCAGCACGATGTCGGGGTCTTCGCGCAGCGCGGCCCGCAGCGCCGTTTTGAAGCTCTCGGTGTGCACGTGCACCTGGCGTTGCGTGATCAGGCACTTCTTGTTCTCGTGCACGAACTCGATCGGGTCTTCGATCGTGATGATGTGGTCCGTCCGCGTGCGGTTCACGAGGTCGATCAGCGAGCACAGCGTGGTGGATTTCCCAGAACCCGTCGGACCGGTGACCAGCACGAGTCCCTTCGTGAGATAGCACAACTGCTGCACTTCGTCGGTCAGCCCCAACTCCTCGACCGTCACGACTTTGGCGGGAATGACGCGGAACACCGCCACGGGGCCTTTGCGGTCACGCGCGGCATTCACCCGATACCGCGCCACGCCGGGGATCTCGTAGGCGAAGTCGGTGTCGCCCGTCTCCTTCCATTCGCCCCGGTTGCGCTCCGGCATGATGGAGAGGATCAGGAGCTCGAGGTCCTGCACCTTCATCGGTGGGCCTTCGGTCCGCCGGATCTCGCCGTGCGTCCGGAACAGGGGCGGCTCCCCCACCCGCAGATGCAGGTCCGAGCTGGCGGACTGGACCAGCGCGAGCAGCAGCTTGCCGAGCCGCTGCTCGGCCGCCTGGTATTCGGAGGCCGCGAACTCGCCGGGGAGCGCGCGGGGTGCGGCCGCGGGTGTCTCCGGAGGAAGGGCGGGGGCGGGGGCAGGACTGTCCACCATCGGCGCCGCGGCGATTGCTGATGCTCGCGGGGCGGTCGGCGTGGTCGGCCGGGAGGGGGATTTCGCCAGCGCCGGACGCTTGGCCGTGACCTCCGCCACGGTCCCGTCCGATGCCCGCCGCACGGGGCTGACCACGGCCGTCAGCCGGCCGGCCTCCGGGACGATCTTCACCCGGACGAGGCCCTTGTCGGCCGCATACTCGAATTCCGTTTCGGTCTGGCGGTCGATCTTGTCGGCCGCCTCCGGGGGCGCCACCTCGACCACCAGCGCGTAGATGTGCTGGTCGGTGAGCGGCTGCTTGCTGACCTTGCGCGGCCTGCCGTCCTTCACCAGGGTCACCGGCTCGTCGGGCAGCAAGTACAGCTGGTCCGCCCCCTCCCGCAGCATGACCTCCACGAACGGATCCAGCCGGGTGGTCATCGCCTCACTCCTCCGGCCGCGCGTACAGCACGTGGGCGCGGTTCACGAAGTGGAATTCCTCTCCGGCGGAGACCGCGAAGAAAGGATCCACAGAGGCGTTGAGGTAGTCGAGCAGCCGGGAGTGGTGCTCCGGGAGCTCGGCCGCGGCAAAGCCCCGGATGGTCGACCCGTCCACGAGCGTCAATTCGACGCGCACCAGCTTCGCCGCGGACAGGCGGGCGGGATCCTGGGCGGCATCGTCGGCGGCGACGGACAACAGCACCGTTTGAGCCTTGGTCACGAGGAGCACGACGCCGTCATCCTCCGGCTGGAACGGGAAGAAGCCTTCAGCGCGGTTCAGCATCTCCAGCGGCGTTTCCGGGCCGGTGTGGGGCAACACCCGGTCCATCAGGTAGATCTTCCCGCGGCGGCGCGCGCCGTGAGTCAAGAGGAGGGTGGCTGGCAGGGCGACCCGTGGGATCGAGAAGCCGGTGGTCACCGCCGTTTGCACTGCACGTTCAGCGGCGGCGTGTTGCCGCACGCGATCGTCTCGTTCATCCCGCTGGCGAGCGGCCCGCACGCGGTGGTGTGCGCCGTCTCGGTGGCCTCCTGCGGGGACCGCCCCAGCGCCGTGGCGCAGTTCGACCGACCGTGGAATTCCATGCAGACAGTGCACTCCTCCGTCGCCCGCGCCGTCGTCATGTAGAAGAACAGCGCGATCACCGCGGCGATCGCGGCGAGCGTGAACACGGTGGAACGTTTCATGCGCCAGCAAAGCTGTCCCACGGGGCGCGGCGCCGCCAGAGGGCGGGGGGCGCGGGGGGTGCGGGGGCACTCTTGCTAATTCGGGGCGCTGAGCAGAACGTAGCGCCGTGTCCGCGCTCGCCGTCGCCTACATCATCTGCGCAGCGCTCGGGCTGGTGTTGGCGCTGGCCGCGATCGCCGCGTGGCGCAGCCGCCGGCGATTGGGGACGTTGATCAGCATCCTCGCGTCGCTGCTGTTTCTCGCGCTGGCCGCGCTGTGCGGCGCGATCAGCCTCGGCATTCGGGGATATCGCGCGCTCACCCGCGAGGAAGTCGCCGCTACCATTACGACCGAACCGCTGGGCCCCCGCCGCTTCCGGGCAACCGTGACCCTGGCGGACGGCAGCCTCCACATGTTCGACCTGGCCGGGGATGCGGTGTACGTCGACGCGCACATCCTCAAGTGGCATCCCATCGGCAACCTGCTCGGCCTGCACACCGCCTACGAGCTGGACCGTATCGCGGGGCGCTACGATGTGCTGGCCGACGAACGGGCCCGCGCACGCACCGTCTACTCGCTCGCCGCGGCCAAACCCCTCGATGTCTTCGATCTGGCGCGCCGTTACCGGGTGCTACGGCCCCTGGTGGACGCGCAATACGGATCGGCCACGTTCATCGGCGCCAAGCAGCGAGCCACCTACGAGGTCCGCGTGTCGACTACCGGGCTCCTGGTACGGCCGGCCCGCCCTAGGTAACCTTCGCGCGTGGCCGAACCAGCGAAGCCGAAGAAACCGGCGATCACCGCCGGGGCGTGGCAGGAAGCGCGCGCGCTGGTCTACGCCCACCGGCGTCGCCTGACGCTGGGTTTGGTGCTGCTGCTGGTGAACCGCGCGGCGGGGTTCGTCTTACCCGCGGCCCCGAAGTGGGTCATCGACCGTGTCATCGGGCAGCAGGAGCCGCAGCTGCTCCTGCCCCTCGCCCTCGCGGCGGGCGTGGCGACCCTGGTGCAGGCCGCGACGGGGTTCGGGCTGTCGCAGATCCTTGGCGTTGCCGCGCAGCGCGCGATCACCGACATGCGCCGCACCGTGCAGTCCTACGTGCTGCGACTGCCGGTCTCGTACTTCGACTCCACGAAGAGCGGCATTCTGATCTCCCGCATCATGAGCGACGCGGAGGGGATCCGGAACCTCGTCGGGACCGGGCTGGTGCAGCTGATCGGCGGGCTGTTCACGGGAGCCGTCGCGTTGGTGGTGTTGTTCGTGCTCAACTGGCGGCTGACCTCGATCGCCATCCTGATCCTGGCGTTGTTCGGCGGCGGCATGGCGTACGCGTTCGCCAAGCTGCGACCCCTGTTTCGCGAGCGCGGCAAGATCAACGCCGAGGTGACCGGCCGCCTGGGCGAGACCCTGGGAGGCATTCGCATCGTCAAGGCGTATCGCGCGGAGCGCGGCGAGCGGCTGGTGTTCGGACGCGGCGTGAACCGGTTGTTTCGCAACATCGCCGGGACGATGACGGGGATCTCGAGCGTCGGGTCGTTCGCGACGGTCATCATCGGCGCGATCGGCATCCTCATGATCCTCGAGGGCGGTCACGCCGTCCTCGCGGGCAACATGAGCCTGGGCGACCTCTTCATGTACGGGATCTTCGTTGGGCTGGTGGCGCTGCCGCTCATCAACATCGCCTCGATCGGCACGCAGATCACCGAGGCCTTCGCGGGACTGGATCGGCTCCGCGAAGTCCGCCAGCAGGTGACGGAGGATGCGGCGGATGACGAGCGGGCCGCCCTCCCGGCGCTCCACGGCGATCTGCGCTTCGACGACGTGTCGTTCGCGTACGACGCCGGAAAGCTGGTGCTGCGGCACGTGTCCTTCCACGCGCGCCCGGGCTCGACTACGGCGCTGGTGGGCTCATCGGGCTCCGGGAAGAGCACCCTGATCGGGTTGGTCATGGCGTTCCACCGTCCGGGCGAGGGCCGGATCGTCGTGGACGGCCATGACCTGGCGGGGATTCGCCTGCACGACTACCGGCAGCACCTGGGGGCGGTGCTGCAGGACAACTTCTTGTTCGACGGCACGATCGCCGAAAACATCGCCTTCGCCGCGCCGCACGCGTCCCGCGCCGAGATCGAGGCCGCCGCCCGGGTCGCGCACTGCGACGAATTCGTGCAGGGCTTCGAGCGCGGCTACGACACGGTGGTGGGCGAGCGCGGGGTGAAGCTGTCGGGCGGACAGCGCCAGCGGGTGGCCATCGCCCGGGCGATCCTGGCCGATCCCCGGATTCTCATCCTCGATGAAGCGACGTCGTCGCTCGATTCCGAGAGCGAGTCCCTGATCCAGGACGGGCTGCGCGCCCTGCGGCGGGGCCGGACCACGTTCGTGATCGCGCACCGCCTCTCGACGATTCGCAGCGCCGATCAGATCCTGGTGCTCGAGGGCGGGGAGATCGTCGAGCGGGGGACGCACGCGGAGCTGCTCGCCAAGCACGGCCGGTATCGCCAGCTGTACGACAAGCAGTATCGCTTCGAGCTCGACCGGTTCATCAACCCGGGGGAGGACTTCACGCCGGAGCCCGTGGAGGAGGGAGTGGCGGTGCCGCCGGTGACGCCCCCTGATCGCCTGTAGAGAGCTCCAAGCTGGCAGTCCAGAGCGGCTTGGGACTGGATGCTCGTCGCTCCGGCGATTCACCGAGACCCGCTCCAGCTTGCCGTATGGAAATGCTCCGACCGCGGCGCCAATTTGCCCTTGCCCGCGGCATACTCCTTCCACGTCACTGGCGCGTAATCGTTCGGCACCGGTCGCATCGTGATGCAGTCGTGCACCGGGCACACCGCCGCGCACAAGTTGCACCCGACGCACGCCTCCTCGATGATCTCCACCACCGGGCCCCCGTTGTCGCGCGGCAGACGGCGGATCGCCTGGTGCGCGCCGTCCTCGCAGGCCGTCCAGCAGAGCTCGCACTTGATGCACTTGTCCTGGTCGATGTGCGCCAGCAGGTGGTAGTTGAGGTCCAGGTCCTCCCACTTGGCGACGCGCGGCAGCGCTCGCCCGCGCACGTCGGCGAGCGTTCGGTGCCCGCGCTCGTCCATCCAGTTCCCCAGGCCGTCGATCAAGTCCTCGACGATGCGGAAGCCGTAGTGCATCACCGCGGTGCAGACTTGCAGCGTCCCGGCGCCGAGTGCGACGAACTCGGCGGCGTCGCGCCAGGTCGAGATGCCGCCGATGCCGGAGATCGGAATCTTGACTTGCGGATCGCCGGCCACCGCGGAGAGCAGGTGTAGGGCGATCGGCTTGACCGCGGGCCCGCAGTAGCCGCCGTGGCTCGACTTGCCCGCCACCGACGGCTGCGGCTCGAAGGTCTCGAGGTCCACACCGACGATGGAATTGATCGTGTTGATCAATGACAGGGCGTCGGCCCCGCCCTTCACGGCCGCCCGGGCGATGTAGGTCACGTCGGTGACGTTCGGCGTCAGCTTCACGATGATGGGGATCGTCGCGACTTCCTTCACCCACTCCACGATCTGGCAGGTGTAGTCGGGCACCTGGCCGACGGCGCTGCCCATGCCGCGCTCGCTCATGCCGTGGGGGCAGCCGAAGTTCAGCTCGATCCCGTCGGCGCCGGTGTCCTGGGTGCGCTTCACGATGTCGTGCCACGCCTCGCGCTTGGACTCGACCATGAGCGACGCGATCACGGCGTGCTTCGGGTAGTTGCGCTTGGCCTCGGCGATCTCCTTGAGGTTGTCGGCGATGGGGCGGTCGCTGATCAGCTCGATGTTGTTGAAGCCCATCATCCGGGTCGAGCCCAGATCCACCGAGCCGTAGCGCGAGAAGACGTTGATGATCGGCTCGCCGATCGTCTTCCAGACCGCGCCACCCCACCCTTGATCGAACGCCTTCGCGACCTGCCCGTAGGTGTTGGTGGGCGGGCCGGAGGCCAGCCAGAAGGGATTGGGACTCTCGATGCCTGCGAAATCGGTTCTCAGGTCAGCCATGGGACCTCCTTACCGTCAGCATCTCGTGTATCCGCCGCGCCGCCTGTACCCCCTCCGCCGCGGCGTTCACGATCTCCGCACCCCCGTTCGCGCAGTCGCCGCCCACGAACACCTTCGGATGGTCGCGCGGGATCGCGACCTCCGTCCGCTCGCCTTGTCCGATCGCCGTGATCACCATGTCGCAGGGGATCACCTCGTCGCCGCGCGGGGTTTGGACGAGGAGCCCGGTGACGTGCGCGTTGCCGAGAATCCGCTTCGGCGCCGAGTGGAACCGGAAGCCGCAGCCGTCGCGCTTCGCCAGCTCAAACTCGTAGTCGTAGCACGACATGTCCTCTTCGCCGCGGCGATAGACGATCGTCGCCTGCTCGGCGCCGAGGCGCTTCGCCTGGGTGACGGCGTCGATCGCGGTGTTGCCCGCGCCCACCACGACCACGCGCCGGCCGACGCGCGTCTCCCGGTAGGGATGCGTCTTGAGCTGGCCGATGAACGACAGGGCGTCCACCACGCCGGGGAGGCTCTCGCCGGGGATACCGAGTGACTTGGTCCGGCCGAGGCCCACGCCGATGAACACGGCGTCGTAGTCCGCGAGCAGCCGATCGAAGGGGACATCGCGCCCCACCAGGGTGCGCAGGCGCAGCTCGACGCCGAGGTCGAGGATGTCCTGCACCTCGGCGAGCGCCGTGTCGGCTTTGAGCTTGTATTCGGCGATGCCGTAGGTATTCAAGCCGCCGGGCTGGTCTTGCGCCTCGAAGACGGTGACGGCGTAGCCGTGGCGCCGCAGATCGCGCGCGCACGCGAGCCCCGCGGGGCCCGCACCAATCACGGCCACCTTCTTGCCGTTCGCGTCGCCCGGCGCAAACAGCTTGAGTTTGTGCGCCAACACGTGGTCCGTCGCATGGCGTTGGAGCAGGGCGATTTTGATCGGCTGCTCGTCGCGGTCGTTGAGCACGCACGCGCCCTCACACAACACCTCGACGGGACATGCCCGGGCGCACGAATGTCCGAACGGATTGACCTCGAGGATTACGCGTGCCGAGCCGCGCAGGTTACCGGTCGCGATCTTCTTGATAAACGCCGGGACGTCGATATGCGTGGGGCACGCGATCGTGCAGGGGGCGTCGTGGCAGAAGAGGCACTTGTTCGCCTCGAGCAGCGCGTAGTCCGCGGTGAGCGGCGGCGCGATGTCCGCGAAGTTCTGCTCGAGCTGCGTGTCGGAGAGCTCAGCCACGCGCCTTCATCCCCCCGAGGTACACGGCTGCCGAGACGAAGAACCCAACGAACCAGGCCCAATTGTACACGCCGCCGAAGAACCCGCTCGCCGGCGTGCCGGAGAGCGCGGCGATAAACCCCGGGAGGCTCGGCGCCACGCCGAGCACGAACGCTGCGATCGCCACCCAGTTGATGCCGCCCCGGTATTCGTAGTCTGCGCCCCGGCGGTACAACGCGTCCACAGACAGTACGCCGCGGCGCAACGCGAAGTAGTCGGCGATCATGATGCCGGCCACGGGGCCGAGCAGAGCGCCGTAGCCGATGAGCCACGTGAAGATGTACGCGGCGGCGTCGTTGTAGAGGCGCCACGGCATGATGAGGATGCCTACACCTGCGGTGATCATCGCGCCCTGCTTGAACGAGATCCTGTGCGGCGCGAGGTTCGAGAACCCGTTCGCCGGCGCCACTATGTTGGCGGCGATGTTGGTCGTCAGCGTCGCGATCGTGAGCCCTGCCATGGACAGGATGATCATCAACGGCCCGCCGATGCGCGCCAGCAGCGCCACGGGATCGGCGATGCGAGTGCCGAAGATCACCGCGGTGGCGTTGGTGACCGCGGCGCCGATGAACGCGAACAGGGCCATCGTCCCCGGCAGCCCCACCGCCTGGCCGATCACCTGGTCGCGTTGTGAGCGTGCGTAGCGCGAGAAGTCCGGGATCGACAGCGCCATCGTGCCCCAGAAAGCCACAGCGGAGGTCAGGCCAGCGCCAAAGACGCTGCCGACGGCCGGACGGCCTGACGGCCCGACGGCCGGAGGATTCTGGAGCATGGGCCCAATGCCACCGGCACGGACCCAGGCCCAAACCAAGAGCGTCACTCCGACGGCGAGCAGGAACGGGCTGCCCCAAGTCTCGAGAAACTTGATCGAGTCCATGCCGCGCAGCACGATCCAGACGTTCATCGCCCAGAACAGCATGAAACAGATGAACTCGCCCGTCTTCAGGCCTACGAAGCCGGGCAGGAGCTGGGGCAGCGTCGCGATCCCCGGCCACAGCACCTCGATCAGCTTGTAGATCGCCCACCCGCCGATCCAGGTCTGAATGCCGAACCAGCCGCAGGCCACCAGCGCGCGCAGCAAGGCGGGGACGTTGGCGCCCAGCACGCCGAACGACGCGCGCGCCAGAACGGGGAAGGGGATCCCGTAACGGGTGCCCGCGTGCGAGTTGAGCGCGATCGGCAGCAGCACGACGACGTTGCCCAGGACCACGGCGCCGACGGCCGCCTGCCAGGTCCAGCCCTGATCCACGAGGCCCGAGGCCAGCGTGTACGTCGGGATGCAGATCGCCATCCCGATCCACAGCGACGCGATGTGCCACCAGGTCCAGGTGCGGTGCTCGGCGGCGACGGGCAGGAGGTCGGCGTTGGCGAGGGCGGTACGCGCTGGGAGGGTCATACGCGCCCTGAGAGGGCGCGCTCGGCGGGGACTGCGCCCTTAGAGGGCGCACAACACGCCGAGCCCGGGCTCTCAGCCCGGGTATTCCCGCACCGACGCCGAGAATCCCTCATTTCACCTCTCACAGAGTCCCGACCAGCATGAAGCCGGCGGCCGCGCCGTAGAACAGCGCGCACCCGACCAGCGCGGCTTCGCGCCACCGCGAGGGCCGCAGGGCCGGCGGCAGCAGGGTCCGATTGACGACCACGGTGTGCAGGCTGATGAACACCATGATCACGCCCGCCGCATTCGCACCGATGATCACCAAGGTGAGCGGCCGGGCCAGGTTCAGCGCCACGCATCCCCAGAGCGCATAGAAGGCCAGCGCGGCGTAGTAGACGGCGCGCACGTCCCCGCCGCGCCAGCGCCGGACCGCGGCGCTGCCGCTCCACAGGATGTCCGTCATCGCGCGCGGGGTACCGTCCACGATGCCGAGCTGGGTCGAGAACAGCACCCAGAACCCGCAGGCGAGCGTCAGATACCAGAAGAGGGGGCCGTGCTGGATTGCCACCGCGGCTGCCTGCGCGCCGGCGACGGCCCACTCGCCCGTGGCCGAGCCGGGCGCCACGTACTGCAGCGTGAGCACGCAGGTCAGGGCCATGCCCGCGATCGAGCCGACCGCGAAGATGGCCCACTGATCCACGTTCATGAACTTCCACCAACGGCGCCACGCGCCGAGGCTCGCCTCGTCCACGGGGAACACGTTGCCGTGCGGAGACAGCTGGACACGGCCTCCGGCCAGCGTCGGGATGTAGCCGACCGTCGCGCCCATCCCGTGGCCCTTGTCGCGCATCCAGTTGGTCACGAAGACGTTGCTCATCCCGCCGAGCCCCGAGTACGCGGCGAAGGCGGCGAGCAACGCCCAGTCCGCCTCCGCCGGCAGCGTGCCGAAGCTCAGGAATCCGCGCGCCAGCCGGCCCCAAGTCTCGCCGGACACGGTGGCCAGGTCGAGGAGGAGCAGGTACCCGAGGATCATGATGAGCATCGCCCACATGGCCAGCTCGAGCGTGCGCTCGATCTTCTTGCCGAGGTTGACGATCAGGATGCACGCGCCAAACGTCGCATAGCCGATGGCGACGACGGTCCCGGCATCGTCGCTCGTCGGCATCCGGCCGAGCACGAGGGCCGCGCTCGCGGTGGCGCTCGCCAGGGCCCAGCCGGGCCAGCCGTGATGCGCGAGGGTCAGCAGGCTGTAGGTCCAGCCCCAGAACGCCGGGCCCGGCCAGGTGCGCATGAAGCCCGTGACGATGGGTTCGCCGGTGTACAGCGTGTACCGCCCCATCTCGAGGTTGAGCAGGACCTGCAGCAGCACCGCGACCGTGGTGATCCAGAGGAGCGCCGCCCCATACCGCAGCACGACCGAGGGGCCCAGCAGCCACTCGCCGCTCCCGATCGCAATGCCGAGCCCGATGACGCCCGGCCCGACGGTCCGGAGGACGTTGCGCAGGGTGAAGGCGGGTGGGGCGGGGAGGGACGCCTGCCCCCACGCCGGCAGCTGGCCGTGCGCGCTCACACGTCCGCGAGCGCGCGCTCGAGCCGGGCGCAACCATCGTCCACCTCGGCCTGCGTGATCAGCATCGACGGCGCGATTCGGATCACGTTGCCGTACAACCCGCCCTTGCCCACCAGCAGGCCCTGCCGCTTCGCCGCCTCCATCAGGGCCAGCGTCTTCTTGGGCGCGGGCTCCTTGGTCTTGCGGTCCTCGACGAGCTCGATGCCCTGCATGAGGCCCATGCCCCGCACATCGCCGATGAAGGCGAACCGTTTCTTGAACTCTTCGAGCGCATCCCGCAGCTGCCGGCCGCGCTCGGCGGATCGCTTGGGCGTATTCTCCCGCTCCATGACGTCGAGCGTCGCGTCGACGGCGGCCATCGAGATGGGGTTGCCGCCGAACGTCGAGAGCGACAGGCCGGTGAAGGCGTTCGCGACCTCTTCGGTGGCGATGGTCGCGCCCACGGGGAATCCGCTCGCGATGGACTTCGCGAACGTCATGATCTCGGGCTCGACGTTCCAGTGCTCGATCCCGCACCACGCGTCGCCCGTGCGGCCCCAGCCGGTCTGGACTTCATCGCAGATGAACACGCCCCCGTACTTCCGGACGATGCCCACTGCGATCTGGAAGTACTCCTTGGGAGGCGTGATGAACCCGCCGGCCCCCTGGATCGGCTCGGCAATGAACGCCGCGGGACGCCCGGTAGTCTCGGTGCGGATCAGGTCCTCGATGTCGTTCGCACACCTGATCCCGCAGTCCGGGTACTCGAGGCCGAGCGGACAGCGGTAGCAGTAGGGCGAAAGAGCGTGCTTCACCCCGGCGATCTGCGTCGGGAGCACGCGCCACGGCTGCTGCCCGGTGATCGAGATCGCGGTCATGCTGCGGCCGGCGTAGGCGTGCCGGAGCGCGATGATCTCCTGTTGACCCGTGTAGATCTTGGCGAGCATGATCGCCGTCTCGTCCGCTTCGGTGCCGCTGGTGGTGAAGAAGGTCTTCTTGAGCTTTCCCGGCGTGATGTGCGCCAGCCGCTCGGCGACTCTGACCTGCTCACGCGTGGGATACACGCTGGCGGTGTGGGTGAGACGGGCGACCTGGTTCTGAATCCGTTGTACGAAGTCGGGATGCGAGTGGCCGATGCCGAGGGTGAGGATCCCGCCGAAGAAGTCGAGATAATCGCGGCCGTCGGCGTCCTTGACGTTGGCCCCGTGCGCCTCGGTGATGACGACCGGCTCGGCGTAGTAGTTGGCGACGCAAGGGAAGAGGAACTCTTTGTGCTTCGCTCGGACCGTTTGAGAATCCATCATCTCCTCGAGGTATCGGGTACCGGGTATCAGGCATCGGGACTCGCCGGGGGCAACTCGGTACCCGGTAGCCGATACCCGATACCGCCTAAAAGTGCGTCGGCTCCCGCTTCAGGAACTCACCGCGACCCACCGTGCCAACGAACTCTCCATCCCGACTTTGCACCTGCCCGCGCACGGTCACCACCGCCGCGCGCCCCCGCCGCTCCCACCCCTCGTAGGCGTTGTAGTCCACCTTCGAGTGGCTGCAGTCCTTCGAGAACGTGCCGTGGAACGCCGGATCGTACACAACGAGGTCCGCGTCGCTGCCGACCTGGATCGTCCCCTTCTTCGGGTACAGACCGAAAAGGCGAGCGGCCTGCGTGCTGCAGGCGTCGACCATGGTCTGGAGGCTCAGGCGTTCCGCGCCCACCCCGTACGTGTGCACGAGGTCGACGCGCTCTTGAATCGACGGGATGCCGTTGGGGATCTGGGTGAAGGCGTCCTTGCCCATGTCCTTCTGGCCGCGGAAGCTGAACGGCGCGTGGTCGGTCGCGATCGTGCTGATCACGCGGGACTTTACGCCGTTCCACAGGACGGGTTGGTTCGCCTTCTCGCGCAGCGGCGGCGACATCACGTACTTGGCGCCCTCGAAGTTGGCCCGTTCCGCGTAGGTCTCATCGAACACGAAGTGCGGGATGACCGACTCGATCCACACGTTCACGCCGCGGTAGCGCGCCGCCAGCGCCTCGCGTACGGCTGCGTCACACGACGTGTGGACGATGTACACGTGCGTGCCGAGCAGCTCCGCGAAGGTGCAGAGGTGATGCACCCCGTCGGCCTCGACGGTCGGGGGGCGGGACGGCCCGTGCCACTCGGGTCCGGTCTTGCCGGCCGCGAGCAACGCCTTCTGCAGGGCGTCGATCGCGTCGGCGTTCTCGCAGTGGGCGGTGACGATCACGCCCAGCTCCCGCGCCAGCTTCATCGCCGCGAACAGGTGCTCGTCGGAGAGGTCGAGCGCGCCCTTGTAGGCGAGGAACACCTTGAACGAGGCCACGCCGGCCTTGACGATGTCGCGGAACTGGCCCCGCACCGACTGCTCGAAGCGCACCACCGACATGTGGAAGGTGTAGTCTACCGCCGCCAGGCTCTCGGCCTTGGCGCGCCACAGCTCGAACGCCGCGACGGGCTCGTCCGCTCGCCCCGGGCAGATCATCTCGATCAGGGTGGTCGTCCCGCCGGCGAGCGCGGCCCTGCTGGCCGACTCGTAGTCGTCGGCGGCGTAGGTGCCCATGAACGGCAGGTAGATGTGCACGTGGGGATCGATGAAGCCGGGGAAGACGTACCTGCCCGCCGCGTCGATCACCTCCGCGCCGGGCGGCAGCGTGCGGGGATCGATGGCGCGGTCGATGCGCGTGATCGTCTCGCCCTGGCAGTAGATGTCCGCGGGGTAGTCGTCGGTCGCCGTGATGATCCGGCCGCCGCGGATCAAGAGCGCCACTGGGGCACCCAACGCGGCACGGCGTTGCGGTAATCGGCATACAGCGCGCCGAAGGTCCGTTCCAGCGTGGGCTCCTCGTACAGCACGACGAACACGTGCGCGACCATCAGGAAACCGGCCGCGAACGCCGTCAGGGCGGGTGATCGGAAGTACAGCGCCGTCCCCAGCAGCACGAGCGACGCCCCGATGTACATGGGGTTCCGTACCCAGCGGTAGGGTCCGGTCCTGACCAGTTTGCGGGGCGGATCGAACGGGGCCGGCGTGCCCTTCCCGACCAGCGCGAAGGTCAGGATGCACCACACGGCGAGGGCGGCGCCCATGACCACGAGGTAGATGGCCGCGATCTCCAGGGGCCCCATGTACTGGGGGCGCACGATCCCCGTTGTGACCAGGATCCACTGCGGCACGACCACCAGGAACAACCCGATGAACAGCGCCGAGTAGGTGAGGGCCCGGAACAGCGCCAGCATCTACGGCAGCTGCCTGACCATGTCGTCGTACGTCTCGGGGCGCCGGTCGCGGAAGAACTGCCACGTTCGGCGCACCTCCTCGATCATGTCGAGGTTCATCTCGCCGACGACCAGCTCGTCGCAGTCCTCGCTTCCCATCGCCAGGAAGTTGCCGCGCGGGTCCACGAAATAGCTCGAGCCGTAGAACTGTCCGACGTTCCACGGCGCCTCGGTGCCCACGCGGTTGATGCAGCCCATGAAGTACCCGTTCGCGACCGCATGCGCCGGCTGCTCCAGCTTCCACAGGTATTGCGACAGGCCCTTCACGGTGGCCGACGGGTTGAAGACGATCTCCGCGCCGTGCAGGCCGAGCAGCCGCGCGCCCTCGGGGAAGTGGCGGTCGTAGCAGATGTACACGCCGATCGTGGCGAACCGGGTCTTGAAGACGGGATAACCGAGATTCCCGGGCTTGAAGAAGTACTTCTCCCAGAAGCCCGCGGTGTGGGGGATGTGGTTCTTACGGTATTTGCCGAGATAGGCGCCGTCGGCGTCGATCACGGCCGCGGTGTTGTAATAGACCCCGGCCATCTCCCGCTCGTAGATCGGCACGATCATGGCCATCTCGTGTTTCTTGGCGAGCGTCTGCATCAGGGCAATCGTCGGCCCGGGAATGGGCTCGGCGATGTCGCACCACTTCGCGTCCTGGCTGGGGCAGAAGTATGGGCCGTTGAAGACCTCCTGCAGGCACAGGATCTGGACGCCCTTCTTCCCGGCCTCCTCGATGAAGGGGAGGTGCTTCTCGAGCATCGCGGCGCGGATCTCGGTCACCGGCGCGTTGGCGTCGTTGATCGGGTTCGACATTTGGATCAGGCCGCCGACGACGTTGCGCATGCAGCTCCCACCGTTCGGGTACCCCGGGCTTGCGCCCGGGGTTAGAAAACCTACCAGCGTGAGATGACGACCTTCTTGTCCGTATAGAACTCCACTGCGTCCTGTCCGTGCGCCTTCAGGTCCCCGAAGAACGAGCCCTTCGTGCCACCGAACGGGAAGAAGGCCATGGGCGCCGCCACGCCGATGTTGACGCCGATCATGCTCACGCCCACCCGGTACCGGAACTCGCGGGCCGATCGGCCGCTGGTGGTGAAGATCGACGTCGCGTTGGCGAAGCCCGAGCGCTGGATCACGTCGATCCCCTCGCCCAAGTCTCCGACGCGCGTGACCGATGCGACGGGGCCGAAGA
Organism: Gemmatimonadales bacterium; assembly: GCA_036004985.1. Lineage (GTDB taxonomy): Bacteria > Gemmatimonadota > Gemmatimonadetes > Gemmatimonadales > GWC2-71-9 > 20CM-2-65-7. The sequence continues at coordinate 16,658 of DASYQX010000062.1, forward strand.
TCTCTTCCTTGCCGATCGTCATCTCGGGCTGGACGCCGTCGAAGACCGTCGGTCCCACGAAGTGTCCGCGGGGGTACTTGTCGACCTTGGTCGCCCGGCCGTCGAGCAGCAGCTCGGCGCCGTCTTTTCGTCCAGCCTCCACGTACGACAGGACGCGCTCCTTATGGCGGGCCGATACGACGGGACCCATGCTGACGCCGGCGTCGAGCCCGTAGCCGAGCCGGAGATTCTTCGCGGCGCTCAGCAGGCGATCGCGGAACGGCTCGTAGGCCTTGCCGGTCGCCACGACGACGCTCCCCGCGAGACAGCGCTGGCCGGCGCAGCCGAACGCCGACTCGCTGATGTTGGCTACCGCGCGGTCGAGATCGGCGTCGGGCATCACGATGATGTGGTTCTTCGCCCCGCCCAGCGCCTGGACCCGTTTGCCGTGTTTTGCGGCTTCCTGGTACACATGCTTGGCCACGGGCGACGAGCCGACGAACGAAATGCCGGCGATCCCCGGGTGGGCCAGGAGCGCATTCACGACGTCCTTGGCGCCGTGCACCAGGTTGAGCACGCCGGGCGGAATGCCGGCCTCGTGCGCCAGCTCGGTGATCCGCGTGGCCGAGAACGGGACCTGCTCGCTCGGCTTCAAGATGAAGGTGTTCCCCGTCGCGATGGCGTAGGGCCAGAACCAGCACGGCACCATCGCGGGGAAGTTGAACGGCGTGACGGCGGCGAAGACGCCCAGGGGCTGGCGGACGTACTCGCAGTCGATGCCCGCGGCCACGTCCTCGAGCGTCTTGCCCATCATCAGGGTCGGAATGCCGCACGCGTGCTCGATGTTCTCGATGCCGCGGCGCAGCGAGCCCTTCGCCTCGTCGAGCGTCTTGCCGTTTTCCCGGGTGACCGTCGCGGCGATCTCGTCGAAGTGCTCCTCGAGCAGGGCCTTCAGCTTGAAGAGGTAGCGCGCCCGCACGACCGGCGGGACTTCGCGCCACTTCAAAAACGCCGTTTGGGCGGCCGCCACCGCCTGGTCGACCTCGCGCGCGCCGGACAGCGGGACGCGGCCGAGCGGCTCGCCGGTCGCGGGATTGGTGAGCTCGAGGGAGTCCACGCCGGGCGGAGCGACCCACTCGCCCCCGATGTAGTTCCGCAGTGTCGCTGCCATGAGCCCTTCCCAAAAGAGAAGAACCGGCCTTTGGAGCGGGGCTCGCGGGGCCGGTTCGGGGCTAAGCTACGGCGTGGGCGAGGCTTGTCAACGCCTCACGAACTGCTCGCGCTCCGTCGAGCCTTCCAGGCCCGTGGTCGAACTCTGGCCGCCCGTCACGACCTGGGTGACCTGGTCGAAGTACCCCACGCCGACGAATTCCTGGTGCTTCACCCCCTGATAGCCGTCCCGTTCCGCCGCGAACTCGCGCGACTGGAGATCGGCGTACGCCGCCATGCCCCGGTCTTTGTAGTCCCGGGCCAGCTGGAACATGCTGAGGTTGAGCGCGTGGAACGCGGACAGCGTGACGAACTGGAACTTGTATCCCATCGCCCCCAGGTCGCGCTGGAAGCTCGCGATCTGCGCGTCGTTCAGATGCCGCTTCCAGTTGAACGACGGGGAGCAGTTGTACGCCAGCAGCTTTCCCGGATACTTCGCATGGATCGCGTCGGCGAAGGCGCGCGCCTCGGCGATGTCCGGCTTGGCCGTCTCGAACCAGAGGAGGTCCGCGTACGGCGCATAGGCGAGCGCGCGCGCGATGGCGGCCGCGACGCCGTCCCGCACGCGCAGGAATCCCTCGGTTGTCCGCTCCCCGGTGCACCACGTGCGGTCGTATTCGTCCGCGTCGCTCGTGAGCAACGTCGCGCTGTTGGCGTCGGTCCGCGCGATCAGGATCGTATCCACGCCGCAGACGTCGGCGGCGAGACGCGCGGCGACCAGCTTCTGGATGAACTCGCTCGTGGGCACGAGGACCTTGCCCCCCAGGTGGCCGCACTTCTTGGCCGAGGAGAGCTGGTCCTCGAAGTGCACACCCGCCGCGCCTTCAGCGATCATCATCTTCATCAGCTCGAACGCGTTCAGCACGCCGCCGAAGCCCGCCTCGGCGTCGGCCACGAGGGGGACGTACCACTCGATCCGGTGGTCCCCCCTCATGTGGGTGATCTCGTCCGCGCGGCGCAGCGCGCTCTGGATCCGCCGCAGCAGCATGGGGACGCTGTCGGCGGGGTACAGGCTCTGGTCCGGGTACATCGTCGCCGCTTCGTTGGCGTCGGCCGCGACCTGCCAGCCGCTCACGTACACCGCCGCGAGGCCGGCAGCCACTTCCTGGATCGCCTGGTTCCCCGTGACGGCGGAGAGCGCGGCGACGTACGGCCGCTCGTGCAACAGCTCCCACAAGCGCCGCGCGCCGTGGGCGGCGAGCGTATGCTCGACCTGCAGGCTGCCTTGCAGCCGCTCCACGTCCTCCGCACGGTAGGGGCGCGTGATGCCCGTCCACCGCGCGTCTGTAGCCCAGCGCCGCTCGAGATCAGTCGAGATAGTCATATGCCACCTTGGTCAGGAATTCAGGACACTCCGGCTCCGTGGTCATGCGCTGGAACAGCTCGGCAGCGAGCGGAAACCGGCCGCCGTCGCCCACCTTCTCGAGCTCTTCCGCGATCGTCGCCTGCACGAGCGCCGCGGTCACCGCGCGCCCGTCGGCGAGCCGGACGCCGTGGCGCACCCACTGCCACACCTGCGTGCGCGAGATCTCGGCGGTCGCCGCGTCTTCCATCAGATTGTAGATCGGGACGCAGCCCAGGCCGCGCAGCCAGCTTTCGAGGTACTGAATCCCGACGTCCACGTTGGTCCGGAGGCCGGTCGCGGTGACCTCGCCTTCCGGCACGGCCAGCAGGTCGGGCGCGCTTACGCGCACGTCCTCGCGCTTGACGTCGAGCTGGTGCGGCCCGCGCATCGCGGCGAACGCCTCGAGCGCGATGGGCACGAGCCCAGGATGCGCCACCCAGGTGCCGTCGTGCCCGGCGCGGACCTCGCGCAGCTTGTCCTGCCGCACCTTGTCGAGCGCGACCTCGTTCGCGGCCGGGTCGTGCTTGATCGGGATTTGCGCGGCCATGCCGCCCATCGCGTGGATGCCGCGCCGGTGGCAGGTCTGGATCAGGAGGTCCACGTAGGACTTGAGGAAGGGGCGATCCATCGTGACGCGCGCCCGATCGGGAAGGACGAAATCGGGACGGTGCCGGAACTTCTTGATGAAGCTGAAAATGTAGTCCCAGCGGCCGCAGTTGAGTCCCGCGGAGTGCTCGCGCAGCTCGTAGAGGATCTCGTCCATCTCGAACGCGGCGAGGATCGTCTCGATCAGGACGGTCGCGCGGATCGTCCCGCGCCGAATGCCGAGGGCGTCCTGGGCGAGATTGAACACGTCGTTCCACAGCCGGGCCTCGAGATGGCTCTCCAGCTTCGGCAGATAGAAGTAGGGGCCGCTGCCCTTCGCGATCAGCGCGGCGGCGTTGTGGAAGAAGAACAGGCCGAAGTCGAACAGCGCCGCCGAGATCGGGCGGCCGTCCACCGTCACGTGCTTCTCGTCCAGATGCCACCCGCGCGGGCGCACCATGAGCGTCGCCGTGCGGGCGGCCAGCCGGTACTGCTTCCCCTCCGGGCTCGTGAAATCGATCGTCCCGCGGACCGCGTCCCGCAGGTTGAACTGGCCTTCGAGGTTGTTGCGCCAGGTGGGCGCATTCGAGTCCTCGAAGTCGGCCATGTACACGCGCGCCCCGGAGTTGAGCGCGTTGATGATCATCTTGCGATCCACCGGCCCCGTAATCTCGACTCGGCGGTCGAGCAGGTCGGGCGGAATCGGGGCGACGGTCCAGGCCCCCGTGCGCACGCCGCGCGTCTCGTCGAGGAAGCTGGGAAGCTCGCCCACCTCGAGGCGGCGCTGGCGTGCCGCGCGGCGCGCGAGCAACTCGTCACGGCGGGCCTCGAACGCGCGGGCGAGCGTCGTCAGAAACGCGCGCGCCTCCGGTGTCAGGATCTCCTCGAACCCCGGCTCGAGGGGCGCGTGGATCTCGAAGCCAGCCGCGGTCCGGGTGGGCGCCGTGGTCATGGACTCAATGTAGCACACCGGCCACACGTCTCCGTTGGGGGGGAAAAGCAGCGGGGCGTACCGGGGCTGCTCGCAGTGGTGCGCGCATGCTGGTCCGGCCGCCCCCTATGTCCTGCTCAGTGGTGGGGGGGGGCCGCAGCGACCGTGCACGTCCGCTGCGGCGGCCGGCGCGGGACCAGCATATACCAGGTCCCACCTTTGCCGGCTTTTCTCCCCCGACTCCCCGTCCTGCTTCCACTCACGTGGCATCGCAACCCTCGTGCCACCTCCGTGCACCCGCCAACGCCGAAACGGAAGCGCAGTGGCACCAGAACGGTGCGCTTCCCCCGCCCGACGGGACGCATTCTGTTGCAATATTACCGCACTATGTCCTGTTCATCCGACACGGCCGTCGGCCGCTCCATCCCGCGCCGCGACGGCGTGGAGAAAGTCACCGGGCGCGCCCGCTACACCGACGACCTCGTCGTGCCTGGGGCGTGGTACGGGAGGACCATCCGCTCCACCGTGGCGTGCGGGACGATCCGCGCGATCACGCTCGATCCCGCCTTTGACTGGTCGCGCGTCGTGGTCGTGAGCGCCGACGACATCGCGATGGGCGGGGGTGAGAACGTCGTCCAGCTGATCCGCGACGACCAGCCGGCGTTGGCCCAGCGGGCGATCCGCCACCAGGAGGAGCCGATCCTCCTGCTCGCGGCGGCCGATAAGACCACGCTCGAGACAGCCGCGGGTCACGTGCACATCATGTACGATCCGGCGGAGCCCGTGCTCGACCTCGGACGTGCCACGGAGACGTACACCACGATCGAGATCGTCAAAGGCGACGTGGCGGCCGCGCGGCGCCAGGCCGATGTGGTGGTCGAGCGAACGTTCCGGGTGGGGCTACAAGAACAGCTCTATATCGAGCCGCAGGGCGCGATCGCGTACCCCTATCGGGAAACGAGCAACGGGAAACGGGAAGCGGGGGTGACCGTGATCGGCTCCCTCCAATGTCCGTACTACGTGCATCGCGCTCTCAAGCGGGCGCTCGCCCTGTCGGACGAGCAGGCGGTCGTGATCCAGGCGGAAACCGGGGGCGGGTTCGGCGGCAAAGAGGAGTATCCGTCGCTGGTCGCGATCCATGCCGCGCTGCTGGCGCGTAAGGCGGGCCGCCCGGTGCGCCTGGTGTACGATCGTCACGAGGACCTCGCGGCCACGACGAAACGCCACCCCGGCGTGATCACCCACCGCACCGCCGTGCGGCGCGACGGGACGCTGCTCGCGCAGGACATCGAGATCGTGCTCGATGGCGGCGCCTATTGCACGCTGACTCCCGTCGTGTTGTCGCGGGCCGCCATCCACGCGGCAGGGCCGTACAGCTGCCCCAATGTGCGGATCCGCGCCCGTGCGCTGGCGACCAATACCCCGCCGAACGGGGCGTTCCGGGGCTTCGGCGCGCCGCAGTCGCTCTTCGCCGCCGAGCTGATGGTGGAGCACGTTGCCGAGCGGCTTGGGGTCCCGAGCGTGGAGCTGCGGCGCAAGTGGCTGCTGCGCGTCGGCGACACGACGGCGACGGGTCAGAAGCTGAGCGAGAGCGTGAGCGCGGAGCAAGTGCTCGACGCCGCGTTGCGGGGGGCGCCGCCCGTCCGCCCATCCGCCCGTCCGACCGTCCGACGGGGTCGTGGCCTCTCCCTGGTATTCCACGGCTCGGGATTCACGGGGAGTGGCGAGAAGAAACTGTCGGGGAGGGTCGCCGTAGAGTTCACAGCGGCGGGGGAGTACCGGATCCTCAGCGCCTCGACGGAGATCGGACAAGGGACCAAAACGATCTTCTGTCAGATCGCGGCCGAGGCGCTCGGCGTGTCCCTCGAGCGGGTGACGCTGGCCCCGCAGGACACGTCGCTCGTCCCCGACTCGGGACCGACCGTTGCCTCGCGCACGGCGATGATCGTCGGGGGCCTCATCCGTGACGCCGCCCTCGAGCTCCGCACTCGGCTCGCGCGCGAACGAGCGCCGCTCCGGGTCGAGAAGACCTACATCCAGGCGGACACGATCCACTGGGATGACCAGACCTACCGGGGCGATGCGTACCCGGTGTACGCCTGGGCCTGCACGATCGTGGACCTCGAGGTGGACACCGACACCGGCGAGGTGCGGGTGACCGATCTCGTGACGGCCGTGGACTGCGGCAAGGCGATCCACCCCGTGATGGCCGAGGGCCAGATCGAGGGCGGCAACCTCCAGGCCGTCGGGTGGGCCACGATCGAGGAGATCAAGATGAAGGACGGTCGCTACGTGAACGATCGGCTGGCGACCTACCTGATCCCCACGGCGCTCGACGCCCCTCGCATCAGAACGATTCTGGTGGAGAACCCGTATTCGCGCGGCCCCTTCGGCGCCAAGGGGATCGGCGAGCTGCCGATGGATGGAGCCGCGCCGGCCGTGATCGCCGCGATCCACGATGCGACCGGTGTGTGGCTCGACGAGGTGCCGGCGACGGCGGAGAAGGTGCTGGAAGCACTGCACGGGAAACGGGAAACGGGAAACGGGATGCGTCGATGACGGTGCGATTCACGCTCAACGGCTCGCCCCTCACCGTGGACGTCCCGGGCTCGAGCCGGTTGCTCGACGTGTTGCGAGAGGACCTGCATCTGACCGGTACGAAAGAAGGATGCGGAGAAGGGGAGTGCGGCGCTTGCTCCGTGTTGATTGACGGTGAGGTGGTGAACAGTTGTCTCGTGGCCGCGGGACAGGTGGAGGGCAGGGAGGTCCTCACAATTGAAGGGCTGGCGCAGGGCGGCGAGCTGTCGCCCCTACAGCGAGCATTCATCGAGCGCGGCGCCGCGCAGTGCGGGATCTGTACGCCGGGCATGCTGCTCGCCGCGCACGCACTGCTCCAGGGGAACCCACGGCCGTCGGCGGACGAAGTGCGGGTCGCTCTGGCCGGCAACCTGTGCCGTTGCACCGGCTATACCAAGATCATCGACGCCGTGCTCGCATGCCGGGCGTGACGTACCTCCGGCCGCGCGACCTGTCCGACGCCGTGCGACTGTACGCCGAGCGCCCCGACTGCCGGCCGGTCGCGGGCGGCACCGATGTGATGGTCATGTTGCATGCCGGGGCAATCCGGCCCGCTCCCGGCGCGCTCCTCGATCTCTGGCATCTGGGCGAGCTCAAGGGGATTCGCCGTGTGGATGGCGCGCTCGAGATCGGGGCTGCGGAACCCTACACGGGGATCATCCGGTCGGCGCTGGTGCAGCAGCACCTGCCGGCGCTGGTCGAGGCGTCACGCACGATCGGCGCCGCACAGATCCAGAACCGCGGGACGCTGGGCGGGAACCTGGCGAACGCGTCCCCCGCGGGCGACACGCTTCCCGTCCTGCTCGCCGCGGACGCGATCGTCCGCACCGACCGCCGCACCATCCCCATCGCCGAGTTCTTCACCGGCTACCGCAGGACCGCACTCGGCGCGGGGGAGCTGATCGTGGCCGTGCGCTTTCCGCTCGACGGCCGCGTGCTGCGGTTCCGCAAGGTGGGGACGCGGGCCGCTCAGGCGATCTCGAAGGTCGTGCTGGCGGTGAGTCGGGAGCCCGCCCGGGTCGCCGTCGGCTCCGTGGCCGAGGTGCCGCTGCGGGCGCGCGGGGCCGAGGCGGCGCTCGCCCGGGGCGACGTCGCGGGCGCGGTGGCGGCGGTCGTCGCGGACATCCGCCCCATCGACGACGTGCGCTCGACGGCGGCCTATCGGCGCGCGGTGACGCAGAACGTGCTGGCGCGGCTGTTGGAGGGCGGCCCCTGACGATGGACACGCGCGCAGCCGCCCTGATCCGCACGTTGCGCCTGCGGCCCCATCCCGAGGGCGGCTACTTCGGCGAGGTGTTTCGATCTCCGCGTCAGGTGCGCCCGATGGAGCGGAACGTGGAGCGATCCGCGCTGACCACGATCTACTTCTTGCTGACGGCGGGCGAATGGAGCCGCTGGCACCGGGTGCAGGCGGACGAAGCGTGGCACCACTACGAAGGTGATCCGCTCGAGCTGCTATGGCTGACGGACGCCGGCGGCACGCCCGTTCAGCGGGCGCGGCTTGGTACCGTGGCACCGGATGCACGTCCCGTGGCGGTGGTGCCGGCGGTGTGCTGGCAGGCCGCACGCCCGCTCGGCGCTTACGCTCTGGTCGGCTGCACCGTGGCACCGGGGTTCGAGTTCACCGACTTCACGTTGCTCGCTGACGTGCCGGAAGCCGCCGCGCGGCTGCGCGCCAGTCACGCCGACCTGGCCCAGCTCCTCTGATGGACATCCGGCCCATCACCCTCGAAGGCCGGCACGTGCGGCTCGAACCCCTTTCGCTCGCGCACCTGAACGCCCTCGCCGCCGTCGCCATCGACCCAGCGCTGTGGCGCTGGTCGCAAAGCCACATGGCGTCGCCCGAAGACCTGCGGCGCTACGTCGACGCGGCCCTCGCCCTGCAGCGCGAGGGGCAAGCGCTGCCTTTCGCGATCGTGGCGCGCGGGCCGGGCGGAGGGGGGGGGACACCGGACCGGCCGGTCGGCAGCACGCGCTACGGCAACATTGATCGGGACAACCGGCGCGTCGAAGTCGGCTGGACCTGGGTCGCGCGGCCGTGGCAGCGCACGCCCGTCAACACCGAGGCGAAGTACCTGCTGCTGCGACACGCCTTCGAAACCTTGAGCTGCGTGCGCGTCGAGTTCAAGACCGATGCGCTGAACGAGCAATCGCGCCGCGCGTTGGTGCGCATCGGTGCGAAGGAGGAGGGCACGTTCCGGCGGCACATGCTGACGGCCACCGGGCGCTGGCGCGACAGCGTCTACTATTCGATCCTGGACGACGAATGGCCGGACGTGAAGCGTCGGTTGGAGGAGAAGCTGGGACTGGTGGCCTAGCGCCGAAACCGTTCCTCGAGGTCCACCCCCAGTCCGTCAGCAATGCGATTCACGAACGCGTAATAGGCGGTCACTGCGCAAATGTCGTGAACTGCACGATCGTCGAACCCCACGGCTCGCAAGGCGGCTACCGAGTCGGCCGTGACGGTGTGCGGCGCTTGGGTCAGCGTGAGCGCGTAGTCCAGCATCGCGCGGTCGGCGGGCGTGAGGTCGACGCTCCGGTGGTTGGTGGTCAACGCCTCAACGACCTGTGCGGCGGCGGCTGGCGAGCGGCCGGCGAGCGACAGCAGTTGACGGAGTCCCGCTCCGTGATGCTCGATTCAGTAGTGGCAGCGGTTGGCCGCCGACACGACGACGGCGATCAGCTCCCGCTGGATGCGGGACAGGGGACTCGGTCCGCGCATCAGCTCGAGGTACAGATCGTAGTGCTGCCGCATCGTCCGCGGGTGGATGCCGTGAATTCGAAGGATGTTGTCCCGGTCGGGGACCCGGTCGGGCTCCGGAATCTGGTCGTCAGGCACGTAAGGGAGGAACGCCACGGCCCTAAGCTGGGGGCCCGCTGACACGACCGCCACCCTGGTGCAGGGCCCGGTCCACCAGGGGGCGGCACGGTCCGTTCAGGCCTTGCGTTGGATCTACAACCGCCACAGCGCTCGGCGGCGTACTTTTTCGGCTACGGCTGAATGGGGCACTTAAAGTCATTGGCCGCCACGCGGGTGATCGACACGTCTCCCGCGGCTGCCGCGCCCAGAACCGCCTCCTCCGACGTCAGGAGATACGGAGTCACGCTGAACGTCACCGCGTGGAACGCCCAGTGCCCGCCGTGGTAGTCCTGATCGCCCGGCACGACCCCGACCACGCCCTTCTGACCGGCTACCGCAGCGCTCGGAAAGGCGTAGAAGTTGTCCCGGCCTTCCTGCGGCGTCTGTGCGGGGGGGACGACCGTACGCACGACTCGATCCTGGTAGAAACAGCACCCACCAGGAAAAACGAACGGCGGGCGTGCGCTGGCCACGACGGACGCGAGGGGAGCGGCGGCCCTAGGCTGGACGACGTCCCCCGGCGAACACCCGGCGACCGCCAGCGCCACAGCGGCAACACCGAGGAGCATGCGCAGGTTCTTCATGGCGCGACCTCCCAGACGAGCGTTGGAGCAATGAGCGCACCGCGCGCTCGGAGCTACCGTGGTCAACACTGGGCGACGCCGGAAAATTCCCGGAGGGTCGTGTGAGCCTGAGGGGGACGCCCGAAGGTGTGAAACGGGCGGCGTTCGAGGCGACGGCCCTTCCGTTCATGCGGGCGCTGTACAACACCGCCCTGCGGCTGACACGGGAGCCCCCGGACGCCGCCGACCTGGTGCAGGAGACCTTGCTGCGGGCTTTTCGCACATTCGAGAACTTCGCGCCCGGAAGTAACTGCAAGGCCTGGCTGTTCACGATCCTGTACTCGGTCTTCACCAACCAGTACCGGCAGGCGAAGCGACGGCCGCGGATGGAGTCGGTGGAAGACCTGGAGGAGCGCTTCCAGCATTTCACCCAGGCACCCGATAATCCGGCATCCGACGTCGCCACAGTTGAGGGTTGGGGGCAGCGGTGGAACCCCGAGGTGGAGCGGGCCCTGCGGCAGCTGCCTGAGGATTTCCGGTCGCCGCTACTCTTGGTGGACGTCGAAGGATTGTCCTACGAAGAGGCAGCCTCGGTCCTGGGCTGTGCCGTCGGGACCGTTGGATCACGCCTGTACCGCGGTCGCAAGTTGCTGTTCGCGGCGCTGCAAGAGTACGCGCACCAAGCCGGCTACCGCAAAGGCACCGCACTCGACCGATGACCGACGCCGCGAATCACCTCGGTGCAACGCTGCAGGACTTTCTCGACGGGCGGCTCCCCGACGCGCGACGGGCCGAGGTCGAGGCGCACCTGGACCAATGCCCGCAATGCCGCGGAGAACTCGAGGCCCTGCGCTGGGTTCGGGACGTCGCGCTGCGGCGACTCCCGGGCGAGGAGGTGCCGCCCGCGGTCGCGCGTCGGGTCGCCGCCGCCCTGGACGCGGCCGAGGCGCCGTCTCAGGGGTGGGCGAGATGGGCCGCGGCGGCCGCCTTAGCCGCTGCCGCCGTGCTCGCGGTCGTCCTCCTGTCCCGCCCGAGCGGGGATCTTGCAGACGCGGTTGCCCGCGATTTCGCCGAGTATTCCGGCGGCCGTCTGACACTCGACCTGCAGAGCTCGGACCCCGCGGCGGTCGAGAGCCTCTTCGCCAATGCTGGTCTCGTGTTCCGAACGCGCGTGTTCGACCTCGGCATGATGCAGTACCACTTGGCCGGCGGCCGGGTCCATCAGGTTCGTGGCCGCCCCAGCGCTCTGTTCGCCTACCGCGGACCTGGGGGCCGGGACCTTGTGTGCCAGATGTATGAGGGACGGCTCGCCGACCTGCCCCGAACCGACGACGTGCGCGAACGCAACGGCATTACGTTCCGCGTGTACCGCGTCAAGGGTGTCACGCTGGTGTTTTGGCAGGAGGGCGCGGCCATCTGCGTCCTGGCGTCGGACGCGGAGGCCGAGGCGGTGATCCAGCTGGCCTATGCCAAGGCGGTGAAGGTGTAAGCCGTCAGTAGGCGAGCAGCTCGAGCGCCCCGGCCAGCACGCGGGTCCCCAAAGCGACGTGCGCGGGATCGGTCGCCTCGTCAGGACAGTGCGACCGCCCACCGATGCTGGGGACAAACAACATCCCCACGCGGCAGCGCGCCGCGAGCACCTGGGCGTCGTGGCCCGCGCCGCTCACCAGCGCCGCCGGGGGGGGCGTGACCCCGGCGTCCTTCGCCGCCCGTTCGAGCGTCTGCCGGACGCCCGCGTCCATCGGCACGGGGGGCCGCTCGTGCAACGCGCGGATCGCGAGCCCGAGCTCGCGCTCCGACGCGATGGTGCCGCACAGCGAGCGAATCCGCTCTTCGAGCGCGCGCCGCCCGGCGAGATCGGCATGCCGCAGGTCGACCGTGAACACCACGCGGCCCGGCACGACGTTGATCTGATCGGGCTCGACCCGCAGCTTCCCGGTGGTCGCGACGGCGGGACGACCCAGCGCCGCCGCGATGGACGCGATCGCCTGCACCATCGCCGCGGCGCCGACCAGGGCGTCCCGCCGCAGGTCCATCGGCGTGGTGCCCGCGTGATCCGCCCGCCCCCTCACGATGATCTCCAGATGGACTGCTCCCGCGATCGCTTTGACGACGCCGAGTGGAGCGGCGGTCGCTTCCAGCACGGCCCCCTGCTCGATGTGCAATTCGACGAACGCGTCGAGGTCGTCACGCGCGGCTGACGGGATTGCGGCGGGGTCGAGCCCCCGTTCGCGCATCGCGCGCGCCAGCGAGACACCGTCGGCGTCCGTCACCGTCTCCGCCTCGCGCGGGTCGATCGCCCCGACGATCGCCCGCGAGCCCCAGAAGTTGGTTGCAAAGCGGCTGCCTTCTTCCTCGGCCACGACCAGCACCTCGAGCGGCCGTTTGGGTGCGCCGCGCGCGGCGGCGACGGCACGCACCGCGACGAGCCCCGCGACGATCCCCAGCGCCCCATCGAGCCGCCCACCGCGGCGTACCGTGTCGATGTGGGACCCCGTCACCACGGCCTTGCCGCTGCCGCTGCTTGCCTCGAGACGGCCCCAGACGTTCCCGACGGCGTCGCGGCGCACCGCGAGGCCCGCCTGCGACATCCATCCGGCGACCAGGTCGCACGCGGTGGCCCACGCCGCGCCGTACAACGGACGGTAGCAGCCGCCTCCCGCGCCGGGCTCGGCGCCGATGGCATAGAGCTCGTCGAGGTAGCGATGCAACTGGGCTTCGTCGATGTCCATCAGCTCCAAGCTCCGGGCCTCGAGCGGTCAACTCCTCTAGTGGCTCGCCGCGTGTGTCTTGTGACTCTGGGGCGTTACGAGCCGGCCCCACCCCGGCTCCCCGAGGATCTCCCCTTCCGCGAACACCGTGCGTCCTCGCACGATCGTCCGAACCACGGCTCCGCGGAACGTGCGGCCCAGGTACGGACTGAGCCCGCTGCGCGTCCGCAGCTGGGCGGGTTCGAGCGTCCAGCTCCGGGTGAGATCGACCAGCACGAAATCGGCGTCGGCGCCGACGGCGATCGCCCCTTTTCGCGGGTACAGCCCGAACACCCGCGCCGGCGCGGTGGCCGTCAGGTCGGCGATGCGCTCGAGGCTGAGGCCACGCGCCAGCACCGCCTCGGTCAGGAGGACGGGCAACGTCGTCTGGATGCCGGCGATGCCGCCCCACGCCTGCCACACGTCCCGTTCGCCTTTGTGCTTGTCGGCGGCGGGGCAGGGGGAATGGTCCGACGCCACCAGGTCGACCTGCCCGGCCAACAGCGCGCCCCAGAGTCGTTCCCGCGTCGCCGCGTCCCGGATCGGCGGGGCGCACTTGAGCACCGGACCCAGGCGCTCGAAGTCGTCCTCCGTGAACGTGAGGTAGTGGGGACAGGTCTCGGCGGTGACGCGCAGCCCGCGCTCGCGCGCGGCCTGCACCTCGGCGAGGCCTTCGGCGCAGCTCACGTGGACGACGTGCGCGCAGGCGTCGGGGCCGGCGCCGCGCACGCAGGAAATCAGCCGGCGGATCGCCTCGACTTCCGCCGCGGGCGGACGGGCGCGGCACCACGCGAGCCGGTCGGTGCGTTTCGCGGCCTGGAGCTCGGCGCCCAGGCGCTCCACCATCTCGTGACTCTCGGCATGGACGCCGACCGGCACGCCGAGCCGGGCGGCGGCCTTGAGGCCGGCCGCGAGCACACCGTCGGAAACGCGGCGGAAGTCGCTGATGCCGCTCTCACTCATGAACGCCTTCAACGCCACGACGCCGCGCGCCGCGAGGCCCGCGAGCTCGGCGAGGTTGTCGTCCACGAGCCCGCCCCAGAGGCCGAAGTCCACCAGCGCCGTCCGGGAGGCGATCGCGAGCTTGGCGTCGAAGGCGGCGGCCGTGATGGTCGGCGGATGAGCGTTGAGCGGCATCTCGAGCACCGTCGTCACGCCCCCGGCCGCCGCTCCGCGCGTCCCCGCCTCCCAGCCTTCCCACTCCGCGCGTCCCGGCTCGTTGAAGTGGACGTGGGCATCCACCAGTCCCGGGAGGACCGCGCGCCAACGCGCGTCGACGACCTCGGCCGCGCCTTCGCCCGCGGCGGCCCCAATCGCCGCGATCACGCCGCCCGTGACGGCGATGTCGGCGATCGCACGCCCGGTCGGGAGGACCACCTCGCCGCCCCGAATGAGGAGATCGGGACCGCTCACGCCCAGGCTCCGGGCATCATGTCTCTTCGATGAGGATGTCCTGCGCCCCCTCCCACAGCACGAGCCGGCCGAGCTCCTTGAGCTGCTCGCGGCCTGCGTCGACCGTGGCGAAATGGTTGCCGGCGAGCTGCCCCATCTTGCTCGCGAACAGGGTGGCGCCGTAGGCGAACAGGATCTCGGTTTCGCTCACGCCGCCGGGATAGAGGAGGATGTCGCCGGGGGCGGGATGGCTGGTGTGGTTCTCCGACCCGACGCCCGTCTGGAGGTCGCCGAGGGGAATCCACGCCGACTCGCCGCTCCATCGGGCCTGGACTATCTTGGACTTCAGCGGCAGCAACCGGCGGATCGCCGCGCACGTCTGGGGCGCGGCCCGCTCTTCCAGCCGCGCGGTGAACGTCAGCGGACCCACTCGGATTCTGAGCATGCCCAACACTAACCGTCCCACGATTTCGACGCACGTCCTCGATCTCACGCGCGGCGCGCCCGCCGCCGGCGTCTCGGTCTCGGTGTGGCGCCTCGAGGGCACGCAACGCGCGGCGCCGCAGGGCTCGGGAGAAACCGATGCGGACGGCCGGATCGCCGATCTGGTGGACGGCACGCTGGTGGGCGGCACCTACCGCCTGACGTTCGACGTGGGTGCCTACTTCAAGAAGCAGGGGGATCGCGCGGCCTTTCTCGGCCGCGTGACGCTCGACGTCGAGATCGCGGACGCGCATCGCCGCTACCACATCCCGCTCTTGGTCTCGCCGTTCTCGTGCGCGAGCTATCGGGGGAGCTAGGGGCTAGGGGCTAGGGGCTGGGGGCTAGGGGCCATGTATGAGCGCCTTTTCGAGGGCAACACGCCGCTCGTTGAGCGCCTGCGGGGCGAAGGCCCCTTCGCCACGAACGAGGAGATGCTCGCGCGGGCGCGGGACATTCTCGCCCGGCTGTCCGAGGCCGAGCAGATCGTGGTAATCAACGCGCACCCCCGCATCGGGGAGCATCCCGACCGGGTTCGCGTCCAATCGGCGCGCTCCTTCCGGGAGCAGGGGTACGAGCGGGACGCGACGCCTCCGGAGGTGTTCGACGCTCTGCGGCGCCTGAACGAGGCCTACGAGCGGAAGTTCGGCTTTCGATTCGTGGTGTTCGTCAACCGGCGGTCCAAAGCGGCGCTCGTTCCGGTGCTCGAGGCCCGGCTGCGGCGCTCCCGCGACGAGGAGCGCGCCACGGCGCTCGAAGAGCTGCTCGCGATCGCCGAGGACCGCTTGCGACAGGAGACGTCATGAGCGATGCCATTTCCCGCCGGGCCTTTGCGGAGCGCCTCGCGCTGGCCGCGGCGGCCCCGTTGCTGCTGGGTGATGTGCGACCCGCCGATTTGCGGCCGGTGGGGCCGGTGGGGCCGGTGGCGCCACAGGCTCCGCAGACGCAGGAGCCGTCCGCCCTCGCCAAGGCCCTCGCCGAGGGCGTGCGGCTCCGCTACCCCGATCGCTTCACCCCCGACGAGCTAGCCACGATCACGCGCAGCATCGACACGCGGCTGCGTGCGGTGGAACGGCTCTACCAGACGACCCTGACCAACGCCGACGAGCCCGACTTCGTGTACGCCGTCTATCGGGGGGAGGACGCATGAGCGACGACCTGGCCTTCGCCACCGTCGTCGATCTGGGCCGCCTCCTCCGGCAGCGCAAGACGTCCGCCACGGAGCTTGCGACGCTCTTCCTCGACCGTCTCGATCGGCTCGGACCGAGCTTCAATGCCGTCGTCACCACGACCCGCGAGCGGGCGCTCGCGGAGGCCGGGCAGGCCGACCGCGAGATCCGCCAAGGGCAGTGGCGCGGCCCGCTGCACGGAATCCCGTACGGGGTCAAGGACCTCCTCGCGACGAAGGGCTATCCCACGACGTGGGGCGCGGAGCCGTACCGCGAGCAGCGGCTCGACGCCGACGCCACGGTCGTGGAGCGCCTCGCCGCCGCCGGCGCCGTCCTCGTCGCCAAGCTGGCGATGGTGGAGCTCGCCGGCGGGATGGGCTACAACCAGGCGAACGCCTCGTTCACGGGGCCGGGGAAGACCCCCTGGAACGTGGCGTACTGGAGCGGCGGCTCGTCGAGCGGGCCAGGGGCGGCCGTCGCCGCAGGGCTCGTGCCGTTCGCCATCGGCTCGGAGACTTCGGGCTCGATTCTCACGCCCGCCGCTTATTGCGGCGTCACCGGCTTGCGGCCCACGTACGGGCTGGTGAGCCGGCACGGCGCGATGGCGCTCGCCTGGACGATGGACAAGCTGGGCCCGCTGGGCCGCACGGCCGAGGACTGCGCGCTGGTGCTCGCGGCGATCGCGGGGCCCGACCCCCGCGATCCGTCGGCAGTGGCGCGCGGCTTCAAGATCCCGCCTGCGGCGCGCGGGGGGGGCGGGGGGAGCGGGGCGGGCCACCGTTTCAAGATCGGCATCCCGAAGGGCGCCGCCGAGAACATCCAGCCCGAAGTGGCCGCGAACTTCCGCGCGTCCATCGCCGCGCTGCAGGATGCGATCGAGGTGGTCGAGGGCGTCGAGCTGCCCGATCTCCCGTACGGCGCGGTCGCGGGGATGATCATCGCCGCCGAGGGCGCGAGCGCCTTCGACGACCTGCTGAAGACCGGCCGGCTGGCGCTGCTCACCGCTCCGGAAGACCGCACCGGCGGCTACCCGGCGCTCGCCATTTCGGCCCCGGACTACCTCCGCGCCCTGCGGGTGCGCCGCCCGATGCAACGCGCGCTCGACGCGTTCCTGAAGCAGTTCGACGCCATCGCGACGCCCACGCGCACGACGGTCGCGAGCCCGATCGACAAGCCGTTCCGCGACGGGTGGCCGGGGATCACGGGCGGCGCCAACGTCATCGGTCCGACGAACGTCGTGGGCGTGCCGGGGATCTCGGTGCCCAATGGCTTCGGGGTGCAGGGGTTGCCGACCGGTCTTGCGTTCGCGGGCCGTGCGTTCGACGAGGCCAAGCTCGTCACGCTGGCCCGGCTCTATCAGTCGCGCACCGACTGGCACACCAAGCGGCCGCCGCTGGCCTGAGAGGCACTCATGCAACCCGTCAGCCATACGTACGTCGACTCGGTCAACGCCGGGGTGGTTCAGGTATTCGCCCTGCTCACCGATCCCAACCGCATCGCCAGGTGGCTCCCCGGCTGCGACGGCGTCGAGAGCAACGCGCCACTCCGGAAGGGTGCGCGCTTCAAGGCACGGTTCGGCCAACGCGTGAGCGAGTTCGAAGTCGTGGACTATGCCCCACCTGCCACATTCGGCTGGGCGGAGCGGGGGGAGCGAAAAGGGGCGAGGCTGTTTCTCCGCCTCGATGCCAGCGGGACAGCGACGGCGGTGACCGTCAGACAGGTCTGGACCCCTCGATCCTTCGTGGCGTGGATCCGGGGTCGCTTCCTCGAGAGGCGCCAAGTGCAGCGCCGACTTCAGACGATCGTGCAGAACTTGCGGACCCTCCTGGCGGCCTGACGCGATGCTCACGCTGGCCAAGCTGATTCAGTCGCTCGTCAAGGCGCTCCATTCCGAGGGGACGCCGGGGCAAGTGGCGGCAGGCATCGCCCTCGGGTCTTTCCTCGGGCTCACGCCGCTCGTCACGTTGCACAACGCCGTGGTGTTCGGGCTGATCGTGATTCTCAACGTGTCGTTCCCCGCCGCGATGCTCGGCTGGGTGCTGTTCGTGCCGGTGGGGTTCCTGCTCGACCCGGTGTTCGACGCGATTGGGCGCCGGCTGCTGCTCGACACGCCCGCCCTGACGCCGCTCTGGACCTCGCTCTACAACACCCCCGTCGTCCCGCTCACGAGCTTCAACAACAGCATCGTGCTGGGCAGCCTGGTCTTCTCGCTCGTCGCCTTCCTGCCTCTGTTTTTCGGAGGGCGTTGGGCGGTGGCCCGGTACCGCGCGACCCTGGGCGAGCGCGTCCGCCAGTCGAAGTGGTACCGGGCGGTGACGGCGTCGAAGCTGTACAACGTCTACCGCCTGTTCCGGCCGGAGTGATGGCGTGAGCGTGCGCGTCTTTCGCTGGAGAGCCGTCGGGCCATTGCTCGTGTTCGCAGCGCTCGGCATGGTGGCGTGGGTGCTGTTCGGGGACCGCATTGCGCGTCGCTCGGCGGAGAAGATCGGCACGGCCATCGTTGGCGCGAAGGTCGAGATCAAGAGCCTCCACCTCAGTCTCGCCGACGGCGACGTGACCATCCGCGGGCTCACCGTGGCGAGTCCGCACGAGGCGCTCGAGAATCTGCTCGAGGCGGACGAGCTCGTGGCTGATGTGGATGTGCTGCCCCTGCTCGAAAAGAAGGTGGTCATCGACCGGCTGGCGGCGAACGGCCTTCGCTTCGGCACGCCGCGGCAGACGGACGGTCGGACGGCCGGACGGTCGGACGGTATCGCCGCTCGGGTCATGACGGAGGCCCAGGCTTGGTCACGACAGTTCCAGGTTCCGGCGCTCCAGCTAGCGACGGGGAAGATCGACGTCGGGACGCTCGACCCGCGGAATCTCTCGGCGATCCCGGCGGCCGAGGCGCTGACGGCCCGCACCGACTCGAGCCGCCGCGCCTGGCAGGCGGGTCTCGACTCGTTGCAGCTCGGGCCCGCGGTCGATTCCGCCGCGGCGACACTGGCGCGGCTGCGCACAGCACGTGCCACCGACCTGGCCGCTTTGGCCAGCGCGCGTCGGGCCATCGACCAGCTGAAACGGGCGCGCGACCGCGTCGCGGCCCTGGAGCGCCGCGTGACCGGCGGGCTGGCGTCGCTCCGCGCCGGCGCCGCCGGGCTCGACAGCGCCAAGCAGCGCGACTACGCCGTGGCCAAGGGCCTGCTCAAGCTCCCCGCGCTGGACGCCCCCGAGATCGGCGCCGCGCTGTTCGCGCCGACCGCGGTCCGGAAGTTCGAGCGCGCCCTCTATTGGGCGCGGCTGGGGCGCCACTACATGCCACCCGGGCTGCTCCCACGCGCCGACGCCGGGCCGCCGCGCGCGCGCGGCCGCGGCACGACCGTCCGCTTCCCCCGTGAGCACGCGCTGCCGGGCTTCCTGCTGCGGACCGCCGAGCTCTCGTTCCGACTCGACGGGACGGCGCCTCAGGCGAAGCACTACACCGGCCGGCTCACCGGCCTGACGAGCGACCCCGCGTTGTACGGGCGCCCGACGCTGTTCGAGGCGTCGGCGCCGGCGGTGGCCGCCGGCGCGATGCTCGACCACGTCCGCGCCACGCCGCGCGACACCGCCGGCGCCAGCCTCCAGGGCGTGCGCCTCCCCGCTATCGCGCTGCCGTCGCTGCCGCTGCGCCTCGAGCCGCGGGAGGGCACGGTGCAGCTCGGCTTCGCGCTCCGCGGCGACACGATTCGGGCGCGTTGGGCGGTGCGCTCGAGCCGCGTACGATGGGAGCGGGACTCGGGCGCGACCGGCACGCCCGTGAGTGACGTGGTGTGGCGCGTGGTGTCGGGGATCTCCGACCTCAGCGTCGACGCCGGCGTAACGGGGACGATCGCCCGGCCGCGGTTGGTCGTGCGCTCGAACCTCGACGAGGCCATCGCGGCGCGCCTGCGCGCCATGCTCGGCGACGAGGTGGCCACGGCGGAGCGCCGGCTGCGCGCCGAGGTCGACCGGCAGGTGGATCCCAAGGTCGCGCCGGCGCGCGCCAAGGTGGCGGCGCTGCAGACCGAAGTCACCGCCCGCTTGGCAGAGCAACGTGCGCGGCTCGACCAGGCGCAGAAGGACCTGGAGGCTCGGTTGCGCGAGCTCACGCGGATTCGGGTGCCGTGAGTCGAGTTGAGGCCCGTGCCGGCGCTCATCCAAACCCTCCAAACACCAGCGGCATCCTAAGTTCGTGACGGACGACCTCGTCCGCCGGGCGCAGGCTGGCGATCAGACGGCGTTCCGGGACCTCTACCACCAGCTTGCCGGACGCGTGTACGCCCTGTGCCTGCGCCTGACCGGCGACGCGGGTGCGGCCGAGGAGCGTACGCAGGATGTGTTCGTGCGCGCCTGGAGCAAGCTCCGCTCGTTTCGGGGCGAGAGCGCGTTCAGCTCGTGGCTGCATCGGCTCGCCGTCAATGTCGTGATGAACGAACGGCGCACCACGTTCCGGCGCGAGCAGCGCGTCGCGCCGGTGGCGGCTCCCGAGACGTTGGAGCGGGGCCGGGGAGAGCCGGCGGTGGGTGTGAGCATCGATCTCGAGCGGGCCATCGCCGCCCTGCCCGAGGGAGCGCGGGAGGTCTTCGTGCTATACGACATCGAAGGCTATAGCCACGCCGAGATCGCCGACTTGACCGGCATCGCCGAGGGGACGTCGAAGGCACAGCTATTCCGAGCCCGACGCCTGTTGCGGGAGAACCTGGACCGATGAACGAACGCGAGCTGCGGGAGGCTGTGGGCCGGCTCCCCAAGAGCATCGAGCCGCCGCGCGACCTCTGGCCGGACATCGCCGCGCGCCTCTCGACGCGGCGGCCCCGGTGGTACTGGCTGCCGCTCGCCGCGGCGGCGGCGGTCGCCGCGGTCGTCGTCACGCGGAACTTCAGCGGCGCCCCCTCCTCCGGCTCTTGGCCGGTCTCAGTCCTCGCGGGTCGCCCCCTCGTCGGGTCGGCCCGGCTCGCGGCGTCGGGCGCGCTGCGCGTCGGCGAGTGGGTCGAGACGGACGATTCGTCCCGCGCCCTCATCGCCGTGGGGAGCATCGGCCGGGTGGAGGTGAAGCCGGGGACGCGGATCCGCCTGCTCGAAGCGCGCCCCGACGCGCACCGGCTGGCGCTCGCCCGGGGTGCCATCGACGCCAAGGTCGACGCGCCCCCGCGCTTGTTCTTCGTCGAGACCCCCGCCGGGACGGCGATCGACCTCGGCTGCGCCTACACCCTCGAGACCGACTCTCTAGGGAACGGGCGCCTGCACGTGACCGCGGGCTATGTCGAGTTCACCTGGCGCGGTCGGCGGTCGGTGGTCCCGCTGGGCGCGATCGCCGACACGCGGGCGGGCATGGGGCCCGGCACGCCGTACGTCGAGGACGCGCCCGAGCCGCTGCGGCGCGCGCTGGCCAAGTTTGACTTCGAGAGCGGCGGAGCTGGCGCGGCGGGCGCCGCCCTCGCTTCGGCCCGCGCTGAAGACGCGGTGTCGCTCTGGCATCTGCTCCAACGGGTGGATCCGTCGCAGCGCGGCGCGGTGTACGACCGACTTGCCGCGCTCGTACCACCGCCTCCCGGCGTGACACGCCCGGGCGCGCTGGCGCTCGAACCCGCGACCCTGGACGCCTACTGGAGCTCGATCCGCCGGATCCTGTTCCGGCGCGTGATCCTGCGCGGCGTCCGCGACATAGACCCTCGCACCGGCACGACGGTGAAGTGATTCAAACCGCCGCGAGGCGCCCGGCATCCAACCGGTGAACCCGCACGAGGAGTCTTTCATGCTTGCCCCGATTCGCGCCCTGAGTGTCGCGGCCTTGTTCTCGGCCGCGCTGGCCACGCCGGCCTTCGCCAAGCCCCCCTGGATCTCGATCGAGTACCCCGTGAATCCCTACGACGCGTCGCTCCGCGGCGCGTACCTCGTGGTGCACACGTTCATTCACCGGAGCCCCATGAGCCTCTCGCTCGACGGCACGGCGGAAGGGATCGTGAACGGCGAGCGGCGCACCATCCGCCTCGAATTCACCGCAGCGGCGCAGCCCGGCGTCTACGCATTGCGGCAACTCTGGCCCGCCGAGGGCGTGTGGACGCTGGTGATCCGCGCGGCCAACGGTCCGGGCAACGTCGCCACGGCACTGGTGGAGATCGGTGCGGACGGCGAGATCGCGGCGGTCAAAGTGCCTACCCGGCGCCAGGGCGACACGGCGCTGGCCACGGACGTCGCCATGGCCGATATCGATCGGGCGCTGCGGGCACGGGCCAGCGCACTCGCCCGGCGGGACTGATGGGGTGGGGGGGGGGGGCGCGGCTTGATTCGGTCTTGACTACCCAGGAGCATCCTCGCACATCCCACTACTCGTGCCAGGAGCCCCCATGCGTCGTGTACTCCCCCTCTCACTAGCACTCGCCATCGTCACGCTGGCCTGTGCTGACCGCGCGCCGACGGCCGCGACCCCCGAGTTCAAGGTCGCCCAGGCCGACGGCAGCGCCGGCAGCGTCACGGTGATGACGCAGAATCTCTACGTCGGGGCCGACGTGGACGCCGTGATCGGTGCCCTGGCTTCGCCCTCCCCCGACGACGACGTCCCCGCGCTGCTGTTCGCGATCGAAACGCTCGGCAAGACCGACTATCCGGCTCGCGCCGATGCGATCGCGGACGAGATCGCGCGCGCGCGGCCCCACGTCGTGGGACTGCAGGAGGTGTCGGTCATCGACATCGACCTCACGGCGCTCGGTCTGCCGATCGTCGTCGATCTCGATTTCCTGGCGATCCTGCGGGCCAAGCTGGCCGAGCGGGGGCTTCATTATGACGTCGCCGCCCAGGTGCAGAACATCGTGGCCGCCCCGTTGCCGGGAATCAGTCTCGTCGACCACGACGCCATACTCGTCGACGCCGACCGCGTGACCGTCACGTCGGCTGGCGGCCGGAACTTCACGTTCAACGTCGGCGTGGTGGCGCCCGGCGTGGAGCTGAAGCGCGGTTGGGTCTTTGCGCACGCGACAATCGATGGCCAGCCCTACACGTTCGTGAGTACGCACACGGAGGCCGACCTGGCCGGGGCGCACTTGGAGGAGCTGCGCGCCGCGCAGGTCTCGGAGCTCGTGGCGTCGCTCCCCACGGATCGGCCGGTCGTCGTCGTGGGCGACCTCAACGACATCCCCGGTTCGTTGATGCATCAGGTCCTGGCGGGCGCCCGGTTCACCGACGCATGGGCGGCGCTTCGTCCGGGCGCCATCGGCTTGACTTGCTGCCACCGGCCCGATCTATCGGACGAGATCGCCCCCTTCTCCCAGCGCATTGACTACGTCTTCACGCGCGGGCTGGAGGGCCGGGGCAAGGTCGACCGGTTCGGCGAAGTGCCGGCGGACCGGCTGGCCGGGCCGGCCTATCCCATCTGGCCGTCCGACCACGCCGGCATGATCGCGACGCTGCGGCGGTGAGCCCCTAGCGCGGCGGGCGCGGCGGGCGCGGCGGGGGCGGCGGCTCCTCTCCGATCGGTGTGCCCGGCGGCGGCGCCAGCGGTTGTGGCGCCGCCGTCGGTGCGTCGCGGCGGCTCAGGAATCGCTCGATATCCGCCGCGGCGAGCTGCCGGTGCGCTTGCGCGTCGCCCGCGACGCGGCTCGGCGCCGCGAGCTGACGCGCGATCCGCCGCAGCCCCCATTCCGCCGCCGCCCGCACCTCCGGCGTCGCGTCGGGGCGGCGCGCCAACTCCAACAACTCATCCATCACGACCCGCTCCACCACCCGCTTCAAGGCGGCGTGCTCGGCGGGCGCGGGCGTTCCCCACGTCCGATCCACGATCCGGCCGATCACCTCGGTGAGCGTGGGCTGGCGCGCGTCGCGGTCGGCGAAGGCGACGAGCCGGGCGCCGCGCGCCGGGTCGAGCAGCCCGCCGACGACGCTCGCCGCGAGCGTGCGCGCGATCCCCACCTGGTCGAACGCCGGCGCCGCGGGCGAAGTGAATCCCCGGCTGTCCGTCTCGAACCCGAACGGCCGGGGCGCCAGCACCCGCAGCACCCGCTCCGGCACCGCCAGCTCGCCGGGCTCGATCGCGTCGAGCACCGTCTCCAGCGCACGGCGCTGCTGCGCCGGGGGAAGGATGCGCGTGGCCGGCAGGGTGTCGCCGCGCAAGGCGTACCGATACTCCATGCCGCCGACCGCCTTGATCGCGGCGCCCAACGTGAACCGGTGGTGCAGGTAGACCGTCGCGAAGCGGCGATTGAGGAGGGCCAGCGGCTCCCCCGGCCCGATCGCCCGTTCGTCGAACCGCTCGAGCAGGAAGCGCCGCACCGCCGCCACGCGCTGCAGCTCCACGGTCATGTCGCTGCCGTTGACCCACGTCGTCGCTTCCGGGTAGGCGTTGGACGGTGCTTCATCCGGGTTGGTGATGAACTTCAGCCCGCGCGCCATCCCTTCGCGCGCGATCGCCTCGAGGCCCGCCGCCTCCGCCGCCGGGGCGAACTCGGTGTACGCCCAGCGGATCGCCAGCGAGTCCCAGGCGCCGGGCCCGTTCCGGTAGGCGTCCGAGAGATCGAGCCTGCCGTTCACCAGTTTGATCAGCGGGGCGGGGTAGTCCATCACCGAGGCGCGCCCGTAGCTCGTCGCGATGAAGTTGTGCGCCAACCCCAGCGTGTGTCCCACCTCGTGCGCCGCGTGTTGCCGCCGCCGTGCCATCGCGAACGCTTCAGGCGTGACGTCCGCGGCCAGCGTCGCGAGCCACGCGTCGAGCCCACCCCCTTCATCGGCGCCCAGGGCGGGCACGGCGCCCGCGTAGATGTCGTAGTCGGGCAGCGAACGGTGCGATTCCATGCGCACCGCTGCTTTGATGATCTCCCCCGTGCGCGGGTCGACGAACGACGGGCCGATCGAATAGTCCGCCTCGGTGCGGTGGATCCACTGAATGACGTTGTACCGGGCGTCGAGCGGGTCCATGTCGGCCGGCATGTCCTCCACGCGGAAGCCGCCGCGGTAGCCCGCCGCTTCGAACACGCTGTTCCACCAGGTCGCGCCCTGCTTGAACGCGGCCCGATAGGGCTCCGGCACGCCGGGATCGAGGTAGTAGACGATGGGGCGAACCGGCTCGGACGTCGCGGCCGCCGGGTCCTTCTTCTGGAGCCTGTGCCGGATCGCGTAGCGCGTAGCGTAGTCCTGCGTGAACGGCTTGGCGAAATCGTAGAAGCTCACCGAGAAAATCCCCATCCGCGGGTCGAACGGCCGCGGGCGGAAGCCCGGGGACGGCAGCTTCACGAGGGAGAGATGTTGGCGCAGTGTCACGGCGCGCGCGTCAGGTGTGTGGCGCCGCACGCTGCGGCCGGCGTTCTCGCCCGTGAACGTCAGCGTGGCCTCGATCTCGGTGTTGTCGGGGAAGGCCTTGGTCCGCGGCAGGTGGACCGCGCTGCGATCCCGCTCGAGCTGGAAGGCGCCTTGATTGCCGGCCCGCAGCGCGCCGCGCACGTCGGTGATGTCGCTCAACACGAAGCTCGTCGCGTCCACCAACAGGCGTCCGCCCTCCTCGGCGACGATCTCCCACGCCGCCACGGTGGAGAGCGGGAACGACTCGCGCACCGACCGGGCCAGGGCCTCGTTGTCGCCGCTCGCACGGAACCGCGGATTCTGGAGCACGAGCTGAACTCGTGGGCCCCCCCCGGGCCGCTCGAAGCGGGCGATCTGCTCGTCCCCGATCGTGCCGCGATCCAGGCCGAGATTGGCGTCACCCAGGCCCGTCGCCAGGGAGGGGAGGTAGAGGAAATCCTCACCCAGCCGGCCGGCCGGGACCTCCAGCAACAGGCGGCCCTTCGCGGCGTCCCAGTAGAGCGGAACGTAGCCGTCGCGCTTCTCGAATGTCTTCGTGTAGTCGGTGATCGTGGGCAGCTGGGCGGACGCGGGGGCGGCGAGCGCCAGGAGCGCCGCCACGAGCAGGCGGAAACGAGCAGACATGAAGCAGGCCTCGGGGGAACGGGACGGTCGAAAAACTGACGCCCGTTCCCCCGCGAAGCTAGGCCACGGTTCCGATCGGCAACTTCCGAATCCGTTTCCCCGTCGCCGCGAAGATCGCGTTGGCCACCGCCGGCGCGATGGGGGGCGTCCCGGGCTCGCCCACGCCGCCGGGGTCGTCGCTGCTCGGCACGATGTGCACTTCGACCACCGGCATTTCGGACATGCGGAGCATCTCGTAGTCGTGAAAGTTGCTCTGCTGCACCCGGCCACGGTCGATCGTGATCGCACCCTTCAACGCGGCCGTCAGGCCGTACACGATCGCGCTCTGCATCTGGGCTTCGATCGTGTCCGGGTTCACGAACATGCCGCAGTCCACCGCGCACACCACGCGATGCACGCGCACCTCGCCCGCGGACGAGACCGACACCTCGGCCACCTCCGCGACGAACGATTCGAACGACTTGTGCACCGCGATCCCGCGGGCGCGTCCCGCCGGGAGCGGCGTTCCCCAGCCGGCCTTCGTCGCCGCCAGCTCGAGCACGCCGCGGTGGCGCGGCGCATTGGCGAGGAGGGTGCGCCGGTATTCGTACGGGTCCGTCCGCGCCGCGGCGGCCAGCTCGTCGATGAACGTCTCCACGGCGAACGCGTTGAACGAGTTGTTCACCGAGCGCCAGAACCCGACCGGAATCCCCGTATCGGTGAGGGCGTAGTCCACGTGGATGTTGGGGATGGCGTACGCCATCTCGATCCCGCCTTCCACCGCCTCTCCGTCGAGGCCGTTCTGCACCATGTTGGGGAACACCCGCGCCATGATGGACGGTGCGACGATCCGGTGCGTCCAAGCAACCGGCCGGCCGGCGGCGTCGACCCCGGCGCGGAACCGGTGCAGGCTCGCCGGCCGATACTGCGCGTGCTGGATGTCGTCCTCGCGCGACCAAATGACCTTGACCGGGACGCCCACGGCCTTCGACGTCTCGAGCGCTTCGATGATGAAGTCGAGCTCGAACCGGCGCCCGAATCCGCCGCCCAGATAGGTGGTGTGCACCCGGACCTGTTCCGGCGGCACGCCGCCGAGCTGCGCTCCCAGCCCTTGCGCCCCCGTCTGGAACTGCGTCGGCGCCCAGATGTCGACACCGTCGGCGCGGACGTGCGCCGTACAGTTCATCGGCTCCATTGTTGCGTGGGCCAGGAACGGCAGCTCGTAGGTCGCCTCGATGGTCTGGGCGGCACTGGTCAGCGCTCCGTCGGGGTCGCCGACGTGCTTCGCCACGACGCCCGGCTGCCCCGCCCGCTCTGCAAAGAGGCGGGAGATGGTGTCGCTCGACACCTGCGCGGTGGGGCCTTCGTCCCACACCACCTGCAGCGCGTCGCGCCCCTGCTTCGCGGGCCAGTAGCCGTTGCCGACCACCGCGACGCCGCTCGAGATCTGCACGACGTGGCGCACGCCGTCCACCGCTTTGGCGGCGGTGGCGTCGAAGCTCTGGACCTTGCCGCCGAACACGGGTGAGCGCGCCACCACGGCGACGAGCATTCCAGGCACCCGGACGTCGATCCCGAACTGCGCGCGACCGTTGACTTTCACGGGGGCATCGAGGCGCTTCGTCGGCTTCCCGGCGATGCGCCACGTTTTCGGGTCCTTGAGCGGCACCTCTGGGGGGACCGGGACGGCGGCGGCCCGATTCGCCAGCTGGCCGTAGGTCAGCCGGCGGCGCGACTTCGCGTGGATAACTGCGCCCCGCTCGGCGCGACAGTCCGCCCGGTTGACCGCCCACCGTTGGGCGGCGGCGGTGATCAGCATCTCGCGCGCCTGCGCACCCGCCTTGCGCAGCGGGGTCCAGGCCGCCCGCACGCTCGTGCTCCCTCCCGTGCCCTGCATGCCGAACAACGGGTTCACGTAGGCCTTGTCCGCCGGGGCGAACTCGATCCGCACCTTGGTCCAGTCGGCTTCCAGCTCCTCGGCGAGCAGCAGCGGCAGGGCGGTCGTGACTCCCTGGCCCATTTCCGAGCGGTCGACGATCACGAGCACGCTGTCGTCGGCGCCGATCCGGAGCCAGGCGTTCGGGGCGAACGGCCCCGCGGCCGCCTGCTGGTCGCGTCGCGTCGGAATCCGAAAGCCGATCACCAGGCCGGCGCCGGCCGTTCCGGCCGTCTGGAGAAACTCGCGTCGTTCCATCAGGCCTCCTTGGCCGCGCGATGCACCGCGGACCGGATGCGCTGGTAGGTGCCGCAGCGGCAGATGTTGGTCATGGCTTCGTCGATCTGCGCGTCGCTGGGGTCGGTGGTCTTGGCCAGCAGCGCGGCGGCCGTCATGATCTGGCCCGACTGGCAGTAGCCGCATTGCGGGACATCCTCGGCGACCCACGCCTTCTGCACGCGGTGCGTCGCGGTGGGCGACAGGCCTTCGATCGTCGTCACCTTCGCGGTGCCGACGGCGGAGATCGGGGTGACGCAGGAGCGCGTCGCCTCGCCATCGAGATGCACGGTGCAGGCGCCGCACTGGGCGACGCCGCAGCCGAACTTCGTACCGGTCAGGCCGATGTTGTCGCGCAAGACCCAGAGCAGCGGCGTGTCCGGCGCGACGAAGACCGTGTAAGGGCGCTCGTTGACGGTGACGGTAAACGGCGGCATGGGTACCTCGGGTGAGTGCCCTGATAACCTGGCCAGGGGGACGGGAAACGGGAAGTGTCTCAGGATGAACAAACCGTGTAGCGTGTTCGCCACGTCCTTCACGACGTGCGATCTGGCCGAGCCGGTCCTTCCGGGCACGGACGGAACGATGCAACGGGAATCACCCTTACCGAACTTCCACTGTCCGCGCCAGATTCACGCAGCCGTCTAACTCTCAAGGAGTCCGTCCCATGAAGCGCATCACGACGTTTTGGGTCACATGTCTCGCATTCGCCGCGCTCGCTCCGGCCGCCGCCCAAACGCCGGCGGCCGGCCGCCCGATGGACTACGCCGACATCTTCCGGCTGGCGACGCTGCAGGGCGCCGAGTTGTCGCCCGACGGTGCGTGGGTGGTCTACGAGGTGTCGAAGCTCCAGTTCCCCGACTGGCAGCGGCGCACCGACCTGTACCTCGTCTCCGCCGACGGCCGGACGACGCGCCAGCTGACCTACACCGAGGGCGAGGACGAAACCGGCGCGCGCTGGCAGCCCCGAGGGGGAGGGGCGATCGGGTTCGTCTCGAGCCGCGACGCCAAGAAGCGGCAGCTCTTTTTGATCCGGCCCGACGGCGGTGAGGCGCGGCGCGTCACGAACACGGACGACGGGATCGGGGCGTGGGCGTGGAGCCGCGACGGCGCGTGGATCGCGTACATCGCCGGCCCCGAGGGGAAACGTCAGGTGTGGGTGCTCCCCGGCGACGGCAGCGGCAAGGCGGAACAGCTCACGAAGCACGCCACGTCGGTCGAGACATTCGCGTGGAGCGAGGACGGGCGCGCGATCTACTTCACGGCGTCGGACGAGCCCGATTCGACGCGGCGCCGCCGCGTGAAGGAAAAGTTCGACGTGCGCGTGATGAACGAGCCTGCCGCCGCGACGCATCTGTGGGCGCTCGAGGTCGCCACGAAGTCCGAGAAGCGGCTGACCCAGGGAGCGTTGCGCGTGACCGGCGTCGAGCTGTCGCGCGACGGCCGTTGGGCGGCGTTCCGCGGGCGCCCCACCGACCGGTACGCCGACGACCGCGCCACCGAGCTCTACCTCGTGAACCTGGCGTCGGGAGCGATGGAGCGGCTGACCGAGAATTACGTCGGCGAAGGGGCGGTGTCCTTCTCGCCCGATTCCCGGCTCATCGCCTTCACGGCCGACCGCGACTTTCACTTCGGGAATCTGAGCCGGGTGTACGTGCGCCCCGTGACGGGCGTCAAAGGGGACTGGCGCGAGCTGGGCCGCGGCGACGCCCGGGACCTCGGCGTGGGCTTCTGGAGCGCCGACGGCCGCACGATCTATTGGAACGGGGACGAGGGCGTGAACGGCAACGTCTACACCGTGGACGTCGCCTCGGGAACAGTGCGGCCGCTGACCGCGGTCGTGGGGACGGCCACGGCCGTGAAGGGCCGCGACCAGGAGATGGCTCTCGTCCGCTACACCGATCCCCGGAGTCCGCCCGACCTCTACTTCGCCCCGGTGGCGCAGCTGGCGCGCCGCGAGCGCTGGGTGCGCCTCACGCGGCTCAACCCCTGGGTGGACTCGCTGTCCCTGGGCCGCTACGAGACCGTCCACTGGAAGGCCGGCGACGGGACGACGGTCGAGGGGATTCTCGTCTACCCCGTCGGGTGGGAGCGCACGCGGCGCTACCCCTTGATCGTGCAGCTGCACGGCGGGCCGGCGAGCGCTTACCAGAACTCCTTCAGCGGCGGCCACGGCACCTACACGCACGTCCTCGCCGGCAAAGGGTACGCCGTGCTCCAGCCGAACTACCGCGGCTCGACCGGCTACGGCGAGGCCTTTCAGACAGCCATCGCCGGCAATTACTGGCCGCTCGCCGCGGAGGACATCCTCACCGGCGTGGACACGCTGATCGGCCGCGGGATCGCGTCGCCCGACTCGCTGGGCATGATGGGCTGGTCGGCGGGTGGGCACTGGTCCAACTGGACGCTCGTCACCACGGACCGGTTCAAGGCGATTTCGAGCGGGGCCGGCGTCTCGAACTGGATCAGCCTCTACGCGCAGACCGACGTGCAGGCGACGCGGGAGTACTACCTTGGCGGCGACGCCGGGCGCGACGCGGCGAACAAGCCGTGGGACAACTTCGAGCATTGGTGGGCCGAGTCGCCGCTGCGGTACATCACCCGGGCCAAGACCCCGACCCTGCTGCATTCGGGCGAGAAGGACGAGCGGATCCCGATGCCGCAAAACCTCGAGCTCTACATGGCGCTCAAGCAGCGCGGCGTGCCCACGGAGTTCCTCGTGTATCCGGGGCAGCCGCACGGCCTGCAGGAGCCGCGTTACCAGTTGGTCAAGATGATGGCGGAGATCGGCTGGTTCGAGCGCTGGATCCGCGGGAAGCAGTGGTTTACCTGGGAGGAATTGCTGGCCACCGCCGATCGCATCGCCGGGAAGGAGGCCGTCAGCCGTCAGCCGACGGCGGTCAGCAGGCCCTGACGGCTGATGGCTGACGGCGCCGTCTCGTACGCGCGGAGGCTCGGGTTCTTCTCCGGCACGATGGCGGTCGTGGGCGGGATCATTGGGGGTGGGATCTTCCGCACGCCCGCCACCGTCGCCGAGCGCGTCGGGTCTCCTACGCTCGTGCTCGTGGCGTGGGGCATCGGCGGCGTCATCGCACTGATCGGCGCCTTCTGCTTCGGCGAGCTGGGGCACCGCCGGCCGCGCGCCGGCGGCGGCTACGTCTACTTGCGGGAGGCGTGGGGGCCGCTGCCCGCGTTCTTGTACGGCTGGACTCTCGTGCTCGTAATCGCAACGGGCGCGATTGCGGCGGTCGCCGTCACGTTCGCCAACTACGCCATCGCGCTCACCGGGCTCCCTGACCGGCTGACCGTGCCCCTCGCGATCGCCACCATCGCGCTCCTCGCCGGCATCAACTACCGGGGCGTCCGTCCCGCCGCGATCACCCAGAACATCTTTACGGTCCTGAAACTCGCGGCCCTGGCGGCCCTCATCGCCGCCGGCCTCTTGCTCGCCGCGCCTACCGCCTCCTACCGCCCCCTACCGCCCCCTACCGCCCCGTCTCTCGGCGCAGCCCTGGTTCCGATCCTCTTCACCTACGGCGGCTGGCAGCAGACCAACTTCATCGCCGAGGAGATCATCGAGCCGGAGCGGAACCTGCCCCGCGCCCTCGTGGTCGGCGTGGCGATCGTCGTCGGCGTGTACCTGCTCGCCAATCTGGCGTATCTGCGGGTGCTCGGTGCGGGCGGGCTGGCGACGAGCACCGCGCCGGCGGCCGACGTGATGCAGGCGGTGCTCGGTCCCGTGGGCGGCAAGGTGATCGCCGCCGGCATCGCGGTCTCGACGTTCGGCTTCCTCGATCTCGTGATTCTCGTGACGCCGCGGGTGCTCCAGGCGATGGCGGCCGACGGCGTGTTCTTCGCGCGTCTCGCGGCGTTACACCCGGTGTACCGCACTCCCGCCGCCGCGATCGTCGTGCTCGCGGCGTGCGCGATCGCGCTGGCGTTGACCGGCACGTTCGGCCAGCTGGTGGACTACGTGACGTTCGGGGACTGGATCTTTTTCGGACTGACGGTCGCGGGGCTGTTCGTCTACCGACGGAGGGAGCGGGGAGCGGGGAGTGGGGAGCGGGATGAAACGCCGGCGTTCCGCGTCCCGGGTTACCCATGGACGCCGGCATTGTTCGTGCTGGCCGCCGCGTACACGGTGGTGAGTGCGGTGGCATCGAACCCGAAGAATGCAGCGATCGGCGCGGGGCTCATCGCGCTGGGGGTGCCGGCGTACCTGTACTGGCGGCGCCGCGGCGCCGCGGTACGTTAGGCGTATGCACCCACACGTTGCCTGCCTCACCGCATGCCTTGCGGTTGCCGTCGTTCCCTCCCTGGCCGCACAAGGTCACGAGCATCGTGGACCCGCTGCAGAGCTGGGGCGCGTAGTCTTTCCCGTCTCGTGCAACGCCCAGGCGCGGGGACGTTTCGAGCACGCCATGGCGCTGCTCCATTCCTTCTGGTGGGAACAGGGGCCGGCGGCGTTCCGCGCCGTGGCCGCGGCCGACTCGACGTGTGCGATGGCGTACTGGGGTCTCGCCTTGAACCACTGGGGGAATCCGTTCGTGGGGGGCGCGTCGGGCGACAACCTGCGGCAGGGGGCCGCGGCGGCCGCGCGCGCGGTCGCGCTGGGAGCGCCCACCGCGCGCGAGCGCGGGCTCCTGGCGGCCGTGGGCGCCTTGTACCGCGAT
This sequence comes from Gemmatimonadales bacterium, assembly GCA_036004985.1. Lineage (GTDB taxonomy): Bacteria > Gemmatimonadota > Gemmatimonadetes > Gemmatimonadales > GWC2-71-9 > 20CM-2-65-7. The sequence goes on from DASYQX010000062.1 coordinate 49,274, forward strand.
TTCGAGACGGTGCCGAACCCGCGGCGCCTCCAGGCCTACTCGGACACACTGGAGCGTGTGTATGCCGATCATCCCGACGACCCCGAGGTCGCGATGTATTACGCCCTGTCGCTCGTCGCGACGGCGTCGGCGACCGATACGACGTTCGTGCGCCAGCGGCGTGCGGCGGCGATCTTGAACCCGTTGTTCCAGCGGTTCCCGCGGCACCCGGGTCTCGCCCATTACATCATCCACGCGAACGACTCCCCCAGGCTCGCCGCGCTCGGTCTCGACGCCGCCCGGCGCTACGCTCAAATCGCGCCTTCAGCACCGCACGCCCAGCACATGCCGTCCCATATCTTCGTGCGCCTCGGCCTGTGGGACGAAACCATCGCCGCCAATCAACGGTCCTTTGCGGCCGGCGTCGCATACGCGCGGGCGCAGCGCCTCGGCGGCGTCGTCCCTGAGCAGTTTCACGCCCTGGACTACATGGTCTACGGGTACCTCCAGGAAGGCCGGGACTCGGCGGCGCAGGCGACCGTGGCCGACGGCCTCCAGCGCGCGGCGGTCGTCACCAACGATGCCCTGGTCGCGAACTACAACCGCGTCGCCATGGAAGCCCGCATCCCCCTCGAGCGCGGCGACTGGGCCGCGGCGGCTCGGCTCCCGGTCCGAGCCACCCAACCCGGCATCGGCGCCGCGCTCGCGCACTTCGCCCGCGGCATCGGCGCCGCCCGGAGTGGCGATACCGCGACGGCACGCACGGAGCTGGCCGCCCTCGGGGCGATCGAGGCCGCCCTCGCGGGCCAGCCCGGCTACAACTGGTCGCGCATCGTCGGGATCAAGGCGCAAGCCGTCTCGGCGTGGCTCGGGCTCGCCGCGGGCGATACGGCCGCCGCCCTCCGCGACGCCCGCGCGGCGGCGGATGTCGAAGACGTGACCGAAAAGCACCCGGTCACCCCGGGCGAGCTGCTGCCGGCCCGGGAGCTGCACGCCGATCTCCTGCTCGCCATCGGCCGCTACGGGGAGGCGCGCGCCGCGTACGACGCGACGCTCGAGCGGGAGCCGGGACGGGCACGGAGCATATACGGCGCTGCGCGGGCGGCTGAGCTCGCCGGGGACAGGGCTGGCG
>DASYQX010000063.1:0-6374 GCA_036004985.1 Gemmatimonadales bacterium
CTGCACATTTTCCGTGACAAAGGCGAGCTGCGTACCGTCCGGGCTCCAGGTGGGCTTGTACCCGAAGCGCGTCACGCGCCGCACGGCTTCGCCGGTGCGTCCCATGACGAAGATGCCGCCGCCTTCCCGCTCCGAGCGGAACGCGATCTGCTCGCCGTCGGGCGAGAAGGCCGGCTGGTCGTCATCGCCGGGCGAGTCGCCGGTGAGGTCGATCGCGTTCTGGCCGCCGACGCTCTGGAGGTAGATGTCGCGATTGCCGGCCGCCTCGCCGCCGTAGACGAGCCACTTCCCGTCGGGGGAGAGGCTGGGGAACCATTCGACGCCGGGGTCGCCCGTGAGGCGGGCGAACGTCGCCGTCACTCGGCTCGTTGCAGGACTCCCGCGGTTACCTGCGAGGGCGAGCACCACGTACGCTGCGGCGGCGATCACCACGACAACCGACGCCGTGACGACCAGCCGGCCGCGCAGCAGCGGAGTTGGCCGCATCGTCACGCCGGCGCCCAGCAACCCGTCGGCGAACTCGCGGGCCGTGGCGGGGCGGTCCGCGGGGGTTTTGGCCAGGGCGCGCAGGATCACCGCCTCGATGCCGGGCGGCACCAGCTCGCGCACCACGCGCAGCCCGGGCACCGGCTCCATCACCTTGCGGGCGAGGATCGCTTGCGGCGTCGGGCCGCCATATGGCGGCGCGCCCGCCAGCATCTCGTACAGCACGCAGGCGAGGCTGTAGATGTCCGAGCGCGCATCCACCGGTGCCGATCCCATGGCCTGCTCCGGGCTCATGTAGGCCGGTGTGCCGACGGCGATGCCCGACTCGGTGAGTCGCTCGCCCGCCGCCTCGCTCACGGCCCGGGCGATCCCGAAGTCCGCGACGACGGCGTGGCCCGCTTCGAACAGGATGTTTTCCGGCTTGATATCGCGATGCACGACGCCGGCGGCGTGCGCATAGGCCAGGGCATCAGCGGCTTCGCGGGTGATCCGCAGCGCCTCGTCGACTGGCAGCTGCCGCTCGCGCGTCAGGCGGTCGCGCAGCGACTCGCCTTCGACGTAGGGCAGCACGTAGTACATGAAGCCCGCGGCGCTGCCGGAATCGATCAGGGTGAGGATGTTGGGGTGGTTGAGCCGTGCCGAGATACGGATTTCGCGTAGGAAGCGGTCGGCGCCGAGCGATTGCGCCAGCTCGGGGCGCAGCACTTTGAGGGCGACCTTGCGGCCGTGCTTCAGGTCTTCGGCGAGAAACACCACGGCCATACCGCCGTGGCCGAGCTCGCGCTCCAGGCGATAGCGGCCCGCGAGGGCTTCCCGCAGGTTACGCTCGATGTCCCCCATGCGGCGTCAAGATGCGCCAGGGGGGCCCAAGTGGCCAGGCTCCGTCGGGTTGTTCCCGTCATGAAGGAGCTTCAGCGCGGGAACTCACCGGGCCCGGCGCCCGTACGTACCAGCCGCACGGTCGGCCGCTCGAATCCCGCGAGGGTCACCCTACTCCCAGCGCGGCTCCAGCACCACCCCCTGATAGTAGTGGCCCAGGATTTCCTCGAACGTGTGGCCCTTCTCCGCCATCCCGGCGGCGCCCGTCTGTGACATGCCGGTACCGTGTCCCCAACCGCCGCCCCACGCCTGCCAGCCGACGATCGTGTTGGTCTTGGGGTCGACGATCGGTTCGAGATAGAACAGGGTGCTGCGAAGCGAGTTCAGCACCATCGCGCCGCCAGATGTGTAGGTCACGTACCGCAGCGCCGACCGGATCGCGTCTTTGAACGCCCGCAGCGTGCCACGCCGCTCGGTGACGAACTCGATCTCGTAGGCTCGGGCCGTCGATGAGCGCCGCACCACGTTGATCGCATAGATGGCACCGGGATCGATGAACGTGGGGGACTGCACGCGGCCCACGACCTGGCGCATCTCCTCCGGGGTCCAGGACACGTACCAGCGGTGATAGATCGACCAGTCGGCCTCGAAGTCGCCGTTCGCGTGATTCCTCAAATTGGTAGGGTTCGCGTGCCGCTTGAAGACCTCGAGCGATGGGACGTACTCGAGCGCCTCGCCGCGTTCGTGGTCGGGCACGCCGAGCAGGTAGGGGAGCTGATTGAGGAAAACGTCCCCGCTGTTCGCCGTCCAGCCGCCACTGGTCGAGCTGTAGAGCGTCTCGATCAGGCCGCCCCCGTAGGTCGCCACCAGACCGCGGGTGGCGTCCACGGCGGCGGACGATACGGCGCGCTCGGCGGTGAAGCCGCCGTACACCTGGTCCGAGGTCGTGGGGACGACGTGGTATCCTTGGCCGCACCGGCTCGCGCCGCAGAACTGCATCCGCCTCCGCGCGAAGGTGCGCGCCGCTACGGCCTGCGCCTTTTGGGCCTCGGGTTGGCCGTAGGGATTGGGCGGCAGCTCGCGCGGCACCACCCCGTAGAGATACTGCTCGATCGGGAGCTCATTGACACCGACCAGACGCGTGCGCGACGCGTCGAAGCGGACTTCCGCCGTGCCGCGGTACACGCTGGTATCGGTGGTGACGCGACGGATGCGCACGAACCCCGAGGCGGACGTCAGCACCATCGGATCAGACGACACCAGCGTTCCCCCACCCGGAAGCGCGAGGTTGACCTGCGCTGCGCTGCCGCTGCCAGCGATGGTGGCGACGATTTCACCGCTCAACCCCGTCGCGAGAACCGGGCCGGTGGCGCCGCCGCTGCGCAATTCGTACGTGTCGTTCGCGTCGCGGCCGGCGATGCGCAGCGTCGTGAGGTTCACCTCGGCGTAGAGCACGCCGACGCGGATCACCGGCTCGGCGACCAGCGCGGAGGCCGACGCCATTTCCACCGGCGTCTCATCGACCGTGCGGTCCGCCCATTCCTCGTCCCGAATGATCACCTCTTGGGCGGCGACGTTGAACTGGGGCGTCGGCCCAGGTGACGTTGGCACCGGATCCGCGCAGGATGCCACGAGCCCCAGGAGCAGAAGCAGGCCGATAAGGCAACGGTCGAGCGGCGGTGGCTGGTAGAGCTCGAGTCGCACACGGTCTCCTGGAACGTGCAATAGACGGAGCGTGGCCATCGTAGCGGGAACCGGTCGCCGCAGCAAGGACGCTCGCTCGACCTCGGCGCTTGCTGCGCGCCGCGCTCGATCCCCTCGGGCTCGCGCCTCGCCTCGCTTCGGCACCGATCCCTTGGAGGGGTGGCGCGGCGGGGGGGCCCGCTTCCATATTGCGGCCCCGACTTGTCGAGCCACCGCGTGACGACTCCCCCCCCACCCACCCCGACCCTCAGCCCCTCCTCTCCGCCCGATGAAACCTGGGCGGTCGATGAGCGGTCCCTAAAGCTCTTCGCCGAGCAGCTGAAGGGGCCCCCCACTGACCGCGCCTGGTACGACCTGCGGCGCGAGGCTGAGCGGATCGCGCTCGTGCCGGGCTTCGACCGGCTGATCACGCTCGACGCCAATGCGATCAAGGAGCTGCCCCACCAAATCGACGTCGCCCAACGCGTGCTGCGGCAGATGGGCGGCCGCGCGATCCTCGCCGACGAAGTCGGCCTCGGCAAAACGATTGAGGCGAGCATCATCTACAAGGAGCTGGCGATCCGCGGGCTCGCCCGCCGCGCCCTGATCCTGACGCCGGCGTCGCTCGTGGGCCAATGGCAGGGAGAGCTCGAGGAGAAGTTCTTCGAGCGCTTCGAGGCCCCCACTGATCCGGATGACTGGCAGCACGTCACCAAAGCGGTCGTGTCGCACGACCGTGCGCGCTCGCGCCGCCACGCCGAGGAAATCCTGCGGCACCACTGGGACCTCGTGATCGTGGACGAGGCGCACAAGATCAAGAGCCACCGCGGCGCCACATACCAGTTTATCGAGAAGATCGAGCGGGACTTCATCCTCCTCCTCACGGCGACGCCGCTCCAGAACGACCTGCGCGAGCTCTACAACCTCGTCACCCTGCTTCGGCCCGGCCAGCTCGGCACCTGGGAGGAGTTCCGCGAAGCCCACCTGGTTGCGGGTGACCACCGCCAGCCCCGCGACCCCGAAGCGCTCCGCGCCTTGACGCACGAGGTGATGATCCGCACGCGGCGCTCGAGCGTCGTGGACGACCTGAACCTGCCGGCACGCCGGCCCCGGCACCCCGAGGTCCGGCTCACCACCGCCGAGCGGGACCTGTACGATCGCACCACGGAGTTCCTGCGCCGCTTGTATAAGGAAGGCTTCGTCCAACCGGTCGAAGAAGAAGAGGCGGAGGACGGGGACGGGAAGCCGGGCCGACGGCGGACCAAGAAGGGCATCCTGCAGCTCGCGGTCATCCACCTGCGCCAGCGCCTCTGCTCTTCCTCGAAGGCGCTCGCCGAATCGCTCGCGAATCTCGCCGAGAGCGAGCGCATCAGTCCCGAGTACCGCACCATCGCGCGGCGGCTCGCCGAGCGGGCGCAGAAGATCAAGACGCACGCCAAGCTGAACGTCTTGACCGCCATCTTGAAGGAAACGCCCGACCGCGTGGTGGTCTTCAGCGATCACCGGCCCACGATCGAGCTGATCGCGCAGCGGGTCGAGGCTCTGGGCCGCCAGGCAATCGTCTACTGGGGTGCGCATGCGACGCCCGAGCGGGACAAGCGCATCCGCGCCTTCCATGCCGACGAGCGCAGCGTCTTGATCGCCACGCGCGCGGGGAGCGAAGGACGGAACCTGCAGTTCTGCAACGTGCTCGTGAACTACGACTTGCCGTGGAACCCGATGGTGGTGGAGCAACGCATCGGGCGCCTGCACCGCATCGGGCAGACGCGCGAGGTGCACATCGTGAACCTCGCCGCTGCCGGAACCATCGAGTCGTACATCCTCGAGCTGCTCGACCGGAAGATCAAGTTGTTCGAGCTGGTCGTCGGGGAGCTGGACCTGATCCTCGGAGAGTTCGGCGGGGGCCACACGTTTGAAGGCCGGCTCGCGGCCGAGTGGCTCGCCGCGGAGAACGAAGCGGATTTCTCGCGCCGGGTCGAATCGCTCGGCGCCGACATCGAGAAGAGCAGCAGGCTCGGCAAGGAGCAAGAGGAGCTGAACTCCCTCATCGCGCCCGACGACAACGCCACTCGTCTGGGACGCCGGTTCGACACGCTCTCCGTCCCCGGCCGCCTGCGACTCGGGCTTGGTACGAGTCAGGTCACCAAGGCCCCTGGCTGGGACGCGAAACGCCAGCGGCTCGGCATTCACGTGACCGAGGTGCTCGAGGCGCTCGAGTCGATCGAGCCGATTGGTGGGGTGGAAGGTGTCACGGCGCAGCCGGCCGGCAGTCACCCGCAATACGGGGAGCTGGTCAGCCTCACGGGCTTGAGCAGCTCGGGTCGGGCGATCACACTCGTGGCGCAGGTGGACCGCCTGCCCCTCGTGCTCGTCGACATCAAGGCAGACACCACGTGAAACGGCGGCGCAAACCCCGTCAAAAGGGCGGGAGTGACACTGCCCTTAAGGGCAGCGCTTCGCCGAGCCCACCCTTTAGGGTGGGAAGTGAGTCCGACGCCCGCATCCGGCCGTTCGTCGAGCGCTACTGCGATCTCGCCGGGGTCAAACTACTCGACAAGGGCGCGGATCTTCGGGAGCTGAAGCTGCCGCTCGCCGAGCGCGCGCACTTCCAGGGCCGCGCGTCGCTGCGGTTGGCCCTCTCCCTCGACGCCCTGGAGCGGAACCCCGACGCCGAGATCGCCGTGCTCGGCAGCCCCTTCCTCACGCATCTGATCGAGGCGATCCGCACCAGGGCGGGCCGCCTCTCGCTCGGTGTGATCCCGCCGCCTCCTCACGTCGCCGCGGACGACGAGGATGTCGCACCGAGTGTGGCGCCTCCCGTTCCCGTGAGGGATGGCAAGGCACGGCAACGCAGCGTGGGCCTGGCGGCGCATCCCATCGGACGGCTCGTCGCGCGCGTCGTGCTGCGCGCCGGCGCCGCGGTCGAAGAAGCGGTGGTCGAAAGCGACGTGTTCGATCTGTCGACGGGCACCCGCTGGTCCTCACCCCCTGGCCCGCTCGCCCATCCGTCCTCCCCCCCTGGCCCCCTCTCCCTTCCGTCCTCACCCCCTGGCCCCCTCTCCCCTTCGCTGCGCTCAGGGCAGGCTCTTCGGGAGAGGGGGGACGATGTGGCCGGTTTGTTCGAGGATCTCGAGGCGGGACGCCTGAAACCCGCCGCCGCGAGCGCCATCCCCGACGCCGAGCAGGTGCCGCCACGCGAGGCCCAAGAGCTGCTGCGGCTGCTCATCGGCAACCTGCGGGAAAAAAGCGCGGAGCGGGTCGCCGCCCGGCAGGCCGCCGCCGCAACGCAGGTCGCCACGGAGCTCGATCGACTCGACCGGTACTTCGCCTCCATCCTCGCCGACAAGTCCGATGCGGACGCGGAGCGTACGATCACCGCGCTGCAC
>DASYQX010000064.1:0-1761 GCA_036004985.1 Gemmatimonadales bacterium
ACTTTGCAGCGCTGCCACGCCGCGCCGACGAAGACCTGGGCGATCGCCTCCTTCAGGCCCCGGTGGGCGTCGCTGACGAGCAGCTGCACGCCCCGCAGGCCGCGGCCGACCAACCCCTGCAAGAACTCGCGCCAGAGCACCAGGTCCTCGCTGACCCCGACCTCGACCCCGAGCACCTCGCGCACCCCGTCGGCCCGCAGCCCGTAGGCGCCGATGACCGCCATGGAGACGACCCGGCCGCCGTCGCGGACGTGCTCGTAGCGGGCGTCCAGCCACACGTAGGGGTAGTCCGCGTCCAGCCGCCGCTCCCGGAACGCCGCGACCTGCGCGTCGAGCGCGCCGCAGAGCCGGCTGACCTCGCTCTTGCTCATCCCGGCGATCCCCAGCGCCTGCACCACGGCCTCCACCTTCCTGGTGCTCACGCCCTTCAGGTACGCCTCGGCGACCACCGACACGAGCGCCTGCTCGGACCGCTTGCGCGGCTCCAGCCAACCCGGGAAGTAGCTGCCCGCGCGCAGCTTCGGGATCGCCAGCTCGAGCGTGCCCACCCGCGTGTCCCACCGCCGGCTCCGGTGCCCGTTGCGCTGGGTCGTGCGCTCCTCGCTCCGCTCGTACGGCTCCGCCCCGACCAGCGCCGTCACCTCGGCCTCCATCAGCGCATGCACGAACCGCCGCACCGCCTCCCGCAACCAGTCCCCCTCCGGCAACTCCTCCTTGCGCAGGACGTCCAACAGGGTCATGCTGTCCTCGGCCACCGCGTCGCTCCTCTCCAAGAATGGGTCCGACAACCTCTTGGAAAGCACGCGGTGGCCGCTCCGTCAAGCCCGCCCGCTCGCCCGATTTACACCACGCTCGGGGACTCTACCAACGCACTGCGTAGTGGCCGGGCGATCGGTTCGTCCTGGCCGTGCTGAGCTGCCTGTTGGGTGCAGATACTCAACCGGCGACAGGTGACGCAATCGGCTACCGGGCGCATCCTCACAACTGGTGGCATTGGTCGGCGTGCTTTCGACAACCAGTCGTAGCTGCACGACGCCGATGCTCAGCATGCGGCAGGGAGTTCGACGTGCGGGCCGGTGACCGCCAAACTGGGCCGCCTACGCCGTCCTGTGGGAGAATGATGACGTGGACGCACGGAGTGAACTGCGCGGCGCACCCCGGGGCACGACGCTCGGGCAACTGCGCGAGCGTCGCGGCGAGATCCTGCGAATCGCCGCCGCGCGCGGCGCGCGCGACGTCCGCGTCTTCGGCTCGGTGGCTCAGAACCGTGCTCGCCCCGAGAGCGATGTCGACTTCCTGGTCGAGTTCGAGCTTGGACGGACGGCGCTGGACCTGAGCGAACTGATCCTGGACCTGGAGGAAGCGCTCGGCCGCAGGGTGGACGTCGTCCAGATCCGCCGGCCATCGCCGACCGCCGAGCGCCTCCGGCGCGACGCCGTTCCGCTGTGACCGAGGACGACAGGGAGCGGGAACGGTTACGCTACATCCGGGAGAGCATCGCCCGCATCGGTGAGTACACCCGGGGCGGGCGCGAGCAGGGACCTCCGACCGGTGCGGCCGGCGACGACGTCCGGGACGCCAGGGCGGTCAGCGCTTGAATAAGGGCGAATACGAGGGCGAATGGCGCTGTGCCCCATCTTTCCCCAAACGTTCTCGCTGTTCGCCCAAAGGCCATCCGCATCTTGAGAGCGACGCCAAACGTGTTCGTCCTTTCGCCAAACCGTGCCCTGGCGCAGACTCTTAATCAGCGGGTTCGGGGTT
>DASYQX010000065.1:0-29463 GCA_036004985.1 Gemmatimonadales bacterium
GTGAACGAGTCCCGCGCGCGGTACACGACCTCTCCGGTGGCACTGCGAACCGTCACGACCGCCGATACGACTGGGGCATCGAGTTGCTCGGTCGCTACCCGCCTGGGGAAGGTGCCCTCGATCGTCAGGAAAGCGACCCGAGGGTCTTCACAGCGGAGCCGAACGACATCGGCACGGACGACTGCTTCGATGCACTCCACGACGCGCTTGGCACGGGTGCCGGCCTCTGTGAACGTGACGAGCGCCTCCGGCCGGAGCGTGAAGCTCGTGAACCGGAACCGACCGACGGTGAACCGATAGCCCGGTTCATAGTAGCCCTCCGCGTCGGCCTGCAACGGTCTGGGCGGCGGCGCGACCGGTGCGGGAGGCTGCTCCACGACGGGCGGCGGCGGGACCTGTTGGAGCGCGACGAAGACGCCTACGCCAAGGACGACGACAGCGGCTCCGATGAGAACGAGACGACCGCGGTGCCGGACTAGGCTGGCGAGTGTTGCCTGTAGCAGCAGCACGACCGGGCGGAGCGCGGTCGACACGGGTTGCGAGGCCGGCTGGGGCGTAGCCGGCTCGGGCTCGAGCGGCTCGGGCGGCGCGGGCGGCGCGGGCGCGAACGATGGGGGCGGTGGGGGCGGCGGGGGCGGCGCCGGTGGCCTTGGAGCGGGTCGAGGCTTCACCGTGGGACGCGGCTTGGCGGTCACGCGACGGGGGCGAAGCCAGGAGCGGAGCATCAAGACGGTCGCTGCCAGACCAACGCTCGGCGCCCACACCCAACGCATTTCGTTGATCAGAATCGCGAGGCCGCGACTCGTGAGGAATGCCTGGATGCTGAGCGGCGACACGGCGAGCGGTCTGTACGAGAAGAAATACCGCTTCGCTTCGAACGGCGCGAAGAAGGCGACGCCGAGGCCGCCTTTCGTGAGGGCGTCCAGAACCCCATGGGACGCCATGGCAAGAAAGAGGAAGAGCCAGACGCCCTTTGTCCTAAGCGGGCCTGCTCCCGACCGGTAAAAGAGCATGACGACGAGGCCGCTGACGACGGCAGCCGTCAGGAGCGAATGACTCAAGCCCCGATGAGCAACCAACTCCCGGTACGCCACACCGACCCGAGGCGCGAACACGTCGAGATCCGGCGCGACGGCGAGGAGAGCCCCGAAAAACCACAGATGCCACGGCACGCGCGGGCGGTGGAAGAAGGCGGCGATGGCGGTGGTCGCGACGATGTGGGTTGGGGCAGAAGCCATGGCCCTCAATCTAATGTGGGACCTAGAGACTCTTCACCTGCAGAAGCGCCGTCATGGCAGCGGCAAGAATGAGCCTCATTCGCGCATCCACGCTCCTGTGGATCCATGCAACAGGAGCCCGCGCCGCCGTTCCGCCGAAGTACTGGAGGGCAGCCACGGATTGGCCGTTCTCGACAAACTGAGACCCTAACGCGGGCGGTCCACGAAGATCAAAGGGATCCTGGTTGGAGCTCGCCGCCGCGAACGCTAACGCGGGACTTTCAAGTGCCTATCAAGCGGTCGGAGTGGAAAGAGCGATGGCGCGGCGAGATGTCTTTCAAAAGGAAGGCGCGTTACCCCGCGGCCCGTGCCACGAAGAGACCGCGGCCAATGAGGCCCCGCGGATCGTGCTCCGCCACCAGACCGGCCGCCTCGAAGCTCCGCAACATCTCGTCCGTGGTAAACAGGCCGAGCTCGTGCACCTCCGTCGCCCGACGTGTGCCAGCCGAGCCCTGGACCTCATAGTCGAACCGAAGGCGCGACAACCGCCCTTCCAGCTCCGTGCGGCTCACGCGAACGACGCGCAGACCGGGCGCCTCAGCCGTGCGCGTGTCGGTGCGTCCGTGTTCCATCACGCCAGGCGTGAAAAACGGCTCCACGATCACGACGCCGCCGGGGGCGAGGTGCTCGCGAAAGCAGGCCAGCGCTCGGCGGACGTCCGGGAGCGTGCGGACATAGCCAATCGAGCTGCCCAGGCTGAGGACGGCGTCGTAGCGCCGGCCGAGGTGAAAGTCGACCATGTTCGCGTGATGGAACTGACCGCTCGGGTGTTTGGCCTGCGCGATCCGAAGGAAGGCCGGATCGAGGTCGAGACCTTCGACGTCGAAACCGTGATCGACGGCGAGGCGGTGCAGATGCTCACCCGTCCCGCACGCCACATCGAGGATTGTATGGCACGACGGATGGACCGTGCCGAAGAGCGCCGCAATCTGCGCGGCTTCCTGGGCGTAGTCCCTGATGCTCGAGTAAATCAGGTCGTATAGCTCGGCGGATTCGCTGAACATGTCCCGAGTAGTTCTCGCGTCCCACCGTCAGGGTGTGAGGTAGAGACTGGTCGAGAAATTGAGCACGCCGCTCGGCAGCCCGCCCGGATTGTAATAGTCGTCCTGGCCCACGTCCAAGACGGACGGCGCCCACGGGAGCGACCCCGCGTACATCAGGTCGGTGGGGCTGTCACTCACATGGCCGGCCAACGTGAAATGCGGCGCCCCTGTCGCGACAAAGCCGAGCGTGTGCATCAACTCGTGAATCATGCTGAACTCGAGGTACTTCGGCGGGTCGGATGGCGAGGCTACGAACGTGTTCGTGTTGCAGGGTGGCGCGCCCGGCGGCGTGCCGTGCAGATAGAGCGCCCCGACCCGCCCCGGAAGGGCCGGCGGCCAGGCGCCGCCGCCGCATGAGAACGTGCTGCCGCCATCATAATAGACGGCGTAGATCTTGGGCGAGACGACCAGACCGAGTGCCGTGAGGTCCTTCTCGATCGTATCCCGCACGTACGCTCCGTAACTCATCATCGTCGCATTCGATCGAGCGAGCTGCACGAAGGTGATGTCGAGCGCCCCCTGATACGTGTCGAGGCGAAACACCCGCCCGCCCGTCTGCCCGCCGAGCCAGGTCTGCCAACTCCCGACCGTATGCTCCAGCGTGCCGTCGGTGTCGAGGTGCCGGTCATCCCCATCGCTCGGCAGCACATACACGACGTGCACCTGGGGGCCGGTGACGTCGTCGAGGCGATCGACGCCCGAGCGACTCGATGCTACGGCCGCGTAGGCGACCGTCGCGCTCGCCGTGCCGCCAGCCATCACCGTCGCCATCTGGGAGGTGGGCGTTGGCGCGTACCCCACCGTCGAACGGGTTACCGCGCTCGCGGAGATGGTGTACCTCCCGGGGCTGAGGGTCGTCAGCGTTTCCGTAGCGGTGCTGTGGTGGGTGTACCCGTTGGGGCCGGTGACCGCCACGTCGCCACTGGCGCCGGCGGGCAGCCCGTTGATGGTGATCGCGAGAGCGCCCGTCGTGGCGTCACTCCCGCCGCACATGGCAAGCAGGGGGAGCCAGCCCAGGCGCACCACCCCGGCGAGTCGCCCGACGGTCACGGCACGTGGGCGCTGGGTGATCGCACCAGCCCCGATTCGCGTCCGAGCTCATCGGAGACCGAGGTGACCGCACGGTACTCACCGCCGTCGCCGGGCCCGACACCGACGCTCGCGCGGACCACCTGGCCCGGGTCAAGCCGCACCGGGCGTTGGTCGAGGTTAGCGATGCAGATACCACCCCCGAATCCCTCCCAGGCGGGGCCACGGCGCTCGAGCCACATGGATACTTCCCCACCACACCCGGCCAAGTAAACCGGAACCGCTCCCAGATTGCGCCAGTCGACGTCGAACCGCACGATGCCCGAGGCGTTGCGCTCGGCGGTGACGACCGTCGCTGCGACGGAATCGGAGGGGCCAGCCGGTACGGCACACTGGAGCGTGGCCGCCGCGAGGGTGGAGATCAGCACTACCGGACGGAGAGGGGTTATGGCGGCGCGCTTCATGGCGTGGTCCCGTGAGGGTTCATCATCGATACCCACGCAGACTTCCACACGTCACGCTGTGCTGCGTAACCGACGGCCAGACAGGCGCTGGAGGCGTCCCTCTAGCTGCCAAGCCGCCGCTCTTCCCGCGCCGCGCTGAGTAAGCGCTCTGCGAAATCGAGCCGCTCTTGTGTTTCCGCCAGCTCCTGTTGGAGGCTCTGGAAACCGCGTTCCAGCTCCTCGAGCCGCGCCGTGACGTCGTCCGATGGCGATCCCGGACGCGAGGCCCACAGACGAGCGACCTTGACAATCGTGAACGCCGCGGTCCCCACGACGGTGATGAGTGCGATCAGAAACACGGCAGGTTCCATTTGGCCTTCTTCGTTTGGGCCTACGACTCGCCCACGTGGCTCAATTGCGTTCGCTCCAAGGGGGAACGATGCCCTTGACCCGCGCGTAGGCAATCAGCTGGCCGGTGTGTTCGCCGGTATGCCGAGCCATGAAATACAGCACGCCCCGATACGTGTTTTCCCCATCGAACCACGGCACCGTTTTGTCCGCGTCGGCTTCCGTCAGTTGCTCGACCGCGCGACGCAGAGACCGGAATGACTCTCTCAACGCCGCGATGACCTCCGTCTTCGCCACGGTCGATTTGTCATAATCACGCCCGACCATGCCGTCGCGTGGCGCGACGCCCAACACCCGTGGCAGGTTGAAGTTCGATCCCGCGATGTGCAGGAAGACCTCGCTCACGGAGCGTACGCCCGGGGCCGGACGCCACCCATACTTGTCGGCCGGAATCGCTGCGGCGAGCCGCAGCAAGTGGTCCTCCGAGACCGTGAGCTCCGCCACGTATTCGGCCCGGAAGCCCGTGCCGGTCGGCGCAACCTGAGCCGCGCCACCCGCCACGAAGACGGCCGCACTCACAACGGCCACCACCATCGAACGCAGCAAGAGATTCATTCCTGAATCTACGCAGGCGGGGGCGAGAGTCAGGGGCTAGGGTCGCTCGTACACCACGAAGGCCACGCGCCGGCTGTCGGGCGACCATGACGGCACATTGATGGTGCCCTGTCCGCCGAAGAACGGCGGCGTCAGATCGCGCACCGAGCCGTCGCGGGTGTTCATGAGGCGCAGTTTCACCTGCTTGCCGAATGGATGGTCCGCGCCCTGGTCTTCGAGGTATGCGAGGAACACCACCCAGCGCCCGTCCGGCGACGGGTGCGGGAACCAGTTGGAGTACGCGTCGCGCGTTAGCTGTTCGGCGCCGCTGCCGTCCGCGCGCATGCGCCAGATCTCCATCTTCCCGCTGCAGAACGAGTTGTAGTAGATGAATGCGCCGTTCGGGGCGTAGTCCGGGCCGTCGTCGAGGCCGGGGCACGTGGTGAGGCGTCGCTCCTCGCCACCCCGCACCGGGATCGTGTAGATGTCCCACTCACCCTCTCGCCGGCCCACGAACGCGAGGGTCTGGCCGTCGGGAGACCACCCATGCCAGAAGCTCGGGGCCTTGGTCGTGACCTTCACAGGTGTCGGGCTGCCGCCGATCGGCAAGAGGTAGATGCTGGAGGCGAGCCAGTCCTGCGCCGGGTCCGTGATGTGCTCGTCGGCGTGATGACTCAGGACGAGGTGCCTGCCGTCCGGGGAAATACCGTGATCGTTGTTGGCTCGTACGGCGAATCCTGTGGGAATCTCTTCCAGACGCTTGACCCCGCTGGCCGGCAGGCGGTAGAGCCGACCACGGCTGTTCACGACAAAGAATTGTCCGTCGGGCGACCAGTTCGGCGCCTCGAAGTGCCGATCGTCGCTGTAGACGACTTCGATTCGACCGGACGGAATCGCCACGGTTCGGAGTGAACTGCGGATCGGGGCGTCGGCCTGGCCGGGGACGCTCGTCGGGAGAAGGAGGCACGAGAGGAGGAGGAGGCGAGGCAGGGGTGGCGCGCTGCTCGGCACCTGGTCCTCACTCGGTCGCTGCGTAGACGCCACGCCAAAACCGTTCGAGCGCGCCGGCAAACAGAAAGTCGGACGACTGCGTCATGACAATCGCGATCAGCTCGCGGCCGGGATCGTTGATCCAGGACGTGCCGAACCCGCCATCCCAACCGTAACGGCCCGGCACTTGCGAGACGGCGTCCGGCGCCGTGCTGATCGCCACGCCGTAGCCCCAGCCATGGGTGTCAAAGAATCCGGGGAAGAAGGTCGAGGCGCGTTTCTGTGCGGGGGTGAGGTGGTCGGTCGTCATGTCGCGCACGGACTGGGCGCTGAGCAGCCGCCGGCCCGCGTGCACGCCGCCGCTCAGCAGCATGCGCGCGAACGCGAGGTAGTCGTCAACCGTCGACACGAGACCGCCGGCGCCCGAGGGGAAGACCGGCGGGGTGGCGTACGCGCTGGCGGCGCCGTCGCGATCCATGCGGCTCTTGGTACCGTCTTGGGGGTTCGTGAAGACCCCGCACCCGGCGAAGCGGCCGAGCTTGGCGGGCGGCACGAAGAAGTCGGTGTCGCGCATGCCGAGCGGCGCGGTGATCCGCTCTCGGACGAACGACTCGAAGGGTTGGCCCGAAGCACGGCGGATGAGGACGCCTTGCAACAGACTGCCGGTGTTGTACATCCAGCGTTCGCCCGGTTGATGCATGAGCGGCAGCGTCCCGAACCGACGCATCCACTCGTCCGGCGGATGAGGCGTCATCGGGACGGGCGCGCCATTGACGAGCTGGAGCGCGTCGATGGCACGCTGGATCGGGAGCGTGTTATCGAAGAGCAGGCCGAACCCCGGGGTAAACGTGAGCAGGTCCCGCACGGTGATCGCCCGCCGCGCGGGCACGGTATCGTCGAGCGGGCCATCCATGCGACGCAACACTCGGCGGTTGGCGATTTCGGGGAGCCACCGCTCCGCCGGCGCATCGAGCGCGAGGATTCCGTCTTCGACGAGCATCATCACGGCCGTCGCGGTGACCGCCTTGGTCATCGAGGCGATGCGGAAGATCGTGTCGCGACGCATGGACGCGCTGCCGTCGATGGCCATGACCCCAACCGCGTCGACCGCGACCTCGCCGCCCCGCGCCACCAGCCAGACCGCGCCGGGGAAGTGGTGCTGCGCGACTTCAGCGGCCATCAGGTCGCGCAGGGGGCGGAGCCGGCCCGGCAGGCGTCGCGGTGCTGGGCATCCGCTCAACCCGGCGGCGGCGAGCGCAGAGCCGGAAATCACGAGAAACTCTCGACGTTGCATCGTCATCGCCTCAGCTCGGGAGGGTCGGCGGGTGTTTGCCGATCACGTCAGGCGCTACCGCGGCGGGTGCCCGAGCGTGGGCAGCGCCTTGTCGAGAAAGTCCTCCACCGGTTGGCGCCCGTTCGGCCCCATGCGGTGGTCGTCCATGAGATTGATCGCCCGGGCGTTCGCGAGGGCCGAGTCGACCGGGAGGCCGCGCTCTTTGATCAGGTAGGCGGCCCACAGGTGACTCGCGCGCCACGCAATCGTGCAGTGCAGCAGCACCTTGCCGTTCGCGCTGCTCACCGCTTCCGCGAACTTGGCGAGCGTTTCGGGAGAGTACGGGTACTCGGCGGTCCCGCGCACGGGCAAATACACGTAGCGCATCCCGAGCTCCGCCACGAGCGCCGGCTCGTCGAACTTGACGTCCCGCGTCATTTCTTCCGGTGTCCGCAAGTTCACGACGGTCGTCACCCCCTGCGCCCGCAGCTCGCGGAGTGCGCGCTCCGTTGGTTGCCCGGTCACGAACATGTCGTCGCCCACGCGGGCGGCGCGCGCGACGTACAATCCCGCCGTATCGAGAATGACCGGCGCGGACACCGCGGCGATGGGCGCCCGCCGCGTGAATTGCTGCGACACACCCGTCTGCGGCGCGACCGCAAGAGCGCCCGAGATCGCAGCGGTGATGAATGCTCGGTACGTCATCATACGAACTCCTCCAGAGGGACACCTCCCACGCCGCTAGGCTGCCCGCGCAATGGTCTTCCCTATCAACCGAGTTCCAGCAGCGATGGCCGCTCCACCGGCGACGAAACCGACAGGCGACACGAGGGCCAGTCCAACGCCACAAATCAAGAGCATCGATCCCAACATGATTCGAGAAACCCGGCTGATGCGGCTGAGCCGCCGAGGAATACTCCAACATACAAAGTTTCTACGAGGGGCGAGGGCCAGCCGGTCAGCCCGCTCGCCGCTCGCGGACCTCGTAATGGGCGGACCGCGCGTCGAAGCGGCGCAGCAAGGCCCGGGCTGCGGGCGGTACCACCGCCGCCTCGTAATCCGCTCCCGCAAATGCCCGCACGGCAGCCACGGATGCAAACCACATGATCGTAACGAATTCGACCTCTTGCGCGTGATCGCGGCGCAAGAGATCGATGCCGAGGAACCCGTCGATCGTACGTGCCACGATGCCTTCGAAGATCTCGGTCCGCAACAGCTGCTCGTAGGCGTCGGCGTTCTCGAAACTCGTCCACCCATGCCAGATACGAGAGACCATAGGATGTTGTGGTGAGGTTGGTGCGGCCTACGGACGCAAGACCGTGCGCGCGATTCCGGGCTACCGGTTTCCCGGTGGACAAATCGTCCACAGCTGCTGGTTGACCTGGCCGATGCCGGCGAGATTGAAGACCATGGCCATTGGGCTCTTGCTGTACGGCGTCACCTGGATCGCCACGCGTTCGTACTGCGCCAGCTTCCTGACAAACTCTTCCACCTTGCTGCGCCCACCGGGATAGAAGAGGGCTGTATGGTTGCTTGACGTACTCCAGCGCTGCCGGACAGGCTCTTCCGTACCGAAACGGATCACGACTTCATTGTTGTCGCTACCCAGATACTGGTCTGGTGCGACGTAGGCATCCAGCTCTCCACGCGTACACCGAATGATCAAGGTTGGCGTATCGATTTGATTCGCACCCTCGGCAAGGAGCATGAACGTCACGCCCTTGCGATCGGTTATTGGGTCAACATCGACTGACACGACCCAGTCGTCGATCCTTGTGGCATCGGCCGGTACTGAGGTCGGAGCTCTCGACGTGTCGGCCTTCGGCTTCGCCAGGTTATCATAGCATTGCAACCGAAGCGCGGGAATCGTGACCGCAGCACAGCGGGCGAGTTGTTCGGATGATGCCTGCGCGCTGAGGGAGCTGGCAGAAAAGAGGACTGCGGCTGTAACGGCTAGTCCTCGCATACACCCTCCCTTTGCGACGCCAGCAAATGGGGCGCGCCACCTCACGGCGCCGACGGAATGACTCGAGCAGCTCAGGTGGCACCAGGTCCGCGTTTGGACTTTCCGCGGGCGATGACCAGCGCCACGAGAACGAACGCCAGAGCAAAGATGAGGCCGAGCTGCCAGTTCATGAAAACCTCGCGTTCCCGCCTCGAGAGGAATTCGACGGACCCGTCTAACCTACAAACCCGCTTCGCGCCTCGCCATCCATCGCCGGTGTTGCGCCCCGAGACTGCGCACGCGACCGACCACCCTAAACCCGCTGCCCTACCCACCGCGCCGCCGCGCGCTGCATCAACGCCTGCCCGTGCCACGCGCACAGCACCGGCACATCCCCGGGGATCTGCGTCGCGAGACGCGGGTGGGCGAACAGCACGACGAGCGCCGCGCCCGGCACGAGCCTCGCCAACCGCTCCAGGGACCGGGGACCCAAGTCTGCTCGACCCTTCCATGAGCGGGGCTCGGCGTAGACAAGAACCATGCGGTGCCGGGTACCGGGTGCCGGGTTTCGGGTGGTGGCCACACCAAGATCAGCGAGGGTCCTCAGGATGACATCCCGCGGTGGGATCGTGTACGGTCCGCCCACGTCGTCGTCCACGATGGCGATCGAGAGCGGGCCCTTGAGCTGCGGCGCTGCGCCTCGCACGAGATGCACCGCGCGATCCGCCAACCCATCCGCGAACCGCTGGTGCTCAGCGAGCTGCCCTTCGTCTATTGCTCCCTGCTCCGTGCTCCCTGCTCCCCAGGTAGTCGCCGCCGCCTCGTACCGCTCGAGCGCCGTGTCGACCCGCGCCGCCAGCACCCCTCCCTCGAGCGCGCGGACGACGCCCTCCCAATCGGTGGGATAGAGCAGGACGTCGCATCCCGCGTTCACCGCGGCCACCGCGGCCGGCCCCTCGGTCTGCGTCGCCGTCGCGCCGGCCATGATAAACGCGTCCGTCACGACCAAACCCTGGAAACCGAGCGGCCCGCGCAGGCGATCGAGCAGGTGCCGAGAGAACGTCGCGGCGACGCCCGAGGCGTCCAACCCAGGATAGGCGACGTGCGCCGTCATCACGCTCCCCACCCCTGCCCCGACCGCCGCCGCGAATGGCGCGGCGTCCACCCGTTCGAGCTCCGCCGCCGGAGTCTCGACAACGGGAAGTCCTTCGTGCGAATCGAGCGTGGTGCGGCCGTGGCCGGGATAGTGTTTGGCGCACGCCAGCACGCCGTGCTCCTGACAGGCGCTGAGCCAGCGGACCGCGTGGGCTGCGACCGCGGCTGGATCCGCGCCGAAGGAGCGCGTCTGCACGATGGGGTTCCGGGGCTCGATGTCCAAGTCGCACACCGGCGCGAACGCCCAGTTGACGCCCACCGCGCGCGCCTCCGTCGCGGTGATCATGCCGGCGGCGTGCGTCGCATCGAGATCGTTCAGGAAGCCGAGCGCGCCGGGCGGCGGCAGCTCGGTGAGACCGCGGAACTGCTGCGCGGCGCCGCGCTCCAGGTCCGAGCCGAGGAGGAGCGGCCGTCCCGCCTCGCGGCGCAGCGCGGCGGTCAGCGCAGCCACGGCGGCCCGCGCGCCGCCGAACAGAATGAACCCGCCCACGCCCGCCGCGAGCGCGGCCCTGATCTTCGGGCGCTCGTGCGCGAACGACCCGCGCCGCGAGCGCAGCGCGGGAAACACGAGCCGCGCGACGGGAACCGTCACGCGGTAGCGGTCAAAAGCGAGTACCGAGGCTGGTCCTTGACGAGCAGGAAGCTCGACGGTGCCGCGAGCAACGCCGCCAGAATACACATCTCGCACAAGGGAGCCGCGGCTTTGGGTTGTGAATCGTTCGCCGTCGAGTCTTTTGGGGCAGGCTGCTGGGCCAGCGTGGCGAGGAGTAAGAACGACGTCGCAACCGTCGAGGCCATGGAGGGTGTTACCCCGCTCACGCCGCTGTGATCGAGCCGAGCACGCGCGGCCCGCGCGCCCCCGTCGCCGCCGGCAGGTTCCCCGGCCGGCCCAGCACCGTCTGGTGGCCCAGGAACGCGAACGCCACGGCCTCCTTGGCCTCACCGTCGAAGAACAGCTGATCGAAGAGCGCGAGGGGCCGCGGCTGGATGCGCGCGGCGAGCCGCTCGACGAGCGCCGGATTGCGCGCGCCGCCCCCCGAAATCACCAGCTCGGCCGCCGGATCAGGAGGTACCCAGCGCGCCAGCGCGCGCGTGATGCTCTCGACGGTGAGCGCCGTCGCGGTCGCCACGGCGTCGTTGTCCGAACCTCCCACCTTTTTCACGCCCGCGAGTAATCGATCGGCGTAATCGATCCCGAAGCGCTCGCGACCGGTGCTCTTGGGCGGCGGCTGCTCGAAATAGGGATCCGCGAGCAGCTGCTCGAGCAGCTTCGCCACCGGCCGCCCGCGCCGCGCCCGCTCGCCGTCGCGATCGAACGACGCCTCGGGATCGATGCGGCGCGTCACGGCGTCGATCACCGCCACCCCCGGCCCCGTGTCGAAGGCGAGAGCACCCTCCATCACACCCCGCTTCGGGACCCACGTGAAGTTCGCCATCCCGCCGATATTGAGCAGCACCCGGCCGCGCTCGGCGTGGCCGAAGAGCATCACGTCGGCCAGGGGCACGAGCGGCGCGCCCTGTCCTCCCGCCGCGACGTCGCGTGCCCTGAAGTCGCTCACCACCCGGACGCCGACCCGCTCGGCGAGCACCGCCGGGTCGCCGAGCTGCAGCGTCGCCCGGCCCGGCTCATGCCACACCGTCTGTCCGTGCGAAGCGATAAAGGAAAGGTCCCGCGGTGCGACCTTCGCCTCGGCGAGGAGCGCGAGCACGGCGCCCGCGAATCGTTCGCCCAGGGCCACGTGGAGGACTGCAAGATCCTTCGCCGTGCCGCGCGCGATCGCGTCCACGATCGCACCGCGCTCGGCGGCCTCGTACGGCTCCTGCCGGAACGTGACGAGCCTGGCCCCCGGAGGATCGGCCGTCAACCGCACCAACGCCGTCGCCACGCCGTCGAGCGACGTGCCCGACATCAGGCCGACGGCGAGCACCTCGCTCACGGCCGCGGCGTGACGGGCGGCGGATCGCCCGCGGCCCGGCGCACGAAGCCGCCCGCTGCGTCGAGCAAACGCTGGCCCTCGGCGCGGTCGACGCCCCGGCGCACCATGACGATCGCAAGCTTCACGCTTCCCCCCGCCCCTTCGATCGCGGCGCGCGCTCGCGCCCGGTCCACACCGCAGCACTCCATCACGATGCGCTCCCCGCGATCCTTCAGCTTATCGCTCCACGCCATCAAATCCACCATCAGGTTGCCGTATACCTTCCCCAGGCGGATCATCGCGCCGGTGCTGATCGTGTTGAGGACCAGCTTGGTCGCCGTGCCGGCCTTGAGGCGCGTCGAGCCCGTGAGAGCCTCGGGGCCCACCGCCGGCAGGATCACCACGTCGCAGGTCTCGGCAAGCACCTTGGGGGCGGGGCTGGAACAGGTCACGAGCACGGTGGCGGCGCCGAGCGCCTGGGCGCGACCCAGGGCGGCGCGCACGTAGGGCGTCGTCCCGCTGGCCGCGATGCCGACCACGAGGTCTTTCGCCGTCACCCCCGCTGTGTCCATCGCCGCCATGCCGGCGTTCACGTCGTCCTCGGCGCCCTCCACGCTCTTTACCAGCGCTCCATAGCCCCCGGCGATCACGCCGACCACCATCTCGGGGGGCGTGCCGAATGTGGGCGGGCACTCGGCCGCGTCCAGCACACCCAGGCGCCCCGACGTCCCCGCCCCGACGTACACAAGCCGGCCGCCCTGTTGAAACGCTGCCACAGCCAGGTCGATGGCGCGGGCGACGCGTTCTCGCTCCCCGTGCACGGCTGCGGCCACGGTCGCATCTTCGGCGTTGATCAGGTCCGCGATCTCGAGGCTCGATGCGACGTCGATCTGCTCGGTGCGCGGATTGCGCTGCTCGGTGAGGCGGGGATCGTGGAAAAGGGGCGTAGTCATGAGGGATTGGGTGGGTCAAATTAGGCGTTGACCGCGGCCCCGGTCAACTTCAACTTGGTCGAATGCGCCACACCCGCGTCGTCGCCCTCGCCGCACTTCCGGTAATCTTGGCCGCCTGCGGCGGCCCACGCACTCTCGAAACTGGAGTGTTCCCCGCCGGGGGCGCCGCGCCGGCGGCGGTCATTCGCGGCACTCCCGCCGTCCCACCCACGTGGACACTGAAGGCCCAGCCCGTCACGGCGTCGAAGGCGATGGTCGTCTCGGCGCATCCGCTGGCGAGCGCGGCGGGCGTCGACGTTCTGAAGCAGGGCGGCAACACGATCGACGCCGCCGTCGCGGTCGGCTTCGCGCTCGCCGTCGTCCTGCCCGACGCGGGCAACATCGGCGGCGGCGGCTTCATCGTGTACCGCGACTCGAGTGGGGGCGTACGCGCGCTCGACTACCGCGAAACCGCTCCCGGTGCGGCACGACACGACATGTACCTCGACTCGGCCGGTAACGTCAGCGACGAGAGCGTGACCGGCCACCGGGCCGCCGGCGTGCCGGGGAGCGTCGCCGGGTTGTACGAGGCGTGGCGGCAGGCGGGCTCGCTGCCGTGGCCCGCCCTGCTCGCCCCCGCGATCCGGCTGGCGCGCGAGGGTCATCGGGTCGACGCCGAGCGCAGCGGCGACATCGCGTCCGACGCAAGCCGGCTGGCGCGGTTCCCCGCGTCGAAGCACCAGTTCCTGCCCGGGGGTCACGCGCCCGCGGCCGGGACCCTGTGGAAGCAGCCGGACCTCGCCCGGACGCTGCAGTTGATCAGCGATTCGGGGCCCAGCGTGTTCTATCGCGGCCAGATCGCCGACCTGATCGCCGCCGAGATGGAGCGCGGCGGGGGGCTGATCACGAAGAACGACCTGCGGCGCTACCGGCCCAAATGGCGGACCCCGATCCAACTGGGCTACCGCGGTTACACGATCTACTCGATGCCGCCGGCCAGCTCGGGCGGCGTCACGATGGGCGAGATCCTGAACATCATGGAGGGTTACGACACGCTCCCCGCCGTCGGCACGGCGGGGTACGCCCATCTGCTCGCCGAGGCGATGCGCCGTGGGTTCATCGACCGCAACCGCTGGCTCGGCGACCCGGACTTCGTGAGCATGCCGCTGGACCGGCTGCTCTCCAAGTCGTACGCGGCGGGGCTACGGGCGCAGATCGACCCGCTGCGCGCCACGCCTACTCCCGCGACGGCGAGCGATGGAGGGGAGACCGGCACACATACGACCCACTACTCGATCGTGGACGGCAGCGGCAACGCCGCCTCGGTGACGACGACCCTGAACGGCGGCTTCGGTAGCGCGGTCACGGTGATGGGCGCCGGGTTCCTCCTCAACAACGAGATGGACGATTTCACCTCCGCCCCCGGCAAGCCGAACATGTACGGCTTGGTGCAGGGCGAAGCGAACGCGATCGCGCCGCGCAAGCGCATGCTCTCGGCGATGACGCCGTCGATCGTGTTGGATCGTGACGGGTCGTTGCTGATGGTCGTGGGGACGCCGGGCGGGCCGACGATCATCACGACCGTGACGCAGGTGATTCTCGACGTGTTGGACCACCACATGACCCTGGCGGACGCCGTCGCGGCGCCGCGGATCCATCATCAGGCGCTCCCGGACGTGATCCGGTTCGAGCGCGGCGGGCTCAGCGACGCCACCGTGAGCGCGCTCCGCGCGATGGGCCACCAGGTCGAACCGCGCCGCGGCACGAGTGGGATCGTCGCGGCCATCGCGCGCACCCCCGCCGGCTGGGTGGGGGTCGCCGATCCACGCTACGCCGGGGGAGCCTTGGGATGGTGAACCTCACGCGCCTGCGCCGCGGCGCAGATCCAGTGGACGTCTGCATCGTCGGCTCGGGAGCCGGCGGTGGGATGGCCGCCTACGTGCTCACGCAGGCGGGCGCGAACGTAACGCTGCTCGAGGCCGGCGGCCCGTGGGACAACGCGGGCGCCGACTCCGCCATGTTCACCTGGCCGTACGAGACGCCGCGGCGCGGTGCCTCGACGCGCGAGCGCCCCTTCGGCGAGTTCGACGCCTGCATCGGCGGGTGGAACATCGACGGCGAGCCCTACACCCGGGCGCCGGGCACCCAGTTCGACTGGTGGCGGGCGCGGATGGTGGGCGGCCGGACCAACCACTGGGGCCGCATCTCGCTCCGCTTCGGCCCCGACGACTTCCGCCGCAAGAGCCTCGACGGCCTGGGGGACGATTGGCCGATCAGCTACGACGACGTGAAGCCGTACTACGACAAAGTCGACCGGTGGGTGGGGATCTTCGGCAGCCGCGAAGGGCTGCACAACGAGCCGGACGGCATCTTCCTGCCCCCGCCCAAGCCGCGCTGCTACGAGCTGCTCGTCAAGCAGGCCTCCGACAAGCTCAAGATCACGTGCATTCCGGCCCGGCTCTCGATTCTCACGCGTCCCCTGAACGGCCGCGCCGCGTGCCACTACTGCGGGCAGTGCAACCGCGGCTGCCGGACGAACTCGAACTTTTCGTCCACCAACGTCTTGATCGCCCCCGCGCTGGCGACGGGCAGGCTGACGCTCGTCACCAACGCGATGGCGCGGGAGGTGACGGTCGACGCGAGCGGCCGGGCGACGGGCGTCACCTACGTCGACAAGACCGATGGCTCCGACAAGCACGTGGCGGCGCGCGTGGTCGTCCTGGCGGCGAGCGCGCTGGAATCGGCACGGCTGCTGCTCAACTCCAAGTCCTCGCGGTTCCCGCAGGGGCTCGCCAACTCGAGCGGCACCGTCGGCAAATACATCACCGATACCACCGGCACCGACGTGTCGGGGTTCATCCCGAAGTTGATGGATCACGTGCCGCACAACGAGGACGGCGTGGGCGGGATGCACCTCTACATGCCGTGGTGGCTGAACAACAAGACGCTCGACTTCCCCCGCGGCTACCACATCGAGGTATGGGGCGGGCTGCGCGTCCCGGGCGCCGGGTTCATGGGTGGCATCCACCGGTATCCCTCGGGCGGCGGCTATGGCAAGGCCCTCAAGGACGACTACCGCCGCTATTACGGGGCGACGATCGGGTTTTCGGGTCGCGGCGAGCACATCGCGAACGACGATTGCTACTGCGAGGTCGATCCCGGCACCGTGGACCGCTGGGGGATCCCCGTGCTGCGCTTCCATTGGAAGTGGACGGACTACGAGTACAAGCAGGTGAAACACATGCAGGAGACGTTTCGTGGGCTGGTCGCGGAGATGGGCGGGCAGGTGTTCTCGCCGATGCCCAGCGCCGAGCAGGGATATGGGATCGCGCCGGGGGGGCGGATCATACACGAGCTGGGCGGCACGCGCATGGGCGGCGATCCCAAGACCTCGGTGCTCAACGGCTATTGCCAGGCGCACGACGTGAAGAACCTGTTTGTCGCGGACGGCGGACCGTTTCCCTCGCAGGCTGACAAGAATCCAACCTGGACCATCATGGCGCTGGCGTGGCGTACTTCCGCCTTCATCGCGGAACAGCGGAAAAAGGGGGCTATATGACGGCCAGACGGCCGGACGGCCGGACGGCCGTTTCGCGGCGAGAGGCGCTGCAGCTCGTCGGGGTCGCGTCGCTGGCCGTCGCGTTCGATTGGGCACCGGCCCAACTCGAGGGCGCGACCCAGGCCGCCCGCGCGGCGGCGTCGGGCCGAGCCCTGCAGGCGAAGTTCTTCACGCCGCACGAGTGGGAGACGGTCCGAGTCCTCGTGGACATCATCATCCCGAAGGACGAGCGCTCGGGCAGCGCCACCGACGCCGGCGTGCCGGAGTACATCGACTTCTTGATGTCCGACGGGTCCGACAGCCAGCGCCTCGCGATGCGCGGGGGGCTCGCTTGGCTCGACATTCAGACAAGAAAGCGTTTCACAAAACCGTTTAAGGACTGCGTGGAACAGGAACGTGCGGCGGTTCTCGACGCGATCGCGTGGCCCGCCAAGGCGGCACCCGACATGAGCCAGGGAGTCGCGTTCTTCAACAGCTTCCGCGACCTGACCGCCGCCGGGTTCTTCTCGAGCCGGATGGGAGTCGAGGATCTGCGCTACCAGGGCAACACGTTCGTCGCCGAGTGGAAGGGCTGCCCGCCCGAGGCCCTCGCGAAGTTGGGCGTGCGCTACTCATGAAACGCCTCGGCATCGGGTTCGTCGGGAGCGGGTTCAACGCCAAGTTTCACGTCCAGGGACTGGTCGGCGTGCGGGACGCCGACGTCCTCGGCTTCTGGAGCCCCAACCGTCAGCGCGCCGAGGAGGCCGCCGCCCTGTCGCGCCGGCTCGGCGTGGGCGAGGCGAAAGCGTTCCCGTCCATCACCGCGATGGTCGCCGACCCGGCGATCGGCGCCATCTGGCTGTGCGGCCCGAACCATGCGCGGATCGAGAACGTCGAGGAAATCGCCGCGGCGGTGACGGGTGGGAAGGGCACGCTGAAGGGCATCGCCTGCGAAAAGCCGCTGGCGCGCAACGTCGCCGAGGCCAAGCGCGTCGTGGAGCTGGTCAACAAGGCCGGCGTGGCGCACGGCTACCTGGAGAACCAGCTGTTCGCCCCACAGGTCGAGACGGGCCGCGCGCTGCTGTGGACCCGCGGCGCGAAGCTGACCGGCCGCCCCTACCTGGCCCGTGCCGCCGAGGAGCACAGCGGCCCCCACATGCCGTGGTTTTGGCAGGGCCGGCTCCAGGGCGGCGGCGTGCTCAACGACATGATGTGTCACTCCTCGCTGCTCGTGCGGCACCTGCTCACCGAGCCCGGTAAGCCCGCGTCCTCGGTGCGGCCGGTACGGGTCACGGGCCATATCGCGAGCCTCAAGTGGACTCGCCCGGCGTACGCCAAGCAGCTCGCCAAGGCGATGGGGCCGGAGGTCGACTACACCAAAGCCCCCTCTGAAGACTTCGCCAGCGTGATTATCGAATTCGCGACCGACGACGGCCACCGCGTGCTGGGTGAGGCGACGGCCTCCTGGAGCTTCGTCGGCGCCGGCCTGCGGCTCTCGGCCGAGCTGCTCGGCCCGGAATACTCGATGTCGTGGAACACGCTGGACAGCGGGCTGAAGCTCTTCTTCAGCCGCGCCGTGCAGGGCATGGCCGGGGAGGACCTGGTCGAGAAGCAGAACGCGGAGATCGGCCTGATGCCCGTCGTGGCGAACGAGGCCGCGGCCTACGGCTACGAGGCCGAGGACCGCCATTTCGTCCGCGCATTCCTCGACGGCACGCCGCCCGCCCTCACCTTCGACGACGGCCTCGAAGTTGTCAAAGTCTTGATGACCGCGTACCAGAGCGCCGAGCAGGGCAAGACGCTCGAGTTTCCGCCGCCGGGATTGGACACGTTCGTGCCGGCGGTGGCGAAGGGAACCTGGAAACCATGATGCTCGCCCTCGCGGTGCTTACACTCATGCAAAAC
Source organism: Gemmatimonadales bacterium (assembly GCA_036004985.1). Lineage (GTDB taxonomy): Bacteria > Gemmatimonadota > Gemmatimonadetes > Gemmatimonadales > GWC2-71-9 > 20CM-2-65-7. The sequence goes on from DASYQX010000065.1 coordinate 18,389, forward strand.
CAGTGGCCGCCGAACTCTCCTGATCGTCCCAAGCCCCCGGTCGTCACGCCTGCGCCCGAGCAACCCCCCCTCCCACCGCCCTCGGATGCCGTCGTGCTGTTCGACGGGACGAGCCTCGCGGAGTGGCAGAGCGCGGACGCGGCGGGGGGACCGGCGAAGTGGGCTGTGAGGGACGGCTACATGGAGGTCGTCGCCGGGGCGGGAAACATCATGACCAGGCGGGGGTTCGGGTCGGTGCAGCTGCACATCGAGTGGCGCGCGCCGCTCCCCGCCGCGGGTGAAGGGCAGGAACGCGGCAATAGCGGCGTCTTCTTGATGAGCCACTACGAGATCCAGGTGCTCGACTCCTACCACAACGACACGTACGCCGACGGCCAAGCCGGAGCGATCTACGGGCAGACGCCGCCGCTCGTCAACGCCAGCCGCCCCCCAGGGCAGTGGCAGACGTACGACATCGTGTTCCACCGGCCCGTGTTCGGCCCCGACGGCTCGGTCGTCAGGCCGGCCAGCGTGACGGTGTTCCACAACGGCGTGCTGGTGCACGACAACGACGCGATCACGGGGTGGACGGTGCACAACCGGGTGGCGACCTATCGGCCGCACCCCGATCGCCTCCCGCTGCTGCTCCAGGACCACGGCCACCCCGTGCGCTACCGGAACATCTGGGTGCGGGAGCTCGCGCAATAGACTCCACGTGTGCGCGCCAAAAAGCCGGTCCTTCGCGCCTGCGGCGCCGCAAAAAGCAGATCCTTCGCGCCTGCGGCGCAAAAAGCAGGTCCTTCGCGCCTGCGGCGCCCAAAAAGCAGGTCCTTCGCGCCTGCGGCGCCCAAAAAACAGGTCCTTCGCTCCTGCGGCGCAAAAAGCAGGTCCTTCGCGCCTGCGGCGCTCAGGATGACAGCTTCGCGCGCTCTGTAAGCAAGAAAAAAAAGAAGCAGGAATGAGTACCAGGCGGCGGGGAAATGATGCTAGGCCAAGCTCAGAACGCGCAACGTTGCTGCCGAATGCGCGCCTATTACGTGTACATCATGGCCAGTCGCTCGCGAGTGTTGTACACGGGCGTCACCAACGATCTGGTACGGCGTGTCCGGGAACACAAACTGAGCCTCGTCCCCGGGTTCACAAGCAAGTACCACCTCACGCGCCTCGTGTATGCCGAAGAGTTCACGGACGTTCGTGACGCGATTGCCCGCGAGAAGGTGATCAAAGGCTGGGTTCGGGCTCGCAAGGTCCGCTTGATCGAAGCGCATAACCCTACCTGGGAGGACCGGGCAGATCTCTGGTTGCAGAAACCGCAACCTCCACATTGATCTCCCCTTTTTCTTTTTCTTTGCTCAAAGCGACCCGCGGGTTGTCATCCTGAGCGAGCGCGCGGCACGCGCGCGAGCGAAGGACCTGCTTGCCGGCGCGCACGCACGAAGGCTCCGATTGGGGTGACGTGAAAAGCAGATCCTTCGCGCCTGCGGCGCTCAGGATGACAGGCTCGCCGAGATGCGAAGCAAAAAAAGAAAAACAGGCGTCTTGTGGAGGCTTCGGGGAACAGTCACTTTCTCCAGATGAACCTCGCCCTCGTTGCCGCGCTAGCGCTAGTCCTGCAGGACTCGAGTCTCTCCGTCATCCCACAACCGGTCCGTCTCACCCGCGCCCCGGGAGCGTTTGTGCTCACGGCGCAGACCACGATCTCGACCGACGCTGCGATGCGCCGAGTCGGCTACGCCCTCGCCGACTACCTGACCCCGGCGACGGGATACCGCTTCCCCGTCGGCGCGTCGAGTGGCGTCATCTCGATCCGCACCGACACGACTTTGGCGCGACTCGGCGACGAAGGCTATCGCCTGGTGGTCACACCCAGCGGCGTGAGGATCCGCGCGGCGAAGCCCGCGGGCGCCTTCTACGCCGTGCAGACGCTGCGCCAGCTCCTGCCCGTGGAGATCTTCCGCGAGGCCAAGGTCGAAGGCGTCGCCTGGACGGTTCCGGCGGTTGTGATCGAAGACACCCCGCGGTTCTCGTGGCGCGGCGCGCACCTCGACTGCGGCCGGCACTTCATGCCCAAGTCGTTCGTAAAGAAGTACATCGATCTCCTGGCGCTGCATAAGCTCAACCGCTTCCACTGGCACCTCACGGAGGACCAGGGGTGGCGCATCGAGATCAAGAAGTACCCGCGGCTCACCGAGGTCGGCTCCTGGCGTCGCGAGACCCTCATCGGACGGCAGCGGGGGTACGCGGACTCCTTGCAGTGGCGCTTCGACGGGCAGCGACACGGCGGCTTCTATACGCAGGACGACGTGCGCGAAGTCGTCGCCTACGCCGCGGCGCGCTTCATCACGGTCGTGCCGGAGATCGAGATGCCGGGCCACGTGCAGGCCGCGATCGCCGCATATCCCGAGCTAGGCAACAACAGTGACACAGTCGGCGTCGGCATGCGCTGGGGGGTCTACTCGCGCATCCTGAATCCCGAGGAGTCCACCATCCGCTTCATGCAGGACGTGCTGACCGAGGTGCTCGCGCTGTTCCCCGGCCGCTACGTCCACATCGGCGGCGACGAAGCGGTGAAGGTCGAGTGGGAGGCGAGCCCCCGCGCCCAGGCGCGCATCCGCGAGCTGGGGCTCAAGGACGAGCATGAGCTCCAGAGCTACTTCATCCGGCGGATGGACGAGTTCCTCACGGCGCACCGCCGGTCGCTCGTCGGCTGGGACGAGATTCTGGAGGGCGGGCTCGCGCCGAATGCGGTCGTGATGTCGTGGCGCGGGACGGAAGGCGGGATCGCGGCGGCCCAGGCCGATCACGACGTGGTGATGACGCCCACGTCGCACACGTACTTCGACTACTACCAGTCGGCCGACACCGCGACCGAGCCGATTGCGATCGGCGGGTTGCTGCCGCTCGAAACCGTGTACGGCTACGAGCCCGTGCCCGCCGTGCTCACCCCCGACCAGGCGCGGCGGATCCTCGGCACGCAGGCGCAGCTGTGGACCGAGTACATGCCCAACCCCCGCAAGGTCGAGTACATGGCGTTCCCGCGCCTCTCGGCGTTGGCCGAAGTGGCGTGGACGCCGAGGGAGCGGAAGGACTGCGCGGCGTTCACCGAGCGGCTGCGGACGCACCTCCGCCGGCTTGCCATCCTCGACGTGAACTACCGGCCGCTGTAGGGGCGCACGGATTGCGTTCGATCCGATAGACCGCGATGTCCTGCGCCCGCCAGACGGAACGGAGGTCGGTCGGATACTGGTCCACGAACCGGCGCAGGTATTCAGCGGCGGCGTCGACCTCGTCGGCGGAGAGGGCGGGCCCGGTCACGACGTAGGACGCGCCGATCTCCGCCAGGTAGCCCCACAGCCGACAGGGGTCGGACGGGCTGAAGGGCGCCGCCGCCCGCCGTCCAGTGAACAGCGCCAGCGCTCGTGGCTTGCTGAACACGAACACCGCGTTCGAGTCGGTGGCGGTCTTGACGAACTCGAAGAACGCCACGCTCTCCGGCCGCCCCACCCCCGAAGGAAACCGCCCGAACGGCATGGTCGAGTACTGACCGGCATACGACAGCGCCGCCGCAGCCGACAGCCCGGCGAGGACGAGGTGGTTCCTCCCCCAGCGGCGTTGGACCGCGTCGTCCAGGACGCGGGTCCCGCGCAGACAGTAGAGCAGGTAGAACGGCACCACGGGAAGCAGGAAGCGGACCCCCTGAAACGACGGCCACACGAGGACCACCGCGAGGTACGGCCAAGGGAACACCTCGGGCCAGCCCGCCTCGTTCCTTCCCACGCGAACGGCGTTGGCGTACCCCAGCGCGGCGAGCCCGCCGACGATCAGGAACAGCGCCTTCCGCGCGCGCTCCGAGTACCCGTTCGCCCACAGGTCCGACAGGGACCGGGCATAACCGAGCGCGTTCCGCCCGAGGGAGGCGGGCGTCACCGTCAGCTGGTCGAGGTAGCTGCGATCGCCGAGCCACACCAGGTACTGCGCGCCGGCCAGGATCACGAACACGGCGCCCGCGGCGACCGCCGCCACACCGACCCGCCGGCGCCGAATCAGGTCGTGCGCCAGGAAGGTGGGAACCAGCACGATGCCCAGCACGCGGGTCGCGTAGGCGGCGTAGGCGAAGAATCCTGCGAGCAGTGCTGAGACCATGAGACGCCGCGGCGTCTGGGCCGGCGCCGCCGCGCGGGCGAACGACGCGAAACTCAACAAGACGAAGCAGAGGAACGGCAGGTCCGCGACGACGCGATCCTTGAAGTCCCACAGCACCGGATTGAGCCCGGTGAGCAGGACGAGCAGCTCGAGGTGCGGGGAGGGCAGCACCCCGCGAAACAGACGGAGGAGCAGCACCAGCGACGCTGCCAGCGACGCGACGACCAGCGCCTTCATCGGCCACAACGCCCGTCCGAACACCCTCACGAGCGGCGCCAGGAGCAGCGGAAAGGCGGGGGGATACGTCCTCGGGCCGACGGTCGGGTTGTGCGCGTTGTAGATGTAGCCCGTCTCCGCGTACGGCGTCCCGCGGGCCAGGTTCTCGGCGTGATGGATATACATGCTGAAGTCGTCACCCCAGTCATGGCCCTCTCGGATCGTGACCAGGTGGAAGGCGGTGACGAGGATGACGCAGAGCGCCCCGCCAGAGAGGCGGACTGCGGGGGGGGTCAGGGGCTTAGCGGCGCGCTCACATCAGACGCTCCAGCCGGCGCGGTACTCCGGCCGCACGTACTCCGCCGGGATGGCGGCGTTCGCCACGTCGCCGCTCTGCGGGTTGATCTCGAGCGTCTGCGCCGTCCGCACCGCGAGGTTGCCGAGCAGGACCATCTCCGTGAGCGGCCCCGAGTGGTCGGGGATGTTCGAGCCCGCCGGTGTCCCGCCCTTGCACGCGGCGATCCACTCGGCGTACACGCCCTCCGTGCGTGGGTACTTCTGCGGCAGAGGATGCGCCGTCAACTCCGCCTGCTTCGCCTCATCGAGCAGCTTGGGGTTCTCACCGTAGATCCCGGCGATCAGCTTGCCGGAGTCCCCGATCCACAGCTGGCCGCTCGTGTCGAACGGCCACGGCGCCGGCTCGGCGACCTCCCGCGGGCGGGTCGGATAGAGACTCCCGTCGCGCCACACGACTTTCACCTCGGGCCGGTTGCCCTTGGCGGCGAAGCTGTACGTGATGCGCGAGCAGGCGGGCGCGGTCTCGGCGAACAGCTTGGTCGATTCGGGCTCGATGCGCGTGGGGTAGCCCAGGTCGAGCACCCAGAAGCAGGCGTCCATCGAGTGGCACGCGATGTCGCCCAGCGCGCCAGTGCCGAAGTCCCACCAGCCGCGCCACCGGAAGGGCGCGTACGCCGTGTGATAGGGCCGCATGGGCGCGGGCCCGAGCCAGAGGTCCCAGTCGATCCACGGCGGCGTATGGTAATCCTCGAGCGGCCGCTCGAGCGCCTGCGGCCAGATCGGCCGGTTGGTCCACAGCTGAATCTCCCGCACGGTGCCGATGGCGCCGCCCTCGACCCATTCGCGGATCAGCCGCGTCCCTTCGTCGGCGTGTCCCTGATTGCCCATCTGCGTCGCGACCTTGCGCCGCTTGGCTTCCTGCATGAGCTGGCGAACTTCCCACAGCGTGCGCGCGAGTGGTTTCTGGATGCGGACGTGCTTGCCCAGCTTCATCGCCATCATCCCCGCCACGGTGTGCGTGTGGTCGGGCGTCGAGACGGTCACGGCGTCGATGTTCTTCCCTTCGCGCTCGAGCATCACGCGAAAGTCTTTGAAACGTTTGGCCTTGGGGAACGCCGCGAACGATCCCGCCGCCTGCCGGTCGTCCACGTCGCACAGGGCATAGATGTTCTCCGTCTTGCCGACGCCGCGGACGTCGTTCGCCCCCATTCCGCCCACCCCGATGCACGCGATGTTGAGCGTGTCGCTCGGCGCGGTAAACCCGCGCCCCAGCACGTGCCGTGGCACGATCGTGAAGCTCATGCCGGCCGCGACGTCGCCGACGAACTTGCGCCTGGAGATCCGCTTCCGAGCCATAGGTTCAGCCCTCCCGTTGTGCTCCCGTCGCGTTGGGCCGGAACAGGGCCGCGAACAGGACTAATACGACGGCCGCGAATCCGGCGGGCAGCCACCAGAAGCTCGGCCACTGCGCGAGCGTCAGGGCCGGCGCGCCGGCGAGCAGCCGGTTGTACACGTTGCCCGCGATCTGCGCGCCGATGAGCATACCGACGCCGTAGGTGACGAGCACGAGGAATCCCTGCGCCTGGCCGCGCACCGCAGGCGTTGATTTCTTGTCCACGTAGATCTGGCCGGTCACGAAGAAGAAGTCGTAGCAGACGCCGTGGAGCAGGATCCCGATCAGGATGAGCGGGAACACCGCTGCCGGCGCCGCGATCGCGAACAGCGCGTAGCGCAGCACCCACGCGCCCATCCCGACGAGCAGCATCTTCTTTACGCCGAGCCGCGCGAAAAAGAGCGGCATGAGCAGCATGAAGCCGACCTCGGAGATCTGGCCCCACGTCTGCGTCCCCGCGATCTTCGTGACGCCGGCAGCGCCCAGGAAGATCTGCGTGAAGTTGTAGTACGCCGCGAGCGGGATGCAGAGGAGCAGCGACGCCGCGATGAAAACGTAGAAGGCCCGGTCGCCGATCTGTCCCAGGGCGTCGAGCCCGACGATGCTGCGCAGCGAGACGCGCTGCCCCGCCCCGGGGGGCGGCGTGTGCGGCAGGTTGAAGCAGAAGAGTCCCAGCACGACGCTCGCCGTGGCCGTACTGTAGACCGGCAGCGGCGTCTGCTCCGCGACGGCCCCCGAGAGGGGACCGAGGACCCAGCTGATGAAGAGCCCCGCCACGATCCAGCCCGCGGTCCCGAAGACCCGGATCAGCGGGAACTGCTTCTCCTGCGACTGGATGTGGTGGAACGCCAGGCTGTTGGCGAGGCCGAGCGTCGGCATGTAGCAGAGGTTGTAGAGCAGGAGCAGGAGAATGAACACCGTCGGCGCGCCCGTGGCCTGGGGCACCAGGAACATCACGAGGCCGCCCAACAGGTGCAGCACCCCCAGCACCTTCTCGGTCGCGAAGTAGCGGTCGGCGACGAGGCCGAGGAAGAACGGCGCGGCGATGGCGGCGACCGGGTTCACGGTATAGGGCCAGTGCGTCAGCGTCCCCATCCCGTGGTGCGTCATGTACACCGCGATCGTCGTGTACCAGGCGCCCCAGATGAAGAACTGCAGGAACATCATGACGGAGAGTCGGAGCCGAACGCTCAATGTGGCCTCGGGTTCGAGTCAGCGGCCCAAGCTATCCCCCACCGCGATGGCCCGCCACACGCGGGTCCTCGCGTTTCCGGCCGTAACACCGGGCGCCACCGGTAACCTCCGGCCGTTCCGCGTGGTCATCAGGAAGGGGACGCACGGTCTTTGGACCCCGTGACGGGAGTCGATCCCCCAAAACCACCAGACAGGAGGGCAGTCATGGTACGCGGGATGATGATTGGGCTCGGAGCGATCGCCGCCGTCACGGCGCTGGCTGCGGTTCCCCCCCAGGTCGGGGCGCAGGAGCAGGAGCGGGACATCAGGGTGTACACGGACGTTGGCGGCCTCAGCGCGCTCAGGGATCTGAACCAGGCGGGCACGGCCGACTTCAAGACCGGCTTCAATTGGGGAGGCGGGGTCGGCTGGCAGCTGCGGCAAAACCTCATGGTGCGCGGCGACATCACGTGGGGGCAGCAGGAGCTGCGCAACAGCGGGGTCACGGCCGCGAAGATCAACCAGTTCTTCTACGGCGCCGACGTGAAGCTCGATTATCCCGGGTCCGGCCGGGCGATGCCGTACGTGTTCGCGGGCGCTGGTGCCGTGATGATTCACCCCAAGGGCACGAGCGGCGAGAACAAGACCGAGGGATTCGGCCGCTTTGGACTGGGGCTGGCCTATCAGCCGCCGCAGTCACGGCTCCAGCTGTTCGCCCAGGGAACCGGCTGGGTCTACAAACTGAAGGGGTTCCCCAGCACGTCGCCGTTGGCGGGGTATGACCGGTCGCAGTTCGACGTCGGCTACATCGGCGGTGTGTCGTTGCGCTTGTAAACCATCGTCCTTCGCGGAAGGGCTACGGAAGCACCCGAATCTTGATGCTGCGGTACGCCACCCAGTCACCATGATCCTGGAGTCCGATGTAGCCCTCCGCGTTGCGGCCGTAGCGGGCGTGCGGCGCGAACTTGCTGCCCTGCACCCGCATCTCCCAATCGGGACTCAACAGCTCGTACTGCAGCATCCGCACGCCGTTCAGCCAGTGCTCGACGTGGCGTCCGTTTACGATGACGCGCGCCTGGTTCCACTCGCCCGCGGGCTTCACGATGCCCGCCGGCGCCGGGTACAACCCGTAATCCGCCCCGGCCGCGGTGAGACGTGACTTGCCGTCGGCGTGCCCGGCGTCGTCCAACACCTGCATCTCCGGCGCGGTCCAGTAGATCGCGTCGTCGTCCTCACTGGCGCGGTAGAAAACTCCGCTGTTGCCGCCTGCCGCGATCTTCCATTCGAGGCTGAGCTCGAAGTTCTTGAACGTCTGGGTCGTGACGATGTCGCCGCCTTCTCCGGCGCGCGTCAGCGCTCCATCGACGACCTGCCAGCCGCCTGGCACCGAAGTTTGCTTGTAGCCGCGCCATCCATGGGTCGTTCGCCCGTCGAACAGCAGCTTCCAGCCCGCGGCCTGCTCGGCCGCGGTGAGGCTGTTGACGGCGGAGGCCGCCGGTGCTTGCGCGGCAGCCGAAGAGCTCCCGCCGCTCGATGACGAGCAGGACGACAGCGCCGTCCCAAGGAGGATGCCGACGGTGCACACAAGTGGTGGAGTGGTCATGGGCTTCTAGACTACGTCGCGGTCCGGGATTCGGCCAGCACGGTTGCCACCGCGCGCCGGCGACTTAGAATCCCAACACCCGAGCCCGGCGCCCGACGACCCGCATGCTGTATCGACTGGCCGCTGATTCCATCATGGTGCTGCATTTCGCCTACCTCGTGTTCGTCATCGGCGGGGCATTCCTGGTGTTGCACCGGCGCTGGTGGATGTGGCTGCACCTGCCGGCCGTGGCGTGGGGCGTGTGGGTCGAGTTCGTCGCCAAGACCTGCCCGCTCACGCCCCTCGAAAACTCTCTGCGCGCCCGCGCCGGCCAGACGGGCTATGCCGGCGGCTTCATCGACCACTACATCGCGCGCATCGTCTACCCGGAGGGTCTCACGACCCGGGGGCAGATCGTCATCGGGGCATTTGTGTTGATCGTCAACGGCGCGCTGTACTGGGTGGTATGGCGCCGCGCCCGGGCCGGAACGTGAGCGACACTGGAACGACGACCGCCTGACCCGAACAGCGGAGATCGCATGCGTATAACCGCCGCACCGACCCTCGTTCTCGCAGCCAGCATGCTCGCCGGCCCCACGCTCGCCGCGGCCCAGGATTCCGTCGCGGCGCCGGCGCGCTACGCGCCGGTGGCCGCGCTGCTGGGCCGCCTGGTGACGCGGGAGATGGCCGACAAAAACCTGCCCGCGCTTTCGTTGGTGCTGGTGGACGGCCCCGACATCGTGTGGGCCAGGGGGTTCGGATGGGCCCGTCCTCGGGACAGCATTCCGGCCACGGCAGCCACGGTATATCGGGTCGGGTCCCTGTCGAAGCTGTTCACGGACATCGCCGTCATGCGGCTCGTCGAACAGGGCCGGGTCGATCTCGACGCGCCGGTCACGCGGTATCTCCCCGACTTCCATCCGCGCAACCGGTTCGGGGGCGACGTCACGCTGCGCGCGCTGATGAGCCACCACGCAGGGCTCGTGCGCGAGCCGTCGGTGGGCGCCTATGTCGACTCCATGGCACCGCCATTGTCCGCGATGGTCGCGAGCCTGTCCGCCACCGCCCTCGTATATCGCCCGGGCGCACGGTACAAGTATTCCAACGCCGCGCTCCACACCGTGGGCCTTGCCCTGGAACGCGCGGTGGGGCAGCCATTCCCGCAATATCTGCGCGATTCGCTGCTCGATCCGCTGGGCATGAGGCAGAGCGCGTTCTTCGTTCCCCGACCGGACCAGACCGCGAACGTCGCCACGGCGTTCATGTGGGCGGTGGACGGCCGCCGCTTCCCCGCTCCTACGTTCCGGCGCAACGCTCCCGCCGGGGCGTTGTATGCCTCCGTACTCGATCTGGGACGATTCCTGGTCGCGCTGAACGCCGACTCCAATCCGGTGATCGGCCGCTCCACGCTCGAGCGCATGTGGGTACCGCAATTTGCAGACTCCGGTGCGACCGCCGGGAACGGGCTCGGCTTCTTCGTTTCGCGTTTCGACGGGCATCGCCGACTCGGCCATGAGGGAGCGATCTTCGGATTCTCGACGACCTTCGCGACGCTCCCCGATGACCGCCTCGGCGTGGTGGTCGTCACCACACTCGGCGGCGCCAACGTCGTCACTCACCGGATCGCCGACGCCGCGCTGCGGGCCATGCTGGCCGTGCGGGCGGGCGCGTCACTCCCCGAGCCCGCCGTCACCGATTCGCTGCCGACCGGCATGGCGCGGCGCGCGGAAGGTCACTACGTCCATGGCGCCCGGTCGGTCGACCTGCTCGAGCGCGGCGGCGAGCTGTTCCTGTCGCGCGACGGAAGCAGCGTGCCGTCGCGGCTGCGCGCGGCGGGCGACAGCCTGACCGTCGACGACGCGATCAGCTTCGGCGGATCGGTGCACCTGCTGGACGGCCGGGTGGTGGTCAATGGGGACACGTTTGCTCGAGCCAAATGGCCGGCCCCGGCGGATGCCGCGGCACCGTGGAAGCGGTTGTTCGGCGAATATGGCTGGGGGTACGAAACGCTCTTCATCTACGAGCGCGGCGGCCGCCTGCACGCGTTGATCGCGTGGTTCGAGGACGACGCCCTCACCCAGGTGTCGGACACGGTATTCGCGCTTCCCGCGACCAGTCTGTATGTGGACGAGCGGGTGACGTTCCGAGGGGCAAGACGGGTGGGGGGGCACGCCACCGCCGCGGTGGTAGGAACGGTGACGTTTCCCCGACGCGACATCGGCCCTGGCGGGGGTGGTCAGCTGCGCGTGACCCCGTTGAAACCGGTGGCCGAGCTTCTGGCGGAATCCCAGA
>DASYQX010000066.1:0-59704 GCA_036004985.1 Gemmatimonadales bacterium
TGACCCCCTCTCCACTACGTGGAGAGGGGGAACGACGGGGTGAGAACGGCTCTCAGGGGCGCGACGCCACGGAGTCGAAGATCGCGCGGATCTCTTGCGCGGGCGCGAGCCGCGCGTCGCTCAGGTTCGTGACGAGCGCGAACACGACGTGCGAATCCCGATCCACGATGAACCCCGTCGTTCCACCCACCGAGCCCCCGCCGTGCAGGACCAGCCGGTGGCCGAGGGTGTCGCGATCGACGAACCAACCGATCCCGTAGGGCGTCGAGTCTCCTGATGTCGTGTGCTGCCGCGTGAACAACAGCTCCAGGGTGGCGGCCTTGAGGAAACCGGGCGCGAGATGCGCCGACCCGAAGCGTACCAAGTCTTCGGCGGTCGACAGAAACCCACCCCCTGCCCACTTGTAGCTGTTATCCACGGTCGGCGCGACGGTGAAGCCGCCGCCGAGCAGCCGGCTGCGGCGCTCGTAGAACCGCGTGCGGTTCGGGATGAGGCTGTCGTTCTTGTCGGGCGCCGTGCTGGTCATATGGAGCGGGCCGAAGACGTGGCGGCTCATGTAAGTGAGGAACTCCTCGTGCGACGCCCCCTCCACCACCGCGCTGAGCAAGTTGAATCCGTAGGTGGAGTAGGAGAACCGCGTCCCCGGCGCGAAGAGCAGCGAGTCGTTCGCAAAAATCGACAGGCCCTCGGTGACGGTCGCGAACCGGCGGTTCATCGTAAACTCGTCGCCCTGGTAGTGCCGGATGCCGGCCAGGTGGCCGCCGACGAGCCGCGTCGTGATGGGGGCGCCCTTCTCGGGAAAGGTCGGCACGTAACGCTGCACGGGGGCGTCGAGGTCGAGCTTCCCACTTTCGTACAGCTGCGCCAGGGCCGCCGCCGTGATCGGCTTCGAGACGCTCCCGATCCGGAACTGGGTCGCGGGCGTCGTCGCGCGCTTCCCCTCGAGGTCGGCGTAGCCGAACGCCTCCGACCACACGACCTGCCCGTCCACCGCAACCGCCAGCGCGAACCCGGGAATCTCGGGGGCGAGCTTCTCGCACGCGATCGCCCGCGCCCGCGCCGCCGCCGCGGCCCAACGCGCCGCGACCGGCGCCGCGCGTTGGGAGACGCACGCCGTCTGGCCGCCGCGCAGCGCGACGAACGAGACGGGAGCGAGAACCAGGGCGAGAACCACGACGGCCAACCAGCGGCGTCGCTGCACGGGAGTGGACTCCGGTCGGGGACAGCGTAAGATACTCCGCGAGCCCATGGAACACCTCGTCGCCAAAGCCGACGCGTTGCGGCGGCTCCACACCGCGGGGCCGCTCCTCGTGCTCCCCAACGCGTGGGACGCCGCGAGCGCGCGCATCTTCGAGCGGGCGGGCTTTCCGGCGCTGGCGACGACGAGCGCAGGGATTGCGTACGCGCAGGGCTACGCCGACGGCGAGCGGATCAGCCGGGCCGAGATGCTGGCCGTGGTGGCGCGGATCGCGGCCCGCGTCGCCGTGCCGGTGACCGCCGACATGGAAGCCGGCTACGGCCGCGCGCCGGACGCGGTGGCCGAAACGGTGCGTGGGGTGATCGCGGCGGGCGCGGTCGGGATGAACCTCGAAGACTCGAGAGCAGAGGACGGCGGGGCGCTGCTCGACTTCCCGCTCGCCGTCGAGCGCGTGCGGGCGGCGCGGGCGGCGGCGGGAGCTGCCGGCGTCGCCATCGTCCTGAACGCGCGCACGGATGCGTTCCACGCGGGAGGGCCGGGCTTCACCGAGGCGGTCCGCCGCGGGAACGCCTTCCGCGAAGCGGGGGCCGACTCGGTGTTCGTGCCGTTCGTCGGGGACCGCGACACGATCGAGCGGCTCGTGAAGGCGATCGCCGCGCCACTCAACGTGTTGGGCGGCCCCAACGCCCCCAGCCTGAAGGAGCTCGAGACCCTGGGCGTGCGGCGCGTGACGTTCGGCTCCGCGCCGATGCGCGCCACGCTGGGCCTGGTACGCCGCATGGCCCGCGAATGGAAAGAGAAGGGGACGTACGGCACGCTCGAGGCCTACGGGATTCCCTACGCGGAGCTGCAGCAGCTCCTCGGCTAACGCAGCTCGACGTGCAGATGGTCCGCCGTGCCCACGTGGCGCCGCGTGTCGAATCCCATCGCCCAGAAATACACCTGCAGCACGCGGCTCCGGAGCCAACCGCGCCGCGCGGTCCGCAAATCCACGGCATGCACCCACCCGTCGGCCTGCCGGTAGTGCAGCGACGACTCGTTCACCGGCAGCCGCATCCGTGGGTAGTCCTCACGCGCCCGCCGCATGTCCGTGACGACCATGTTCGGATCGACGAGGATCCAGGTGGACAGCGCGAGCCGGAGGAGGGGATGCACGGAAGTGTAGTAGGCTCGCACGTCCGGCTTGGCGTTGACGCGCGACAGGTAGAGGAGCGAATAGCCGCAGTAGAAGACGACCAGGGGGACTGCGACCCACCTCGCCAGCATGAGCGCCTTGCTCTTCCGGCCCGTCAGCGTGCGGACCAGCCACGAGGCGTAGATCGTCACGACCGCCATCGTGAGCACCGCCGCCGTCGGAACGGCGATCCACGCCGGGACCCGACCGTGCTCGTAGAAGAAAACGGACCCCCGCACCAGCACGAAGAACGGTAGGGCGACGATGACGAGGAGGCGCGCCGCGCCCTGCAGCAGGATGTGGGGGAGTTGCCGCCATTCGATGGGACGCTGGGGGGAGGCCGCGCCGCGCTTCGCGCGCTCGTCCCGCTTGGTGCGTTGTTTCCACTCCCGCTCCACCTCGCGCCGCAGCTGCGCCAGCCGCTTGGAAATGCCGTCCATGCGGGAAACTACGGCTTCTTGACGCGGCCGGTGACGGTGGCCAACCTCAATCCAACCAGGAGGCAGCCATGGCCGACACGGTGCGGATCGTGGACTACTACTACACAACGGTGGCCGATAAGCCCGGCGAAGGCGGCCGGCTGCTCGGCATCCTGCGGGATGCGCGGGTCAACCTGCTGGCCTTTTCCGGGTTCCCGAGCCAGCGGAAAGCGCAGGTGGACTTCGTCCCGGCCGACGCCGCGTCGTTCGTCGCGGCGGCGAAGGCCGCGAAGGTCAAGCTGAAAGGGCCGAAGAAGGCGTTCCTGATCGATGGCGATGACCGGACCGGCGCCATCGCGGGCGTGCTGGCGAAGCTCGGCGCCGCGAAGGTCAACGCCACGGCCGTGGACGCGGTGTGCGCGGGAATGGGGCGCTACGGGGCGATTCTCTGGGTGAAGCCCAAGGATCTCAAGAAGGCCGCGGCCGCGCTCGGCGTGATGATGATGTAGTGCAAGGATTCGCGTGAGCGGCGTCTCTCCGGGACACCCCCAACAGGAGCTGCCCGGTGAGACACCGCCTGCTTGCAATCGCCACCGTTCTTGGATTGACCCTGCTCGCTTGCACTGCGGAACTGGGGCGGCCCGTGGCGGCCGACAGCGCGAGCTCCGCGCAACGCCGCCGCATCGGCTACGACGCCGCCGGCCGGCCGGCATCCGTTGCGCTGGAGGCCGCGGTCGTCACCGGCAGTGCCGCCGAGCTGCCTCCCATCCCGCCGGCGGACGTCACCGCCGCGATGGTTATCCGGACGGCCAACGCGTCGATCCAGGTGGATTCACTCGAGCCCGCGGTGGCGCGGGTGCGCCAGCTCGCCGCGCGCGTGGGCGGCTTCGTGGCCAACACGGGCGTGCAGTCGGGCACGGGCCAGCTGCGCAGCGCCTCGCTCGAGATCAAGGTTCCCGCGGTGCGTTTCGACGAGGCTCTGAGCGGGTTGTCCCCGATTGGCAAGCTGGAATCGGTCAACGTGGAAGCCGAGGATGTAGGGGAGGAATACGTCGACGTCACCGCCCGGATGGAGAACGCCCACCGCCTCGAGCAGCGGCTCATCGACCTCCTCGCCACGCGCACCGGCAAGCTCAAGGACGTGCTCGACGTCGAGCAATCGCTGGCCCGGGTGCGTGAAGAGATTGAGCGCTACGAGGGGCGGCTCCGCTATCTGCGGGCCCACACGGCGATGAGCACGTTGACCGTGTACGTCCACGAGCCGGTGCCCGTCGTGGGGAGCGCCGGGACGAGCGTCATGGGCGAGGCCTTCAAGCAGTCGTGGCGCAACTTCGTGGCTTTGCTCGCGCTGGTCGTCCAGTCGCTCGGCATCGTGATTCCCCTCGGTGCGATCGCGGCCGTGAGCTGGCTGGGCGTGCGTCGCTGGCGCGGCTCGCGGCCAGCCGGCGCGGCCACGGCCTGATGAGATTCGTGCCCGTTCCCCTCGGGCGGAGCAGTCGCCATGAAAACTGTAAAGATGCCCTGACGCCCCCTTGGTAACGCATGGCGAATCGACACGTCACACCCGGTTGTGGAATCCGGCCGTCACGTGTCGTTGCCATGCTACGACTGCACACAGTGCGCGGCACGCCCGTCCCCCTCGGCTGTTACAGCGACGTTACACAGGGCTCGTGGCATGTGCGTTGCGGCAACCGGCCGCGCGCGCAACGACGCGCGAGGCTTAAACCTGAATCATGGAGGATTTCCATGAAGCGCATCACCCTCAACGTCGTGGAGCTCGAGCAGCGCGTCGCTCCCGACGGGATCGGCGGAACGCCCGGCACCGGGACCAGCAACAGCAACGGTCACGGGACGGAAGTGTCCGGCGGCGCGACGCCGCAGCCTGAGCCGAGCGGCCGCTAAGCTCGGCATCACCGCAGCACGATGGAGGTAGATCATGAAGACGCTGAAGCTCATGCTCGAGGAGCTCGAGCAACGCATCGCGCCCGACGGGCCTACGTCCGCCGGTGCCAGTGGTTCCGGCAGCTCCGGCAACGGCAGCGGTAACTCCGTGTCGGCCGGCAACTCGCCGCAGCCCGTGCAGCACTAGCTTCATGCGCGAGGGGTCACGGGATGCTCCCGTGGCCCCTCGCGCTTTCCGACATGTCGGCCGCGCAGCCCCGCCTCCGGGACGACCTGCTCATCAGCAAGCAGGAGACCCGCGAGGAGACATTCTTCGTCGTCAAAGATCCCGCGACGCGCCGCTTTTTCCGCTTTCGGGAGGCGGAGTATTGCGTGGCACGGCACCTCGACGGCGAGACGTCGCTCGAAACCGTGCGCGAACGGGTGGCGGCCGAGCTGGGCGCCGACCCCGAACCCAAGGTCCTCGACGGCTTCGTCGCGCAGCTGCGACGCCAGGGCCTCCTGGCCCCAGAGGACGGGTCGGGGCGACCAGCGAAGCCGACGACCAGGTTCTTCGGCGGCAACGCCGTCTGGTTCCGCGTCAAAGCGTTCGACCCCGACGGGCTGTTCAACTGGCTCCACCCGAAGATCCCGTTCTTCTTCACACCCGGCTTCGTCGCCCTCGCGATCGCGGTCATCCTCACCGGGCTGGGGATCGTCCTGAGCAATCAGGCGGCGATCGGGCCCGATCTGCGGCGTCTGTGGGGCGCTCACGGTTTGGTCCTGATCTGGACCACGATCTTCGGCGTCACGATCCTGCACGAATTCGCCCACGGCCTGACCTGCAAGCACTTCGGCGGCGAGGTGCACGAGCTGGGCTTCCTGCTCATCTACGGGGGGCCGGCGTTCTACTGCAACGTCAGCGACTCGTGGCTGTTCCCGGAGAAGTCGAAGCGCCTCTGGGTGATGGCCGCGGGGGGATTCTTCGAGCTGTTCGTGTGGGGGCTCGCCGCGATCGTCTGGCGCGTCGCCGAGCCCGGCACCTGGCTCGGCGCCGTGGCGCTCGTCATCGTGCTCACCTCGGGGGTGCGGCAGTTCTTCAACCTGAACCCCCTGATCAAGCTCGACGGCTACTACCTGCTCTCCGATTGGCTCGAGATTCCGAACCTGCGGGGGCGGGCGTTCCAGTACGTGCTCCAGGGGATCAAGCGCTTCCTCGGCTTCGCGCCCCCCGCCGACGGCCCCCCCACGCCCCGCGAGCGCTGGATCTTCGTCACCTACGGGATCGTCGCCATCACGTTCTCGTACTGGCTGCTCACGAACTTCGTGCTGTACCTCGGCCGCACCCTCACGGACCACTACCAGGGGTGGGGATTCCTCGTCTTCGCGACCCTCGCGAACCTGGCGCTCGGCAATCCGCTCAAGAAGGTCCTCCCCGCCGAGCCGGCCCGGCTCGCCGCCATCCCCCGGCGCGTCAAGACGCTCGTCGCTCTCGCGGTCCTCGCGATCGCGCTGGTCTTTGTCCGGATCGATCTCACGGCGTCGGGAGACTTGAAGATCCTGCCGGCACAGAACGGGGACGTGCGGGCGCCGATCGAAGGCCTGATCGAGCGCGTCTACGTGGACGAGGGGGCGCACGTCGCCGCGGGCGACACCATCGTGCGCCTCGCGGCCCGGGACGACGCGGCGCGACTGGCGGCGATCCAGGCCGACATCAGCGCCAAACAGTCGCGCCTGCAGCTGCTCCGCGCCGGCCCCCAGCGTAACGAGGTCGAGGTCGCGCGGCTCGCGCTCAACGCCGCCACGGAACACCTGCGCTACGCGAGCACGGAACTGCAGCGCCTCCAGGCGCTCACGACCGCGCAGGCGGCATCGCGCGTCGAGCTCGAGCAGGCGCAAGAGCGGGTGAGCGGGCTGACGAACGAGCGCGACGAGGCGCAGGCCCGGCTCGACTTGCTCCTGGCGGGCACGCGCCCGGAATCGCTCGCCACCGTGGAGCATGAGATCTCGAGCGCGGTGGCCGAGCGGCAGCGGCTCGAGGACCGCCTGGCGCAGCTCGGCGTCACGGCGCCCCATGCGGGCGTGATCACGACGCCCAAGCTCAGGCAGCGGATCGGCGAGTTCGTGAAGGCGGGCGATTTGATCGCCAAAGTCTACGGCGTCGAAACCGTGCGGGCCGAGATCGCCGTGCCCGAGCGGGAGATCGGCGACGTGCGGCTGGGCCAGCGCGGCGCGCTCCGGCTCCGCGCGTTTCCCGAGCGCGCCTTCGAGGGACGTGTCACCGAGATTGCGCCGGCGGCCGAAGTGACGCCGGCAGGGGAGCGGATCGTGCGCGTCACGATCGAGATCCCCAACGACGAGGGAGTAGTCAAACCCGAGATGTCCGGGTTCGCCCGGATCTATGCAGGAAAGCGGCCGGCAATCGACGTGCTGACCCGGCGGTTCCGCCGGTTCATCCGCGTCGAGTTCTGGTCGTGGTGGTAGGCCTCACCCCCTGACCCCCTCTCCGCGATGCGGAGAGGGGGAAGGAGCGGGTGAGATCCAAACACGAAACGGAGGTGATTTCGAATGCGGACGCTCAAATTGCACGTCGAGGAGCTGGAGCAG
Organism: Gemmatimonadales bacterium; assembly: GCA_036004985.1. Taxonomy (GTDB): domain Bacteria; phylum Gemmatimonadota; class Gemmatimonadetes; order Gemmatimonadales; family GWC2-71-9; genus 20CM-2-65-7. The sequence continues at coordinate 7,280 of DASYQX010000066.1, forward strand.
CGCATCGCTCCGGACGGCGGGGGGAACCCCGGCAACAACAATCCCCCGCTCAACAACACCAACAACCCGGGCAACGAAGGCACGGGCGGTCAGGTGTCGACGGGTGGTTGACGTCGGACGTGCAGGACCAGCGGAGGGCATGCGATGGGCATGCCCTCCGACTTCACGCCAAAGGAGGTGACTTTCAATGCGGAAGCTCAACCTGCATGTCGAGGAGCTCGAGCAGCGCATCGCGCCCGACGGTGGTGGGAGCGGCACGAGCGGTTACGAAGGCCACACCGGCAATCAAAGCAACGCTGGCCAGAACCCGTCCGGGAGCGCCAACCCGGAGGGCAGCGCGAATCCGGAAGGCAGCGCGAACCCCTGAGCGGGGCGCTGCGCAGTGCGGGCAGGCCACGGGAGTCCGTGGCCTGTTCGTTTTTTACGGCACGACCTGGGCTCCGAGCGGCGGCTTGATCCGCACGATCCACAGCCCGTTGTACATGTCGTTCACGTAGGCGAGGCCGTCGCGCACCACGACGCCCCACGTCATCGGCGTGTTCTTGACGTTGCCGTCCATGTCGCCGGTGTGAACGTGCACGATCTCGCGCTGCTGGGCCCGCAGGTCGCCGAGCAGCTCGCCCGAGATGTCGAAGGCATGGAAGCCGCCGTTGTAGGCGCCCAGGTACAGCGTGTCCCCCGCTACCCAGACGTTGTGCACGCCGCCGTACTCCGGCTCGTACCAGGCGACGGACCTGGGGTGCTTGATGTCGGTCACGTCGAGCACCTGGAGCCGGCCGAACGCCCGGAAGGCCGAGGCGTCGCGTGCGCCCTCCACCTGCCCCGCCGGGAACACCTCGTCGGCGATGAACACGTATTTCTTGTGCCGCCACGCCGTGTGCGTCCCCCGGATGAAGCCGGGCCCGTGACGCAGCTCCACGTCCCGGTACAGGGCGTTCAGATCGTACTTGTACTGCGACACGAGCTGCGGGTTGGATGGGCTGCCACCCGCCATCCCGTTGCCGATATCGAGGATCACGAGGCCGTCGTTCCAGTACGACAGGTACGCCAGCCCGTCCTGCACGTCCACGTCGTGCAGGGTGCGACCCGCGTCGGCCCGCGGCGTGCGCCACTGCGCCACCTCTTTCGGGTGGTAGGGGTCGTTGATGTCGAGCACGTGCAGCGCCCCCGTCCCGTCGTTCGTCAGGTAGACGTGCGTCCCGTACTTCTCCTGCCGGTAGACGAACGCGGAGTGCACGCCCCCGGTGACGCCCTCGGTGAACTCGGCGATCGGCTTGGGGTGCGCGGGGTCCTCGAGCGCGGCGACGACCAGCCCGTTCTTGCGGTCGGTGGCGCCCTCGCGGGTGAACACGAGGAACCGGCCGTCGGGCGTCGTCATGATATCGTTGACGCGGCGCGTGTTGGCGACGATCGAATCGGTGACCACGGGCTTCGCCGGGTCGGTGATATCGATCGCGTACATCCGGTCGCCGCCTGAGCCCGTGCCGAGGTAGGCGATGCGGCCGCTCGGATGAATCCACACCTCTTCGGTCGTGAACAGCGATCGCGGCAGGCGGCCCACCACCTCGACCGGCCGCCGCACGCTGCGCGGCGCCAGCGTCACCGGAACCGTGGCCGAGTGGGTGCCGAAGCTCGCGGTGATCACGTACTCGCCCGTCTCGTAACCCACGAAGCTGCCGTCCGGCGTGATCATCCCCTCGCCCGGCGCGAAGCTCCAGCTGGGGGTGAGCCCGGGAATCTCGCGCCCGGCGGCGCTGAGCGGCCGCGCCGTGAACTGGATCACGTCCCCCTGGCGTGCGCTCGCGCTGCGCGGCTGGATGTCCACCGATGCGATCGTGTTCGGCACGACCTCGAGCGCCACGCGCTCCGTGATGGTCCCTACGGCGGCGGTGACGCCGGCGCGCCCGGCGCCGACGGCCGTGACGACGCCGTTCGCATCGACCCGCACGATGGCGCGGTTCGAGCTGCGCCAGGCGACGGTGTCGTCGCGGGCGTCCCCGTCCTCGCTCGACACGCCGGCCGTGAGCCGCAGCCGCTGGCCCACGACGAGCCGGCCCACCCGCGGCGCCACGACGATCCGCGCGGCCGGACCGGGCACGATCCGCACGTCCGTCCGTTTCAAGAAGGGCCGCGAGCCCTGCACCAGCGCGACCACCGTCACCGGAATCGTCCCGGTCGAGCCGGCGATGACAGTCCCGGTCGTGTCCACGCTCCCCTCGAACCGTCCACCTGCCGCCCGGAAGAGCAGCCGGACATTGGGCAGCGCACGGCCCGCCGAGTCGCGCGCCTCGGCGCGGAACCGCAGTGTGTCGCCCGGGGTCAGAACACCCCGGGCCGGCGTCAGCACGACGTCGGCGACGGGCGACGGCGGCAACGCCGCCGCCTGCGAAGGGAGAGGCTGCTGCATGACGGCGAGGACGAGCGCGAGCATAGCGACCGGGTCCCGGGTGAAAGGGTTAGATTGGGATCGCAGAATGTACACCAACCATCGGCTTCTGACGACGTTCTGTCTTGCGACGGCGGCGCTGGTCCGCGCGCCGGTGCGCGCCGCCCCCGACTATCTCGTCTGGGTCGCCTCGGAGGCCACGGACCGGATCGCGTTGGTCCGGTTCAGCCCCGGCGGAGGGGCCCGGGTGGAGCGGGAGTTCACGATCGGCCTCCTGCCCACCGACCCCGACGGCCCGCACGGCCTGGCGGTATCGCCCGACGGCCGGTACCTGTTCATCACCACCGCGCACGGCCAGCCGTTCGGCTTCCTCTGGAAGATCGAGGCGGCCACCGCGAAGGTGGCGGGCCGCGTGGAGCTGGGCTACTTCCCCGCCACGCTCCAGGTCACTCCCGACGGCGCGTACGCGTTCGTCGTGAACTTCAACCTGCACGGCGACATGGTGCCGTCGTCGGTATCGGTGGTCGAGACCGGCTCGATGGTCGAGATCGCGCGGGTACCCACCTGCACGATGCCCCACGGCTCCCGCGTCAACCCGCAGGGCACGAAGCAGTACTCGGCCTGCATGATGGACGACCAGGTGGTGGAGATCGATACGCGCACATTCGGCGTCTCGCGCCGCTTCAGCGTCGCGAAGGGGGAGGAAGGCGCCTCACAGGCGGATCACCACTCCCCGCTCCCCGCTCCCCACTCCCCGTCCTGCTCCCCCACCTGGGCCCAGCCGTCGGCCGACGGCGCTCGCGTGTACGTGGCCTGCAACAAGTCGAACGAGATCCTCGAGATCGACGCGGAGCGGTGGACGCTGGCACGGCGGTTCGCGGCTGGTGAAGGGGTCTACAACCTGGCGGTGACCCGCGACGGCCGGCTGCTCCTCGCGACGAACAAGCGGGGCCAGTCGGTGTCCATCTTCGATCTCGCCGCAGGGAAAGAAGTGGCGCGCGTCGCCACCCAGCGGCGGATCGTGCACGGCGTCGTGGTTTCCCCGGACGATCGCTACGCCTTCGTGTCCGTGGAGGGCATCGGGGCTCAGCCGGGGACGGTAGAGGTCATCGACCTCGCGACCCGCGCGGCGGTAGCTGCCGCGGACGTAGGGCAGATGGCGGGGGGAATCGACTTCTGGAAGACGGAAGGAGGGCGTTAGCCCATGGGCGCAACAGCCGACAAGTGGAAGCGCGCCGCCCAGCAGGCCGCGCGCAAGGCCAAGCAAGCGGCGCTGGCGGCGATGCGCGAGGCGGACCGCCTGGTCCGCGCCGCGCGCGTTGAATCGGCGCCCGGACGGCGCCGCATCAAGCGGGCGCTCCAAAAGACGGGGCGGGTCCTCAAAGCCGCCGCCAAGGCCGCGCTCGCCGCGGCGAACGAGCGCGGGGGCCCTGCTCCTCCCCCCCGCCCCCGCCGCAAACGCCGCAAGCGCTGACGCCTAGCGCACCGTCACCGCCGGCACGTCGCTGTCCTTCACCAGCTTGTTGAACGCCGGGATGTCGGCGTCCAGCACGCCTTTCAGCCGGTCGAGCTGGACCTGGAGCGCGGCGGACAGCTCGTCGAACACCCGGACCGATGGCTCGGTCGGCGCGGCGTCGGCGCTCGCCACCACGCCCGCCAGCGCCGCGATCTTGTTGTTCAGCCGGACCGGGTAGTTGAGCGGGTCCTGGCTGCTCCGGTTCTTGACCTGATAGATCTCCGCCTCGACGGCGGAGAGGCGCGCTTTGATCGAATCGGCCTGCTGGGCGACGCGCTTGCCCGCATCCCCCGCCAGGCCTCGGGCCCGCGCCGCCGCGCCGTCCAACGCTTCCTTGACCTCGCGGATGCGGCGCACCGCGTCGTTCGCCGCGGTCACCCGGTCGCGGATACGCATCAGGAGATCGAATTGGCGCTGGTACTCCTCCGGCGTCGTCTTGACCCGGGGATCGGGCTTCAGCGCGAACGATTGCGTCTGCGATGAACCACCTGCCGTCAGCCGCACTTTATAGCTGCCCGGGACCGCGACCGGCCCCTGCGTGCCGCCCGCCCAGAAGATCATCCCCTGGAAGCGGCTCGCGTCGGCGTAGCGCAGGTTCCACACGAACCGGTTCATCCCGGCGCGCACTCTGAGCGAGTCTCCGGACTCCTTGGGCCGGGTGGTGAAGCGGCGGATCACGGAGTCCCGTCCGTCGAGGAACTCGAGCCGTACCTCGGTCGCGGAGTCGGGCTTGTCCTTCAGGTAGAAGTAGACGACGGCGCCGCCCGGCGGATTGCGCCCCACGCCGGTCGGTCCGCCGCCACCACCACCGCCAAAGAAGCCGCCGAGACCCATCCGGACCGCATCGCGCGGCTTGAAGAGAAACCGGGCGGCATGCGCCACCGAGTCCGCCAGCTGCTGGAGCGGCGTCAAGTCGTCGAGGATCCAGAACGCGCGGCCGTGCGTCGCGGCAACGAGGTCGTTATCCCGCACGGCGAGGTCGTGGATCGGGACCACCGGCAGGTTGCGCTGCAGCGACTGCCAGGCGGCGCCGTCGTCGAACGAAACGTACACCCCGAATTCGCCGCCCGCGTACAGCAGGCCGCGGCGCGCGGGGTCCTCCCGTACCACGCGGATGAAGTGGTTGTCGGGGATGCCGGCCACCAGGCGGCGCCACGTCCGCCCGTAGTCGGTGGTCTTGAAGATGTACGGCCGGAAGTCGTCGAGCTTGTAGCGCGTCGCTGCGACGTAGGCGGTGCCCGCGTCATGCGGCGAGGGCTCGATCGAGCTGATGAGCGACCAATCGGGGAGGTCGCGGGCGGGAGGCGTCACGTTCGTCCACGTCTTGCCGCCGTCCCGCGTCACCTGCACGAGGCCGTCGTCGCTGCCCGCCCAGATGAGATTGCTGTCGCGCGCGCTCGGCGCGATCACGAACACCGTGTTGTAGTACTCGACGCTGGTGTTGTCCTTCGTGATCGGCCCGCCGGAGGGACCCTGCTTCGATTTGTCGTTCCGGGTCAGGTCGGGGCTGATCGCTTCCCAGCTCTGCCCGTCGTTGGTGGACCGGAAGACGACGTTCGCGCCCACATAGAGCACGTTGGGGTTGAGCGGCGACAGCACGACCGGGAACGTCCACTGGAAGCGGTATTTCAGGTCGCCCGCGCCCCACCCCATGGGGTTGTCGGGCCAGGGAAAGACGTTCCGCTCCTGACCGGTGCGCCGGTCGAGGCGCGAGAGGTAGCTGTAGCTGCCCGCGAACACGATGTCGGGATCGTCGGCGCGCGCCGCGATCCACCCGCTCTCGCCCCCGCCGACCTCGTGCCAGTCCTTTTCGGTGATGCCGCCTCCATCCGTCCGGCTCGCGATGCACACCGTGCTGTTGTCCTGCTGGGAGCCGCACACCTGGTAGGGGACGTGGGTGGTGGTGGTGACGTGGTAGAACTGCGCCGTGGGCTGGTTATCCTGGCCGGTCCAGGTCACGCCGCCGTTGTAGGTGACGTTCGCGCCGCCATCGTTGCCGTTGATCATGCGAAGCGGGTCGTTCGGGGCAATCCACAGGGCGTGGTTGTCGCCGTGGGGCGCGCGGATCGGGGTGAACGTCCGCCCACCGTCCACCGACCGGTACAGGCCGGTGTTCAGGACGTAAACGGTCTCGGGATCCTTCGGATCGGCATGGATGTGCGTGTAGTACCAGGCGCGCTGCCGCAGATTCCGCTCTTCGTTCAGGCGGCGCCACGTCTCGCCGCCGTCGTCGGAGCGGAACACGCCGCCCTCCTCGGCCTCGACGATCGCCCAGACCCGATCGTGGTTCGCGCCCGACACGGTGACGCCGATCTTGCCGATCACGCCCTTGGGCAGCCCTTCATTGCGAGTGATCTCCTTCCACGTATCGCCCCCGTCCGTGGACTTGAAGAGCCCGCTGCCGGGCCCACCACTCGAGAGGTACCAGGGACCCCGGCGCGCCTGCCAGAAGGCGGCGTACAGGATGCGCGGGTTCACAGGATCCATCGCCAGGTCGATCGCGCCGGCCGAGTCGGAGCGGAACAGGATCTTGTCCCACGTCTTGCCGCCGTCCTTGGAGCGGAACACGCCGCGGTCGGGGTTGGGCCCGAAGGCGTGCCCCAGCACCGCGACGTAGACGAGATCGGCATTCGCGGGGTGCACCCGGATCGCGCCGATCTGGCCCGCGTCGCGCAGGCCGACGTGGGTCCAGGTCTTGCCCGCGTCCGTGGACCGGTAGACGCCGTCCCCGGGGGAGACGTTGCCGCGGATCGGGGACTCGCCCGTGCCGACGTAGACCACGTTGGGGTCGGATGGCGCGACCTCGATCGCGCCGATCGAACCCGTGCGGAAATCCTTGTCGGAGACCGCCTGCCAGGTGAGGCCGCCATCCGTGGTCTTCCACACCCCGCCGCCCGTGCCGCCGAAATAGAAGGTGTATGGCTGGTCGGCGTGGCCGGCGACTGCGGTCGAACGGCCGCCGCGGAACGGGCCGATCTCCCGCCACTCGAGGGCGTTGTAGAGGCTCGTGTCGAAGCCGGTTGCGGCGACGGGTTGCGGGCGCCTCTGCGCGGCGGCGTGAGACACGACGAGCGCGCAGGCGACAAGCGAGAAAAGGCGAGACATGGACGGCGGATCCTGGGGCGGAAGTGAGCCGCAATTATATCCGCGTCACCCGCCGAGCGTGAGGAGTCGCTGGTATTGCGCGGTTGCAACAGGCATGACCGACAGGCGCCCGATCCGGACGAGGGCCATGTCGGCGAACGCCTTGTCCTTCTTCACCTCGGCGAGCGTGACCGGCCGCGACAGCCGCCGCTTGCTCTTGAGCCTCGGCGGATCGCCCGCGGCAGCGACCGTCGCGAGCCCCACGATCGCCTTCTCGTTTCCGGTGTGGTAGAACAGCACGTCGTCGCCCGGTTGCATGGCACGTAGGTGCTTCATCGCCACGGGATTCTTCACGCCGTCCCAGGTCGTGGTCCCGTCGCGCACGAGATCGTCGAAGCTGTATGTCGTGGGCTCCGTCTTGACCAGCCAATGGGCCATGTTGCCTCCCTACCCGTGAGCCGTCCAGTCGGCTATGAGCTTTGCCAGCTCAGCCAGCACGTCCGCCTCGTTCCGCCCTGACTTCTTCAACACCTTGAATGAGTGGTCCCCGCCTTCGACCAAGTGCAATGTGGCCCGCTCGCCCAACCGCGCGACGACCGGCCGGAGCAGGTCGAGCCCAGCGAAGTCGTCCCGTGTGCCTTGCAAGAACAACATCGGGACCTGGACCGCTGCGAGGTGATCGGCGCGCGCAGTGCCGGGGCGGCCCGGGGCGTGCAACGGGAATCCGAGGAACACCAGGCCGCGCACACCGGGGAGCGGCTCGCTGGCCTGCGCCTGCGACGTCATCCGGCCGCCGAACGACTTGCCGCCTGCGAAGAGCGGCAGCTCCCCCCCCGCCACCCGCGCCGCCTCCTGCACGGCGGCGCGCACCCGCGCTTCGGCGACGGCCGGCGGATCGGGCCGCCCCTTGTGCTGCTCCATGTAGGCGAACTCGTACCGAAACGTCGCGACGCCCCGCTCGCTCAGCGCCTGCGCCATCTTCTCGAGGAACGGGTGCCGCATCCCCGCGCCCGCCCCGTGTGCCAGGACCAGGAGCGCCTTGGCGTCCGGCGGCGCGACAAGCAAATGCTCCACGTTTCCCGTTTCCCGTTTCCCGCTCCTAGCGGATCCGCCCCAACTTATCCGGCCCCAGCTCGATGACCGTGATCGGCCGCTCGAGCTTGCGCTTCCCCACGGTGAGGCGGACGACGTACTCGCCGGGCAGCACGCGGCGTAGCTCGTCGGGCGTCGTGGGGTCGCCCAGGCCGCGGGGCCGGGGCCGCTCGCGAGTCAGGTCCCACGTCGCGCGCTGCAGGCCCGGGTACCCGGGGCCCGTCAGCGTGCGCACCGTGTCGCCCGCGGCGCTCGTGATCACGAGCTTCACCCCCTCCGGTTGCATCTCCCGCAGGTAGTACGCGATCACCGCGCCGCGCGCCGGGTTCGGAGCAACGAAGTCGTGGCTCCCGAATCCTGGATGGGTCTGGCGCTCACGATACTGGTAGGCCGGCGGCACCTCGAACAGGCGGATCGTGTCGCCGAAGACCGAATCGCTCAGCTCCTCGAGCGGCCCCACCGGGACGACGTAGAGGCCGCGGCCATGGGTCGACACGACGAGCTCGCGCTGCCGGAACGACATCGCCAGCCGCTCCACCATCACGTGCGGGAAGCTCTTGCCGAAGCGACGCCAGCGCTGGCCGCCGTCATAGGTGACGTACACGCCGTCGGAGGTACCGACCCACAGGACGCGCGGGTTCCGCGGGCTCTCGAAGATCGTGATGCTGCCGCGATCGGCGGGCAGACCGTTCACCAGCTCGGCCCAAGTGCGCCCGTAATCGGTCGTGCGCCAGACGTGGGGGCGGTAGTCGTCCCGGAAGTGGCAGTCGTACGTCACCCACGCCGTGCCGGCCGCGTGGTAAGAGGCGGCGATCGTCGAGACCCAGCAGGTGGTCGCGGCGGCGCGGGGGAAGTTGGCGGTGACGTTGGTCCAAGTGCGGCCGGTGTCCTGGGACACCCAAATGAAGCCGTCGTCCGTCCCCGTCCACAGCACGGCGGGGGTCTTGGGGCTCTCGGCGAGGGAGAAGATTGCGTGGTAGCTCGTGTGCCCCGCTTCGGGCGCCGGGCTCTGGCGCGGCGTGCGCGTCATGTCGGGGCCGAGCGTCTCCCAATCCTGGCCCCGCTGGCGCAGCCGGAAGAGGCGGTTCGCACCCAGGTACACTGTGTTCGTGTCGAACGCGGAGAGCAGGATGGGGGTGGTCCAATCCCAGGTGAAGTCGTAGCCGCTCTCGGCGCCGGCGTCGAGCGCGGCGGGCTGAATGTCGTCGCGCTTCCAGGTCTTCAAGTCGAGCCGCGAGACGTTGCCGAACTGCCAGCCCGAGTAGACTGTCCACGGATCGTTGGGGGGGATCTGCACCCACATGCCGTCGCCGCCGTTCACCGGATACCAATCGGCATCCATGATGCCGACCTGGTCTCGCGTGGCGCTCGGCCCGCACCAGACGCCGTTGTCCTGCAGCCCGCCGCAGATCTGGTAGGGCACGAGCGAGCTGTCCACGATCACCGTGTAGAACTGGCCGATCGGGATCGGCATGTGCCACCACGCCTTGCCGGCGTCGAAGGTCACGTACGCGCCGCCGTCGTTGCCCAGGATCCGGTGCGCCGCGTCGTGCGGGTCGAACCAGAGCGCGTGGTGATCGCCGTGGACGCGGGACAGCGACTCGGGGGCGAACGTCCGGCCGCCGTCCTTGCTGGCGAACAGCGGGGCCGCGTTGACGAAGACGCGTTGGCTGTCGGCGGGGTCCACCCAGATCTCGTTGTAGTAGTAGTGCGGGATGGCCTGGAGGTCGTTGACCTGGGTCCACGTCGCGCCGCCGTCCGACGAGCGGAACACGCCGCCGAAGCGGCCCTGGGAGGGATCGGTGATGCCACGGTCCACCTGGATCATGGCGAAGACGAGCTTGGGGTTCTGCGCCGAGATCGCGATGCCGATGCGACCGATGCGGTCCGACGGGAGGCCGTTTTTGCGCGCAGGGTCGGTGAGACGAGTCCAGGTCTTGCCGCCGTCGGTCGTCTTGTAGAGCCCGCTGCCGGCGCCCACCCCTTCCATGTGGCTGCCGCCCCAGCGCAGCCGATGCCACGCCGCGGCGTACAGGGTGTTGGGGTTGCTCGGGTCCATCTCGAGGTCGATGAACCCGGTGGTGTCGTTCACGAACAGCACCCGGGTCCACGTCTTGCCGCCGTCGGTCGTCTTGTAGACGCCGCGCTCGTTGTTCGCGCCCCAGAGGTGGCCCAGGGCGGCGACGTACACGGTGTCGGGCCCCGTGGGGTGGATCACGATGCGGCCGATCGCGCGGGAGTCGGCGAGGCCCATCTTGGTCCAGCTCTTGCCGCCGTCGGTGGACTTGTACACGCCGTCGCCCCAGTACTGCGACCGCAGGCTGTTCTTCTCGCCGGTGCCGGCCCAGACGATGTTGCTGTCCGAGGGGGCGACGGCGAGGTCGCCGATCGTTTCGCTGCCCAGGCCGCTCGAGACCGACTGCCAGGTGACGCCGCCGTTCGTCGTCTTCCAGACGCCGCCGCCCGCCGCGCCGATGTAGAATGTCTTGGGCCGGGGTTCCGCGCTGTTCGGCACGGCGATCGCGGTGACGCGACCGGAGTAGGCCGCCGGGCCGAGGGCGCGGTAGGTGAAGCTGTCGAGGAAGCGCGTGATGGAGTCGGGCTTTGCGGTCGTGTCCCGGCGCGCGGTGTCGGCCTGGGCGCGCGGAGGGGGGCGGGAAGGGCGCCGCTGGGCGACGCAGGGACTGGCGAGAACGAGGGCTGCGAGCAGTAGGCGCATGCGAGATTCTACGGCTCGCCCGCCCGCTCCGCCAACCGCTCGAGCGCGCTCACCAAATCCGGCTTCACCTCGAGCACCGGCAGCAGCGGATCGTCCTCGAGCTTTTGCATGCGCGCCGGCGCGTTCTGGATCGTGAAGTTGCGGATGTCGAGCTTGGGGGTGACTTCGCGCCATTCGAGCGGCATCGAGACCGGCGCGCCGGGGAGGGGCCGAACGCTGAACGGCGCGACCAGCAGGCGGCCGTGGCCGTTCTGCACGTAGTCCAGGTACACGCGCCCGCCCCGCTTCCCCACTTGGCGCGTCACCGTCGCGATATCGGGCAGCTCGTTGGCGATCACACGGGCGAGCAGGCCGCCCAGCTGGCGCGCCTGCTCGTAGGTCACCAGGCGCGCGAGCGGAACGAGCACGTGTAACCCGGTCGAGCCGCTGGTCTTGATGAACGCGGGCAGCTCGATCTCGTCGCTGAGGGCCTTCACGGCACGGGCGACCTTTACGACATGCTCGAAGGGCGCGTCCTTCGGATCGAGGTCCAGAATGCACCAATCGGGATGCTCGAGGCTCGCCACCCGGCTGCCCCACACATGCAGCGGGATCGTCCCCATGTTGGCGAGATAGAGCAGCGACTCGAGGTTGTCGCACACGAAGTAGTCGATGTCGCGCTGCGTGTCCTCGCTCCACATCCGCTCGGTGCGCAGCCACTCGGGAATGAATCCCGGCGCGTCCTTCTGGAAGAACGACTTGCCGGTGATGCCGTCAGGGTAGCGCGTGAGCACTACCGGCCGGTCCTTGAGATAGGGGAGCAGCCACGGCGAGATGGCGCGGTAGTACTCGATCAGGTCGCCCTTCGTGTACTTCTCGTCGGGCCAGAAGACCTTATCCAGATTCGAGAAGACAACCTCGTGCGACGGGACACGGGAAACGGGAAACGTCGTCGGTTCGGGCTCCTCGTTTCCCGATTCTCGTTTCCCGTCTCCCGTGATGACGCAGTCCTTCGGCTCCTTATCATCCCGGAACCGCATGAACACCGGCTGGCGAAGTAAGCCATCCGGCGTGACTTCCTTGTAGCGCACTTCCACGACGAGCGTGGGCTCGACCCACACGTGGTCCGCGCCTTCCGGCACGGGCCCCGCCTCGCACGGTGTGGTCGGGCGGACCGACCCCTCGAGCTGGGCGCTGACCTCCTTGAGCTGCGCGGCGTCGAAGCCCGAGCCGACCCGGCCGATGTACGTCAGCTTCCCGCCGGCGTACCCGGCGACGTGGAGGGCGCCGAACCCGCCGCGCGACCCCTTGGGCTTCGAGTAACCGACCACGACGAAGTCGTCGGTGCGGTCGGCGCGGATCTTGAGCCAGTTGGCGGACCGGCCGCCGCGGTACGCCGAGTCGGCCTTCTTCGCCATGATCCCTTCGAGGCCGAGCTGCACGACCTGCTCGTACAGCGCTTCGCCGTCCTTCTCGAAGTGGTCGGAGTAGCGCAGCGCTCCCGTGCGCGGCAGGAGCTTGGCGAGAATGGCCTTCCGCTTCTCGAGCGGGAGGGGCCGCACGTCGTAGCGTTCGAAGGCGAGCAGATCGAAGACATAGAAGGTGGCGGGCGTCTCGACGGCCGCGCGCTTGACTTCCGCGCGGCCGGAGAGCCGGGCGCGGTTCTGCAGGCGCGAGAAGCTGGGCCGGCCCGCGTCGTCGGCCACGACCAGCTCGCCGTCCAGGATCAGGCCTTCATAGGGCAAGGCGGCCACGGCGCGCGCGATCTCGGGGAAGGCGGCCGTCATGTCGTGGCCCTTGCGCGAGACGAGCTTCGCCTCGCCGTCCTCGCGCGCCGCGCGCACGCGGTAGCCGTCGAGCTTCAGCTCGAACAGCCATCCGGCCTTGGAAAACGGCTCCTCGCGAGTTTCGGCGAGCATCAGCTCGGTCTCCGCCACCCGCACCTGCCGCTGCGGCGCGCCGAGCTTCGCCAGCTCTTTCTTGAGGGGCGCGGCGCGATCCTTCGCGGCCCGCAGCTCTTCGACCGTCATCCCCGAGAGCACCGACTCGTCGGAGTACGCGGTCTCGGCCGATGCGTACCCGTCCTTTTCCTTTATCAGCAACCATTCCTTGACGCCCTTCTTCAGCTTCACGAGCGTCCACTTGCCCCGCAGCTTGTAGCCCTTGAGCTCGAACAACAGCTTGCCCTGCTGGAAGCCTTCGAGCGGGTCCTCGAGGGGCACCCACACGCCGCGGTCCCAGACGATCACGGCGCCCGCGCCGTAGTTCCCCTCCGGGATGATCCCCTCGAAGTCGCCGTATTCGATCGGGTGATCCTCGACGTGCACGGCGAGCCGCTTGTCGGCGCGGTTGGCGGACGGCCCCTTGGGCACGGCCCACGACTTGAGCACCCCTTCCATTTCGAGACGCAGGTCCCAGTGCAGACGCGTCGCCGCGTGCTGGTGCACGATGAACAGTCCCCCCGCTTTCGGCGCAGGCGCGGCGGGCCGGGCGCCCGGCTCCGGCGTGCGGTCCAGCGAGCGCTTGGCGCGATATGCGCTGAGCGGATCGTCGCGAGGTGAGCCCTTGGGGTTTGCGGCCATTCGTACGGGTTCGTATCATACCCCCTTATGAGCGCCCATTCCATCGGTTCGGCCACCGTCTCCTTCGGCCTCGTGTCGGTGCCGGTCAAGCTGTTCTCCGCCGGCGAATCGTCCGCCAACATCTCGTTCAACTGGCTCCACAAGAAAGACGGAGCCCGCCTGAAGCAGCAGTACGTTTGCTCGAAAGACGGCGAGAAGGTCGAGAAGGACGAGATGATCAAGGGCTACGAGTTTTCGAAGGGCCAGTACGTCCTGTTCACCCCCGAAGAGCTGAAGACGCTGGAGGAGCCGCGGGGGACGGGGGCGATCGAGATCACCGAGTTCCTGCCGGCAGATCAGGTCGATCGCATCTACATGGACAAGACGTACTTCCTGGGGCCCGACAAGGGCGGCGAGCGGGCTTACAAGCTGCTGTCGGACGCGCTCAAGAAGACTGGCCGCGTGGCGTTGGGCCAGTGGGCCGCACGCGGCAAGCAGTACCTCATCCTCGTGCGACCCCTGGACGGCGGGCTGGCGATGGAGCAGCTCAAATACCCGGAGGAGTTGCGCTCGATCGCCGACGTGCCGATCCCCAAGACCGAAGTCAAGAAGGGCGAGCTCGACATGGCCATCAAGCTCATCGATCAGGGGACTGCCGAGGAATTTCGGCCGCAGGAGTACAAGGACAACGTGCGCCGGCGGATCCTGGACCAGATCCAGCAGAAGGTCGAGGGCAAGGAGATCACCGAGGAGCCGACCGAGGCGCCGAAGACCCAGATCATCGACCTGATGGAAGCGCTGAAGGCGAGTCTCAAGGGCGGCAAAGGCGCGGCGGAGCGCAAGCCGGCCAAGCGGGTGGAGGCCAAGGCCGCCCCGAAGCGTAGAGCGGCGGGAGGCCGTTGAAGGGAGGCAGCTACACCACCAAAGACGTCGCGCGCATCCTGGGCATGACCGTCGCCCAGGTGCGCGAGTTCGCCCCTCGGCGCCGCACCCGCGGTGAGCTGAGGTTCACGTTCCAGGATCTCGTCGTGCTGCGCACCGCCAAAGGCCTCGTGGCGGCCCGCATCCCCGCCAGCCGCATCCGCCGCGCCCTCCAGAAACTTCGTGCCGACCTGCCGCGCGGTCGCTCCCTCGCCGAGCTGCGCATCATCGCCGAGGGCGCGCGCATCCTGGTGAGCGACGGCGAGTCGACGTGGAGCGCCGAGTCGGGGCAGACGCAGCTCGATTTTGCCGTCTCCGACCTCGTCACGCGGGCGGCACCCGCGGCGCGGCGCGCGGCCAAGGTCGCGCGCGAGTCGGCCGAAGAGCACTCCGCGGCGGACTGGTACGCGATGGGGCTCGAGCTCGAGGCCGTGGACCCGGAGGAGGCGCGCGACGCCTACCGCCGGGCGCTCGAGCTCGACGCGCACCACGCCGACGCGCACGTGAACCTGGGCCGGCTGCTGCAGGAGGACGGTCGCGTGGCCGAAGCGGAGCGGCACTATCGCCAGGCGCTCGCCGCGGCCCCGCACCACGCGACCGCGGCGTTCGATCTGGGCATCGCGCTCGAGGACCTGCGCCGCCCAGCGGACGCGATCGACGCCTACCGGGCGGCGCTCGCCGCCGACCCACGGCTCGCCGACGCGCACTACAACCTGGCGCGCCTCTACGAGCGGCAGGGCAAGAAGGCAGCGGCGCTGAGGCACCTCTCGCACTACAAGCGACTCGCCGAGTCGTAGGGTAGATTCCGCCGACCCTCACCGGAGCATCGGCGTGAACGAGGTAGACAGCGGCCTGGGCATGGGGTTCTGGATTCTCTGGCTGATCTTCATCGTCTTCGTGATCGCCAGCATCTGGAAGGTCTTCGAGAAGGCGGGCAAGCCGGGCTGGGCGTCGATCATTCCCATCTACAACACGATCGTGATTCTGCAGATCGCGGGGAAACCGGTGTGGTGGTTCCTGCTGTTCTTGATCCCCCTGGTGAACATCGTGATCGCGATCATCGTGCACATCGACTTCGCGAAGAGCTTCGGGAAGGGCACCGGGTTCGGCCTGGGACTCGCGTTCCTCGGCTTCATCTTCTTCCCGATCCTCGCGTGGGGGGACGCGCAGTATCAGGGGCCGCCGACTAGCTGACCTCGTAGAGGGCGGTGAACTTGGCGGCGAGCTTGGGGCCGACGCCTTTTTCTTCGTGCTTGAAGAAGATGAAGGCGTCGTTCCACCCCGTCGCCAGCGCCCGCACCTTCGCAACCCAATCCTCGAGGTCCTTCTTCTTATAGCCCTCGTCGCGCAGCCGCACGTAGCCGAAGTCGGCGGTGGCTTCGAGCGGCGTCGTTCCCTCCTCCGTATCGGCGACGCAGAGTGCGGCGTTTCCGGTCCTGAGCACGTCGTACACGTCGTCGCCGAACCACGAGGCGTGCCGGAACTCCCAGGCGCAGCGCAGGTCGGGGGGGAACTGCGTGAGGAGGTCGCCCAGGCGGGCGACGTCCTTCTTGAAGTTGGGCGGCAGCTGGAACAGAATAGGGCCTAGCTTCGGGCCGAGGCGGCGCGCGGTCTCGAGGAAGAAGCGGAGCGGGTCGTCGATGTTCTTGAGACGCGCGAGGTGGGTAATGCGCTGCGGCGCCTTGAGGACGAAGATGAACTCCGGCGGCGTCGCCGCATCCCAGCCCCCGACGACCTTGGCGTTCGGCATCCGGTAGAAGGTGTAGTTGATCTCCACCGTGCCGAGGCGCTGGGCGTAGTACTCGAGCCACTTCGCCGTCGCCAGCTTGGGCGGGTAGAAGCTGCCCTTCCACTCAGGGAAGTTGTAGCCGGACGTGCCGACGTGGAGGTGCACGAGCGCAAAGCTCGCGGGGGTGTGGCGAGCATGCAACCCGCCGCCCCGTGACCTGTGTCACGCGGAACCGTTGCGCGAATGGACAGTATCACAGCCGGTGTTCCACTCAGACCAGGGGAGCCTACTCTCATGACACTCAAGCCCATCGTCGCGGCGCTCCTCGTGACCGCGACGGCCTGCGGCACGTCGGCCGAAACGGAGCGCAAGCTCGCCGAACTGGAGCAGGCCGCGGCCCAGAAGGACAGCCTCCTGCAGGAGGTGGCAGTCAGCGCGCGGCTGCTGAGCGACGTCAGCGCCCAGCTCGCCAAGGTGCAGATGCGCGGCCGCCAGATTCGGACGTCGTCCGAAACGCCGCTGCTCGCCCAACGCGACACGATGATGCAGAAGCTGCGCTACGTGGTGGCCCGCGTGAGCGAGACGGAGACCCGCCTGACCGAGAGCCAGTCGCGGATCCGTCTGCTCACCAACCTGTCGGACAGCCTGCGCACGACGCTCGATTCCACCGCGTCGAACCTGCAGTCTCTCATCCAGAGCCAGAAAGAGACGATCGCCTCGCTGACCGAACAGGTGAGCGAGCTGCAGAACGAGAACATCGCGCTGCGAGACACCGTCGCCCACGTGACGGAGCGCGAGAATGCCGTCTACTACATCATCGGCACCAAGGACGAGCTCAAGGAGAAGGGCGTCATCGTGGAGGAGGGGGGCAGCCGGGTGCTGTTCGTGCTGTGGCGGACCGGCAGCACGCTGTCCCCGGCCCGCGAGCTCGATCCCAGCCTGTTCCACGTGATCAACAAGCGTGAGGTGACCGAGATCCGGTTGCCGGACGCGGCGGCGCGCTACCACATCGCGTCGCGCCAGGACCTCGAGTACCTGGCGACGCCACCGGACGGCGACGGCGAGATCACCGGGCGCAGCCTGCAGATCACCGCGCCCGAGCAGTTCTGGCGCAACTCGAAGTTCCTGATCATCGTCCAGGAAGGGGGGACGGGCGCCGGCCCGGAGGGACGCACCGAGTAGGCGCGGCCGCCCGAGATCGAGCCCCACATCACCCCGCGTGGTGTGGGGCTTCTTCTTGAACCGGAGCGGGGAGCGGGGAGCGGGATGCCAACACGCTGCAGTTGGTCGGAGTCGAGCGACCTGATGATCGCCTACCACGACCGCGAGTGGGGCGTCCCGGTCCACGACGACCGCCAGCTCTTCGGAAAGCTCGTCCTCGACGGGTTTCAGGCGGGGCTGTCGTGGGCCATCGTGCTGCGCAAGCGCGACCACTTCGTCGCCGTGTTCGACGGGTTCGACCCCGAGCGGATGGCCCGTTACACCAAGGCCAAGGTGGCGAAGCTGCTCCGCGACCCCGGCATCGTCCGCAACCGCCAGAAGGTCAATGCCGCCGTCGGCAACGCCCGCGCATTCCTCGCCCTCGTCGAGGCGGGCCAATCGTTCGACCGGTTCCTGTGGGACTTCGTGGGTGGGGCGCCGAAGCGCAACGCGCGCAAGACGCTGCGCCAAGTCCCCGCGCAGAGCCGTGAGTCCGAGCAGATGAGCACGGCGCTCGTCGAGCGGGGGTTTCGCTTCGTGGGACCGACGATCTGCTACGCGTTCATGCAGGCGGTGGGCATGGTCAACGATCACCTGGTGAGCTGCTTCCGATACAGGGAGCTGAGAGCGGGGAGCGGTACGTGACGGTGCGCCGTTAACGTAGCGCTCCCCTCTCCCCGCTCCTTATTTGGCCCTCTCCAGGTACTCTCCCGACCTCGGATCCACCCGAACTGTCTCACCAGGCGAGATGAAGTCCGGCACCTGCACCGTCACGCCGTTCGAGAGCTTGGCGGGTTTGGTGCTCGCGTTCTTCGTAGCGGTCTTCATGACGGGCGACGTGTCGACCACCTTGAGCTCGATCACCGGCGGCAGCTCGATCGCGATGGGGCGGCCGTCGAGCCACTCGACCTGCACCACCATTTCGGGCTGCAGCCAGGGCGTGTCCTCGCCGACGGCACGCTCATCGAGCGTGTACTGCTCGTAGGTCTGCTGGTCCATCACGTGGACGCCGCCGGCGTCCTGGTACAGCACCTGCATCTCCTTCGTGTCGAGCCGGGCCTCATCCACAAAGTCGGTCGCCGCGAGACGCTGATCGAACGTGTTCCCGGTGATCAGGTTCCGGAACCGCACCTGGACGAACGCGCGCAGGTTGCCGGGCGTGCGGTGCGTGAAGTCCATCACGCGGCACGGCTGGCCGTCGATCAGGACGACGTGTCCCTTGCGGATGTCGGTGGCTTTCATGGGGAGCGGGAACATAAACCGTGGGCCCCGGGGGTCAAAGGGGGGCTATTTTTGTCGCGTGACCCCCCCCGCGCCCCCCGCCCCCCCCGCCCCCCCCGCCTCACCCGATCCTCCCATCCGGCTCTCCAAGTCCCGCTTCGTGGCCGGACTGCAGTGCCACAAGCAGCTCTGGTGGAAGGTGCACGAGCGCGGGGCTCCTGAGCTCGTAGCGGATCCGGCGTTGCAGAACCGGTTCGACCAGGGCAACGAAGTGGGTCTCTTGGCGAGGCGGTACGTCCCCGGCGCTCGATACGAAGCCAGAGTTGTGGCGGACGATACCACGATCGACGTGGATATCCTCGACGGCTCCACCCTGGTCGAGGTCAAGGCGTCGAACCGCGTCAAGAAGGAGCACATCCCCGACGTCGCGGTTCAGGTGCACGTGCTGCGCCAGGCGGGCCTCACCGTGCCGCGCGCGGAGGTGATGCACCTCAATCCCGCGTGCCGCTTCCCCAACCTCGACGATCTGTTCGTGCGCGAAGACGTGACCGAGAAAGTCGAGCTCTTCCTGCCGGTGGTGGCGGGGGAAATCGCGGCCCAGCTCGCGAGCCTGGCGGGCCCGCTCCCCGACGTCCCGATCGGCGACCACTGCACCAGGCCCTACCCCTGCCCATTTCTCGATCGCTGCTGGCCCAAGCTCCCCGAGCACCACATCAGCACCCTGTACACGATCCAGCGCCGCAAAGTCGAGGAGTACCAGGCGCGGGGCATCGAAACGATCGGCGACGTGCCGTCCATGCTCGAGTTGAGCGTGATCCACGCCCGCCAGGTCAAGGCGGTGACGACCGGCCAGATGGTGGTCGAGCCGACGCTGGGCCCGCGGGTTGCCGAGTTCGTCGGGCCGCTTGCGTTCCTCGACTTCGAGACGGTGAGCTACGCGATCCCGCGTTTCTTGGGGTGCCGGCCGTGGGAGAACATGCCGGTGCAGTTCAGCGTGCACCGCGAGAGCGGCAAGCACGGCATCACGCACGCCGCGTTCCTCGCCGATGGGCCGGCCGATCCCCGTCCCGCGCTGGCCCGGCGGCTGGTCGAGGCGTGCGCGGGCGCGCGGCGCGTCGTGGCCTACCACGCGACCTTCGAGCGCGAATGTCTGCGCAACCTCGCCGCGGGCGTACCCGAGCTCGCCCCCGAGCTCCAGGCGATCGAGGGGAAGCTGATCGACTTGCTGCCGCTGGTCCGGAACCACATCTACCACCCGGACTTCGGGGGGAGCTTCAGCATCAAGCAGGTGCTGCCCGCGCTCGTGCCGGCGCTGTCGTACGCCGATCTGCCGATCAACGACGGGGAGACGGCGAGTCTGGAGCTGATGCGCCTGCTGTTCGACGAGCAGCTCAAAGGCGAGGAGCGGGCCAAACTGCGGCGGGCGCTCCTCGCCTATTGCGAGCGGGACACCTGGGCGATGGTGAAGCTGCTCGAGCGCGTCCGCGACCTCGCTGCAGGCGTGGGGCGAGCCGCGCAGCTCGAGCTGTTCTAACTCCCTCCCCCTCCCTGCTTCCACTGCGCCACCTGGTCCTGGAACTGCTTGGACACGGCGGCGAGGTCCACCGGCGGCGTCGCCGGATCCTCTGTTAGCTGCTCGACCCGGGCCAGGTTCTCGGCGGCCGGGCCGTACGTCCCTTCGACGGCGAGCGCCCCACGGTACGCCTCGGCGGCGGCCGTGAAATGGCCGGTCTTCTCCAGCGCCGTGCCGAGGTTGTTGTGGAAGATCGCCACGTTCTTCTCGAGCTCGATGGCGCGCGCGATGGGACCGAGCGCATCCTCGAACCGTCCCAGCTTGATGTACAGAGAGCCGAGGTTGTTCAGTGCCCACACATCGCCGTCGTTGGTGACGATGGCCCGCTTGTAGGCAGTGATGGCCTCGTCGGTGCGGCCGAGGGCCTGGTAGGCGCGGCCCTGGAGCCGGAACGGCTCGCTCGAGCTGGAATCGAGCGCGATCGCCGCGTCGATCTGCACCAGCGCGTCTTCCGCCCGCCCGGACTCGAGCAGCACGCGGCTCAGATAGAGACGGCTCTTCACGTGCGTCGAATCGAGCGCCAACACCTGCACGAAGGCGCTTTCCGCGCGCCCAAGATCGCCGGCGCGCCACGCGTCGCGACCGACCTTGTAGAAGTCCGCCGGCGTGGTGGGCGGCTGGACCGGGGGCACAGGCGTAGGGGAGGGAGCGGGTGTCGGGGTCGCGACCACGGACTCCCCGGCGCTGGCCTGGTCGGGATTGCGTTCGCCGCAGGCCGCGAAGAGGTAACTCGCCCCGGCGGCCACAACGAGCGCCGCAAAGACGATCGCCGTGCCGCGCCCGGCCGTGCGAGTCGGATACATCGTGAACTGGTACGACATGGGTCGTTCCTGGTGAGGGTTCGGCGATGAGAGAAGCAGAGGCGGTGCCAGGGGGCGGGTGTCGGTATCGGGTGGTGCGGCAACGAGATAGCGAAACGAGAGGCGGGCCGTGGGTCCGCGCGGACACGGTTTCGCGGGGGCCCGCGTGTCCTGCGGGACACCGCGGTTGGTTGACAGCGCCGCTGGCTGTGCTAGTTTTTTAGCAGAAATGTGCTAAGTTTTTAGCATGCCCACCCCTCCCCGACCCCCGCTGAGCCGCCGCGAGCGGCAAATCATGGACGTGGTGTACCGTCTCGGCCGGGCCACCGCCGCCGAGGTCCGACACCACCTCCCCGACCCGCCGAGCTACTCGACGGTCCGAGCGCTGTTGCGGGTGCTCGAAGCGAAGGGCCACCTGCGGCACGACGCGGACGGGCCACGCTACGTCTTCGTCCCCACGGTGCCGCGCGACAAGGCCGGCCTGTCGGCGCTCCGCCAGCTGCTCGCGACCTTCTTCGATGGATCCACCGAGCAGGCGGTCGCCGTGTTGCTCGACCTGTCCTCTGCACAGCTCACGCCTAAAGAGTTCGACCGCCTGGCGGGCCTCATCGCCCGAGCCCGGAAGGAAGGACGCTGATCATGACTCCTCTGTTCGAGTTTGCCCTGCGGGCGACCGCCATCCTGTTGATCGCGGGCGCCGTCACCCTGGTCATGCGTCGAGCTGCGGCCGCGTCGCGGCACCTCGTCTGGGTGCTCGCGTTCGCGGGCCTGATCGCCGCACCGCTGGCGACCGCCATGCTTCCGAGTTGGCGGCTTCCCGTGCTTGCGCAGGTCGCCCCTTCCCCCGTCTCGACGGTCGAGTACCAGACTGCGCGACTGCCCACCCAAGCGGCGGTGGTAGACGCGCCGCCGGTTGTCAATGAGCCCGCGGCCCCCGCGGCCCCCGCGGCCCGCGCGGCCCCCGCGCCCTCCGGGCCAGCGCGCGACTGGCGCGCCGTCCTGGGACTCGTCTGGGCGGCCGGAGCTGTGCTCACGCTCGGCGTCTTGCTCCTCGGTCTCTTGCGCGTATGGCTCCTGGCGCGGGCGGCTCAGCCGGTTACGGCCGAGGCCTGGACGCGGGTGGTGCGAGCGCTGTCCGGGGAGCTGGGTGTCGCTCGCCGGGTGACCTTGCTGCGGGCCGGCGGCCCGGCGATGCCGATGACGTGGGGCGTGGGGCGCCCCGTGATTCTCCTTCCCGCGGACGCCGATACCTGGCCGGAGACGCGGCGACGCCAGGTGCTGCTGCACGAGCTGGCCCACGTTCGGCGGCACGACGTGCTGACCCAGCTCGCCGCGCGGCTCGTATGCGCGGCCTACTGGTTCCACCCCCTGGTCTGGGTGGCGGCGGCGCAGCTCCGCGTCGAGCGCGAGCGCGCCTGTGACGACCTCGTGCTGCGGTCGGGCGCCCGGCCTTCGGACTATGCTGGTCACCTGCTCGAGATCGCGCGCACGTTGCGCGTCGCGCCCGTCGCCGGGTTCGCGAGCGTCGCCATGGCGCGTCCGTCGCAGCTGGCCCTGCGGCTCCTCGACGTGCTCGACGCGCAGCGGCGCCGGGGCGCGGTCACGCCGCGGGCCGCGCTGCGCGCCGCCATTGCCGCGGCGGTGGTGGTTGTCCCGCTCGCGATCGTGGTGCCGGTGGGGCGCGGGCAGGGGCGGCCCGTCACGGCCGCCGCCGATCTCGAGACCTTGCCGGTCGACGTGCGCGCGAGGCTCGCACGGGCGCCGGCGGGCTTTCTCGACCCTGCGCTCCCCCCCGCCCGTGTGGCGTCCTCCCCGGCCGCGACCGCCGACACGCTGAAGGGCTGCGAGCGCGGCGGCTCGCCGCGGCGCCACTCGAGCGTCCATGTCAACAACGGCACCGCGGTTCACCTGACCATCGGCCGGTGCGACGTCGTGTTCACGGCCGAGGGTGATTTCACATTCAGCGACGATTTCACGGATATCGCGACGGTGTCGCGGGGCGGCGAGGTGGTCGTCGAGCTGGACGACGGGGAATCGCTGCGCCGCCTCGTGGTGCGTCCCGGCCCCGGCGGGGTCCTGGAGCGCGAGTACCGCGTGGACCGCGAGACTCGGCCCTTTGACGCGGCGGCCCGCGCGTGGCTCGCCGAGACGCTCACGCTGATGTTCCGCGCCAGCGGGCTCGCGGCGCCCGAGCGGGCGCGATGGATCCTGGACCGGCGCGGCATCGACGCCCTGGTGGAGGAGATCGTACTGCTCCAGGGCGACTACACCCGACGGCAGTACTACGACGTGGCGCTCGGGAGCGGCAGGCTCGATGCCGCTACGATCGAGCGGCTCGTGCTGCGTGCCGGCCAGGAGATCAGCAGTGACTACGAGCTGGCGGAGTTGTTGATCGGGCTCACCCAGCACCAGCCGCTCACGGCGGGCATGCAGGCCGGCTTCGTCACCGCGGCGCGCACGATTCAGTCGGACTACGAGCGCCGCCGCGTGCTCGAGGCCGCCCTGCAGCGTCGGGACGTGTCGACGCAGGTCGCGACCGCGATGCTCGAGGCGGCCGGCGACATCGGTTCTGACTACGAGCTCGCGGAGCTGCTGATCGGAATCCACCGCATCCGGCCGATGGACGACGCGGTGCGGGACGCGTTCTTCGGCGCGGCGAATTCCCTGCAGTCCGACTACGAGCACCGGCGCGTGCTCTCGACCGTGGTCGCGGCGCGGCCCCTGAGCGCGGCGATGCTGCACGCGACCCTCGAGTCGGCGGCGGGCATCCGCTCGGACTACGAGCTCGCGGAGCTGTTGACGCAGGTGGCGGCGCTGAATGTCATCGACGAGAAGGAGAGCCCGCCGTACCTGCTCGCGGCCCAGACGATCCAGTCGGATCATGAAGCGGCTCGCGCGCTCGCCGCCCTGGCCAACCAGCGAGACGTCGCCCCCGCCGTCGTGCGCGAGCTATTGGAGACGGCGAAGGGCATCCAGTCGGACTACGAGTTAGCGGAGCTCCTGATCGCGGTCGCGCGCGCGCACCGGATCGACGCGGGGCTGCAGGCCGCATTCGACTCCGTCGCGGCGACGATCCAGTCCCGGTACGACTACGATCGGGTCATGGCCGCGTCGGGACGGCGGGGGCGGGCCGAGCTGGACTGACCGGCGGCGCTAGGGCCGGGCCACGCCCAGCCGCCGCATGATCTTCAGCAGGCTCGCGTGGTCCGCGAGACCAAGCTCCTTGGCGGTGTTCGTGATGTGCCAGTCGTGGCGCTCCAGCGCCGCGACGACAATTTGGCGTTCCGCTTCCGCTTTCTGTTCCTCGAACGTGCGCGGTGCGCGGTGCGCAGTGTGCTGGACGACACCCTTGTGATTCCGGATCTCCGCGGGTACGTCGTCGCGGGTTAGCTCCTCCCGATCGGTCGCGATGACCATCCGCTCGACCACGTTACGGAGCTCGCGCACGTTGTTGCGGCGCCAGTCGTAGGCCATCAGGCACGCGAGGGCGTCGGCGGCCAGGGTCTTGGCCGGCACGCCAAAGCGCCCGCACGTCGCGGCGAGCAGGTGATCCACGAGCGCCGGCACGTCCGAGAGCCGCTCTCGGAGCGGGGGCACCCGCAACACGTGCACGTTGAGCCGATAGTAGAGATCCTCGCGGAACCGCCCCTCGCCCACTTCCTTCTCGAGATCCCGGTGCGTGGCGGCGACGACGCGCGCGTCCACGGCGATGCTGCGCGACCCACCCAGCCGGGTCACCTGCCGCTCCTCGAGCACGCGCAGCAGCTTGGCCTGCGCCGCAGCCGGGAGGTCGCCGACCTCGTCGAGCAGCAGGGTGCCGCCGCTGGCCACCTCGAAGGCGCCCTTGCGGGTCGCGCTCGCGCCGGTGAACGCGCCGCGCTCGTGGCCGAAGAGTTCGCTTTCGATCAATTCCTGCGGCAGGGCGGCGCTGTTCAGCGCGACGAACGGTCCCTTGGGAGCTGTGCCGAGCCGATGCAGCTCCCGGGCGACGAGCTCCTTCCCTGTCCCGCTCTCGCCCACGATCAGCACGGTGGACGGCACGGGTGCCACGCGGGCGATGGCCTCCTTGAGCTTCGTCAGGGCGGAGCTGGCGCCGACCAGCGGCGAGTCTACCCCGAACCCGCGGCGCAGGGCGGCCACCTGCTCGACCAGGCGGCGCCGCTCGATGGCGCTTTCGACCTCCTGCGCCACCCGCTCCATCGGCTCTGCCTTGTCGATGAAGCCGTGCGCGCCGAGCCGGATCGCCTGCACGCAGCGGTCGTAGTTGCCCGTTCCCGTATACACGATGACCGGCACCCGGAGGCCCAGCCGCTCGACGCTGCGCAGGACTTCGAACCCGTCCATCCCCGGCATCTCGAGGTCGAGGATGACGCAGTCCACGGGCTCGCGCGCCAGCTCGTCGAGCGCTTCGCGGCCGCTCTTCGCGACCAGGGTCTCGTAGCCGCGCAGCCGCTTGAGATCGTAGGCATACTGCTCGGCCATTGCGGAGACGTCGTCGACGATCAGGACCAGGGTCATGAAACCCCCGCCCTAAAGGACGGGCTCGGCGCACCGTTGTCCTTAAGGACAACACCCGGCCGAGCCCAGGCTTTAGCCTGGGGGTTACGACGCGACATGACCCCCCCCTCCCTCTCCCGGCAACTCCACGATGAACGTCGACCCCTGGTCCGGCTCGGTCTCGACCCGGAGCGCCCCTTGCGAGTCGAGCACGAGACGGCGCACGATCGACAGACCGAGCCCGGTTCCCCCCGCCTTGGTCGTGTAGAAGTCGTCGAACGCGCGGTCCAGCTCGGGTCTCGTCATGCCGCGCCCCGTATCGGCGACGGTGATCCGCACGACGCCGTCGCCCCGCTCGGTCGCGACGGTGACCGTCCCGGGCCGGCCTTCCAGGCTGTCCACGGCGTTGCCGACCAGATTCTCGAGCACGCGCCGCAGCACCAGCGCATCGACCCGCACCGGCGGCAGGCCGTCCGGGAGCTCCGTGCGCAGCTCGGCATGCTCCGCGCCGGCGACGTGGCGCAGCGCTTCGCGCACGACGGCGTTGACGTCCGTGGGCTTGCGCTCCATCTGCGGATAGAGGCGGGCATAGTTCGCGGCCAGGGTCTCGAGGTAGCCGATGCTCGATTCCACGGTTCCCTGCCGCTCGGCGAAGACCTGGGGCAGCTGGGCCGGCTCGTCGCGCGCCACCTGCGTGAGGTGGCGGAAGACGTTGCGCAACGGCGCGAGGCCGTTCTTCACGTCGTGGTTCACCTGCCGGGCGAGGTCCCCGAGCGCGACGCGCCGCTCCATGTCGCGCAGGCGCGCGGCCCCGGTGCGCAGCCGCTCCGTCATGGCCCCGAGCAGGCGGGTGAGCGCACCGATCTCGTCGGCGCGATCGCTCTCGAACACAACGTCGAGCCGATCGACGTCGATCGCTGCCGTTTTCCCGGCCAGGGCCGTGAGGGGACGGCTGATCCGGGTCGACAACCACCCCGCGAGCAGCAACGCGATAAGCGCGGTCGCCAGCACCGCGGCGGCGAACCACGTGTCCACGTTGCGCTGTAGCGCGGTGAGCAGGTCCGCGGAGTGGGTCACGACGATCCGCGCCTGGCGCACGGACGCGCCCGTGGAGTCTACGTACGGGAGCTCCGCCACCACCCGCCCGGCCGAGTCGGGCGCGACGCTGTCGCCGGGCAGCACGACCGAGACCGCCAGTTCGCCGTCGCGTGCCAGCCGGGAGAGGAAGAGCGAATCGACGGCGACGCCGCCGACCAACGTGAACCGCCGGCCGCGACTTTCCGTGCCCGCCCCGAGCCGCAGCGAGTCGGCGCGGATGAGCGCGAGGAACGTGCCCTCGGCGGTGCGAGCGCCGACCAGCGCCGGCCCGGCGGACGGCGGCGCAGCGCTGAGTCGGTCGTATTCGTTCCGGAAGTGTCCCGACGACACGACGCGGCCTTCGTCATCGAGGATCTGGAGGAAATCGAGGCCCGCGAGCCGCATCGCGCTCCCGGCGTAGTCGAGCAGGTAGCTTCGCTCGCCCCCCTGCAGGGCGGACACGCGGAAGCGGTTGTCGGCGGCCAGCGCGTCCTTGAGGGCCCCGAGGCGTCCCGCAATCCCGTCGCTCTCACGGGCCACATCGGCCCCGATGACCGCAACCAGCGACGTCACCCGCCGCTCGTACTGGGCGCCGACCCGGCGCGCCATCTCGCGGCGGATGCCCAGGCCGAACACGGCGAGCGGCACGAGGACCACTCCGCCAAATGCGACGAGGAGGCGACTCCGGAACGTCATTGCGGCGCAACGTGCACGGTGCCATCCCAATCCACCACCCACAGCGAGCCGCCACGCCGCACCACCGCCCGCGACCGGGTGTCCACCAGCGCGGCGACCATGCTGGGCCAGGGTGGCAGCAGGTCTCGCGCCGCGCGGCATGGATCGGCCACCTGGCGCGGCACCGGAAACACGTACCCGGCCTCGGTTCCTGCCGCCAGGGCGCGGGCGAAGTCGGCGGGCGCAAGCCCGGCGGCGACCCCGTGGGTCAGCGCGGCGATGCGGCCGGCGAGGTCGCGGGCGGCGCCGTCCCGGCGGGGGAACACGGTCCGGCGCTGGGCGGGGGCGGAGGCGGTGCCGGCCGGCGCGGGAGCGGGCGCGGGCCCGCAGGCATCGAGGTGCTCCCACCAAAACGGTCCTTCGGCCCGCCGGGCCTCCGCGCGGACAGCCTGCTCCAGGCCGTCGAGCCGCGCGGTGGGAGGCTCCGCGGCGGCGAACAGGTAGGCCCGGTCCCAGGGGAGCTCGAGGGTCGCGAAGCGCGGCTGTGTCGCGGCGTAGTCGAGCACCGCGCGGTCGTGGGTGATGAGCAGGTCCACACCGGCATCGAGCAGATCGCGCGGGTCGCGTCCGGTCGTGAGCCGGAAGACCAAGGTGTCGCCGGCCGTGGTCTGCGCTCGAATCTCCTGTGGAGTCGTCGTGGCGCCCGTCACCCAGTAGCGGCCCGTGCCGATGGGCCACCCGCGGTCCGGCGCCGGCTTGACGATCGCGAGGGCCGGATCAGCGAGGAAGGCCGGGGGTGAGTCCGTCCCGCGCGCCAGCGCGACGGTCACCACGCGCGCGTCGGTGGCGCTGAGCGTGAACCCGGCGCCACCCTTCCCCACGACCACGTCGCGCGCGGTCACCGGAGCACCATCCCAGAACTGCGCCTCGGCGCGCAACGTCAACGTCCAGCGCCGCCCGCCGTCGCTCGACGTCCACGACTCGGCGAGCCCGGGCATGGGTCGTCCCTCGCAATCGAAGCGCAGCAGCGTCTCGTACAGCTGCCCGAAGACGACCCGTTCCGCGTCGTTCAGCGGCACGGGCGCGTGCGCGGGATCGACCGAATCGGTGAGGGCGACCGTGACCGCCGGAACGTGGCTCGCGCGGCCCGCGTCGAGGCGGCACGCGCCGCCGGCCGCAGGGGCGACCCGCACGGCGGACGGCCGCGCACAGGCGCCGGCGAGCAGGGCGAACAACCACGCCGTTCGTCGCATCATGATGTGAAAGAATACCCCGCACGCCCGTTTGGTGCAGGGGCCTTTCCAACCCGCCTCCGTGCACGCAAACTATGCCACCCCATGGCTCTCGCCCGCAGCGTCCTGCTCCGCGCCTCACGCAGCCAGTGGCTGGCGCGCCAGCTCCGAGACCGCGCGTTCTTCCGGCGCGCCGTGCGACGCTTCCTGCCGGGCGAGTCGCTCGACGCGGCGCTCGACTCCGCGGCGGAGTTCGCCAAGGCCAACATCGGCGCGGTGCTGACGGAGCTGGGCGAGCAAGTCACGAGCCGCGCCGAAGCGGAGGCGGTGCGCGACCACTACCTCGGCGTGTTCGACCGGATCCGGCGGCGCAGCCTCCCGGCCCAGGTCTCCGTGAAGCTCACGCACCTCGGGCTCGAGGCGGATCGCGACGCGTGTGTGCGCGACGTTCTCGCCCTGGCGGCGAAGGCCGAGCAGACGCGGTCGTTCCTGTGGATCGACATGGAGGAATCGCGGTACGTGGACGCCACGCTCGACGTGTACCGGCGCGTCAAGGCCGAGTGGGCGAACGTCGGCGTCTGCCTCCAGGCCTACCTGCGGCGCACGGCCGCCGATCTCGAGGCGCTGTTCGCCCTCTCCCCGGCCATCCGGCTGGTGAAGGGGGCCTACAACGAGCCGGCCGATGTGGCCTTTTCACGCAAGCGCGACGTGGATGCGAACTACTTCAAGCTCGCCGGGCGGCTGCTGAGCGAGGCGCAGCGGCAGCGCGCGAAGCCGGTGTTCGGCACGCACGACTTCGGGCTGATCGCGAGGATCCGGGAGGCGGCTGCCGCGGCGAAGCTCGGTGCCAAGGGGGGCGGGTACGAGTTCCACCTGCTGTACGGCATCCGCGCCGCCGAGCAGCGGGCCCTCGCCGCCCAGGGGGTGGGCGTGCGGGTGCTGATCAGCTACGGGAGCGCCTGGTTCGCGTGGTACATGCGGCGCCTGGCGGAGCGCCCGGCGAACCTGTGGTTCGTGGTGCGGAACCTCGTCTAGGCGATCGGCGACGGCGTCCGCCGCGACGGCGCGATTCCCAGGCGCCGGGACGACCGACTCGTCTGGGTCACGCGCCATCCATCCCGGCGCTCCACCCCCGACCGCCGCTCGTCGATAATGCGCCGTTCGAACCCGCTGCGCTGCTCGACCTTGCAGGGCAACGTCGCGCGGCGCCGCTCGTCGTCCACCCGCCGATCGTTCGCGGCCCGGCGGTCGGTGGCCGCGCGCCGCTCGACGCGGCGGCGTCCCGTCGCGCGCCCCACCTCCGCGTGGACCAGCACTTCCCCGTCGGTGATTTCCGGCGGGATCACCTGGAACGCGGGCCAATCGCTCCTGAACCAATCGGCGGCCAGCGCGGCCGAGGCATCGGCGCCCTCGCTGGTCTCGCAGACGCTGATCGACGCCAGCACGCCGTCCCCGGCGTCGAGCAGGTAGTACGCTACGAACCCCGGGAGCTGGTTCATTTGCGGCAACAGGCTCGTTTCCGCGTGTTGCGCCGCGCTCGCGACCGTCCCGAGTCGCACCCGATACCGCCGGATCACCGCATGCATTGCCGTCTCGCTTGGTTGGAAAGTCGTGGTCAAACGCGCAAGTTTCGGGCCCTGGCGCCCGGCGCGACGCCCGCAGCACGCAGCAGCAAACTGGGCGTCGGCTGCAACACTCCTCCCAAGGGTCCATAAATTTGCCTCGCCCAAGCGAAACGGGCTAGCCGGCCCCCCGCCCCACCTACCGTCGCTTCGGCTCCGCGCTAGTTTCAACTCGATGGCCTCCAGTGCGCTGTCCTCGTCCGCGCGTGAAACGCGCGACTCCGTCGTCATCCGATTCGCCGGCGACTCGGGCGATGGGATGCAGGTGACCGGCTCGCAGTTCACCGTCGAGACCGCTCTCGCGGGGAACGATCTCTCGACCTTCCCCGACTTCCCCGCGGAGATCCGCGCCCCGGCCGGCACCACATTCGGCGTCTCGGCGTTCCAAATCCACTTCGGTGCGGTCGACGTGATGACCCCGGGCGACGCCGTCGACGTGCTGGTCGCGATGAATCCCGCCGCGCTGAAGGTCGACCTCAAGGACTTGCGCGTCGGGGGCACGGTGATCGTCGACAGCGCCGCGTTCAACGAGCGCAACCTCACCAAAGCCGGCTACAAGGCCAACCCGCTCGAGGACGCGTCGCTGGCGCCGTACCAGCTGCTCAAGTTCGACATTACGAAACTCACCGCCGACGCCGTGAAGCCGTTCGGGCTCAGCTCGCGCGAAGCGCACCTCTGCCGCAACATGTGGGCGCTCGGCCTGCTCCTGTGGATGTACGGCCGCGAGCGGTCGGCGACGGTCGACTGGCTGAAGCGGAAATTCGCGAAGAAGCCGCAGATCGCCGACGCGAACGTCGCCGCGCTCAACGCCGGCCATGCCTTCGGCGAGACCGCCGAGATGCCCGAGCACCTCGTCGGCTACGTCGTGCCCAAGGCGGACGTCCAGCCGGGGCTGTATCGGACGGTGAGCGGCACGGAAGCCCTGGCGTGGGGCCTCCTGGCCGGGATGCGCGCGGCGGGCCTGGAGAAGCTGGTGTTCGCGGGCTATCCCATCACGCCCGCGTCGGCGCTGCTGCACACCCTCGCGGGCCTGCGGGAGTACGGCGTCGTCACGTTCCAGGCGGAGGACGAGATCGCCGCGAGCGGCGCCGCACTGGGCGCCGCGTACGCCGGCGCCCTGGGCGTGACCTCCAGCTCGGGCCCCGGCATCGCCTTGAAGACCGAGATGCTCGGCCTCGCGATCGCGACCGAGCTGCCGCTCATCGTCATCGACTCGCAGCGCGCCGGACCCTCGACCGGCATGCCGACCAAGACGGAGCAG
Source organism: Gemmatimonadales bacterium (assembly GCA_036004985.1). Taxonomy (GTDB): domain Bacteria; phylum Gemmatimonadota; class Gemmatimonadetes; order Gemmatimonadales; family GWC2-71-9; genus 20CM-2-65-7. Next base: position 38,425 of record DASYQX010000066.1, read on the forward strand.
TCGGATCTGTTCCAGGCAGTCCACGGCCGCAATGCCGACGCCCCACTCGCCGTGCTCGCCGCATCCACGGCGACCGACTGTTTCGACGTCGCGATCGAAGCCGTGCGCCTCGCCACGAAGTACATGACGCCGGTCATCGTCCTGTCGGACGGCTACCTCGCCCACGCGGCCGAGCCCTGGCGCATTCCCGACGAAGCCGCCCTGCCCCGATTCCCGGTGACGTTCCGGACGGAGCCGACCGGCTTCCATCCGTTCCTGCGCGACGCCGAGACCCTGGCGCGTCCCTGGGTCCGGCCGGGAACGCCAGACCTGGCGCACCGAATCGGCGGGCTCGAGAAGGACTACGACTCGGGGCACATCTCGTACGACCCCGACAACCACGCCCGCATGACCCGGGCGCGGGCCGACAAGATCGCCGGAATCGCGCGCGACGTGCCTTTGCAGACGGTGGCGTTGGGTGAGGACCACGGCCAGCTGGCGATCGTGGGCTGGGGCTCGACGTTCGGGCCCATCCACCAGGCGGTACGCATCGCGCGCGAGGACGGACGCGACGTCGCGCACATTCACCTCCGCTATCTGAACCCGTTCCCCCGCAACCTCGGCAGCCTGCTCAAGCGCTACGACCGCGTCGTCGTCCCCGAAATGAACAACGGGCAGCTCGTACGGCTGCTTCGGGCGGAGTACCTGCTCCCGGCCGAGGGAATCAGTAAGGTGACGGGCAAGCCGTTCAAGGTGGCGGAGATCTTGGACGCGATTCGGGAGCGGCCAGGAGGGACGGCGTGAGCCGGGCGGGGCGTCTCGTGATCCGTGCCCTGAAGGGCCGGCTCGGCCAATACACTGCGCCCTTAAGGGCGCACCCGCGCCGAGCCGGGGCTTCAGCCCCGGAAACCCGATGACCGTCACGACGATCACCGACGCCCAGCTCGCACCGAAGGACTACGCCTCGGACCAGGAAATCCGCTGGTGCCCCGGGTGCGGCGACTACGCGATCCTCAAGGCGGTGCAGAAAGCATGCGCCGAGCTGGGGCTGTCCCGCGACCAGACGGTGTTCGTGAGCGGCATCGGGTGCGCGGCGCGGTTCCCGTATTACATGTCCACGTACGGCTTTCACACGGTGCACGGCCGGGCGCCGGCGATCGCCACGGGGATCAAGCTCGCCAACCCCGAGCTGGACGTGTGGGTGATGACGGGGGACGGCGACGGGCTGTCCATCGGCGGCAACCACATGCTGCATGTGCTGCGCCGCAACGTGAACCTGCAGATCGTGCTGTTCAACAACGAGATCTACGGTCTGACGAAGGGCCAGTACTCGCCCACGTCGCGCCGCGGCACCCGCTCCCCCTCGACTCCGCTCGGCTCGATCGAGTACCCCGTCTCGGCATGCGTCTTCGCGCTCGGCGCCGGGGCCAGGTTCGTCGCCCGCTCGGTCGACACCCTCCAACCGCACCTCGTGAGCGTGCTCAAGCGGGCGCACGCCCACCAAGGCGCGTCGTTTGTCGAGATTCTCCAGAACTGCGTCGTGTTCAACGACGCGGTGTTCGAGCACATCACCGACAAAGCGGTCGCCCCCGACGCCCAGATCGCCGTCGAGCACGGCCGGCCGCTGGTGTTCGGGAAGAAGGGGGAGAAGGGGTTGAGGTTGAAGCCCGGGAAGCTCGAGCTCGAGGTGGTGACGCTGGGCGACCAGGGCGTTACGGCGGCCGACGTCCTGGTGCACGACGAGACGAACCGGGCGCTGGCGCAGATGCTCGCCGCCCTCGAGCGGCCGTTCCCCACCGCGATGGGCGTGTTGTACTGCAATCCGGCGACACCGTACGAGCGCGAGGTGTACGCGCAGGTCGGTTCGTCCAAACGAGCTACGGACCTCGATTCATTGCTCCGCAAAGACCGGACCTGGCAGGTCGACGGATAGCGCGACAGTATTAGGGCATGACCGCGCCCGAGCTCGACCGCCGCGACTCCGCCGACCGCCGCTCCGAGGGAGACCGCCGCCGCGGTGCGGAGGAGCTGCGGCGGGAGGGAGAACGGCGCAAGAGCGAGCGCCGGGTCGGCATCGAGCGACGGCTGGCGCTGCAGTCGTCCGCCGGGCAGATGCAGATTGCCCTCGGTCTGCTGGCTCGGACCGCCGAGGCGGGCACGCTGACCGACGAGCAACGGCGGCTGCTCGACACCGCCATGCTGCGGCTGCGGTTCGCAATCGAGCGCATCGAGCGCGAGTAAACCGCCGGTGAGCCGCCGGCTGCCTTCGGGTCCATGACTCCCCAGACATTCCGCGTGTTTGCCGCGCTCGTGCTCGCCGCCTGGGCGGCGCCGCCGGCCCGCGCCGCGGCCCAGGGTTACGACCCCAAGCTGTTCGCGGAGCTGCGGTGGCGGCTGATCGGCCCGTTCCGGGGCGGCCGCACCGTCGGCGCCACGGGCGTGCCCGGCCAGCCCAACGTCTTCTACATCGGCGTGAACAACGGCGGCGTGTGGCGAACGACCGACTACGGCCGCAGCTGGACCCCGATCTTCGACGCCCAGGCGACCGGCTCGATCGGCGCAATCGCCGTCGCGCCGTCGGACCCCAACGTCATCTACGTGGGGAGCGGCGAGGGGCTGCAGCGGCCCGACCTGTCGGTGGGCGACGGGATCTACAAGTCCACCGATGGCGGGCAGACCTGGCGGCACCTCGGCCTCCAGGACGGGCAGCAGATCCCGATGATCATCGTGGACCCGCGCGACCCGAACCGCGTCTTCGCCGCCGTGCTGGGACACCCGTACGGCCCCAACCCTGAACGCGGCATTTTCCGCTCGACCGACGGCGGCGCGACCTGGGACAAGGTGCTCTACAAGGACGAGAACACGGGGGGCATGGACCTCGCGTTCGACCCCGCCAACCCCCAGACGGTCTTGGCCGTGCTCTGGTCGGCGCGGCAGGCGCCTTGGGAAGCGGGATGGGTTCTGTCGGCCAACAACGGACTGTATAAGTCGACCGACGGCGGGACGACCTGGCGCCAGATCACGACGGGGCTGCCGGGCGCGCAGGACGGCCTGGGGCGCATCGGGCTCGGCACCAGCGTCAGCGAGCCGGCGCGGATGTACGCCGTCGTGGGCGCCCGTTCCGGCGGTGGCCTCTACCGTTCCGACGACGGGGGCGAGAGCTGGCGGCTCGTCAACAGCGACGGCCGCCTGTGGGGCCGGGACGGCGACTTCAACGAGGTAAAGGTCGATCCCAAAAATGCCGACGTGGTCTACGTCGCGAACATCGTGACGTGGAAGTCCACCGACGGCGGAACGAGCTTCGTCGGCTGGCGCGGCGCCCCGGGGGGAGACGACTACCACCGCCTGTGGATCAACCCCGACACCCCGCAGATCATCCTCAACGCCAGCGATCAGGGCGCCGTGATCACGGTCAATGGTGGGGAGACGTGGAGCTCGTGGTACAATCAGCCCACAGCCCAGATGTTTCACGTGGCGACCGACAACCGCTTTCCCTACTGGGTCTACGGCGGTCAGCAGGAGTCGGGCTCGGCGGGCGTGCCCAGCCGCGGGAACGACGGCCAGATCACGTTCCGCGAGTGGCACCCAGTGGGCGCCGAGGAGTACGGCTACGTCGTCCCCGACCCCCTGCACCCGAACCTGATTTATGGCGGCAAGCTCACTCGGTTCGATTGGGCCACCGGGGAGGTGAAGAACGTCGCGCCGGCGCCGCTGCGTGAGCCGTATCGGTTCGTGCGGACCGCGCCGGTGATCTTCTCACCGGTCGATCCGCGCATCCTGTACTACGCGGGGAACGTCCTCTTCAAGACGCTGAACGGCGGCGAGAGCTGGCAGGTGATCAGCCCGGACCTGACCCGCGAACAGTACGAGGTCCCCCCCACGCTGGGCGCGTTCACGTCGCTCGATCCCGAAAAGGGCAAGCATCGCGGCGTGATTTACACCATCGCCCCGTCGTTCCGGCGCGTGAACCTCCTGTGGGTCGGCACCGACGACGGGTTGATCTGGATCACGCATACCGGCGGCCGGACGTGGCGAAACGTCACGCCCCCCGCGCTCACCCCGTGGAGCAAGGTCTCGATCATGGAGGCCTCGCACTTCGACACGCTCAAGGCGTTCGCGGCCGTGAACCGGTTCCGCCTGGACGACCTCGCGCCCCACATCTTCCGGACCAAGGACGGTGGAAAGACGTGGAAGGAAACCGTAGAAGGAATACCGTTGAATGAAGTCGTGAACGTGGTCCGGGAGGATCCGGTGCGCCGTGGGCTGCTGTTCGCGGGCACCGAGCGCAGCGTGTACGTCTCGTTCGACGACGGCGACCACTGGCAATCGCTGCGCCAGAATCTGCCGCCCAGCTCCATGCGGGACCTCTACATCCACGACGCCGACCTCGTGGTGGGGACGCACGGCCGGTCGATCTGGATCCTGGACGACTTTTCGCCCCTGCGGCAAATCGCCGCGGCGGCTCGCACGACCAGCGCCTACCTGTTCCGACCGGCGCCGGCCTACCGGGTCCGCTGGAATCAGAACACCGACACGCCGTTGCCGCCCGACGAGCCCGCGGGCAAAAACCCTCCCGACGGCGCCATCATCGACTACTATCTCGGCGCCGCAGCGCCGGGTGCCGTGACGCTGGAGGTGCGCGACGCCCGCGGGCGCCTCGTGCGCCGGTTCTCGAGCGCCGACACGTTCCCCGTGGACTCGGGCCTCAACATCCCCGACTACTGGATCCGTCCGCCGCAGCGCCTGTCGACGGAGCCGGGGATGCATCGCTTCGTGTGGGACCTGCACTATCCGCCACCGCCGTCGGCCGGCGGCAGCTATCCGATCTCCGCGATCTACCGGGACACATGGCGCGAGCCACGGGGGCCGGTGGCGCTGCCGGGGCGGTATACCTTGCGGCTCACCGCCGGCGGCCGTGTGCTCTCGCAGCCGCTGACCGTCCGGATGGACCCCCGCGTCCGCACGCCGGCTGCGGGTTTGGCGCAGCAGTTCGCGTACGCCAGCCGGCTCACCGCCGCGATGCGCCGTCAGCACGAAGCCATGCGGGCGGTGCGAGCTCTGCGCGCCCGACTCAAGGCTCCCCTCGACCAAGAGGCGACCGGCGTCGTCGACAGTCTGGCCCGCCTCGGCGGCCAGCTGACGGGACTGCTCGACCTGATCGACGGGGTGGACGCCGCGCCGACGACGCAGGCGGCGGCGGCGGTGCGGACGCTCGAGGCCCGCCTGACGGCTCTGCTCGCGCGGTGGGCGACGGTGCGGCGGCGGCTCGAGTGACGGCCCTCGCCGCCGAGCTGCCGCTCGCCGCAGTGGTGCCGTTCTTCCTCCTGCTCGCGGCGATCGCCGTGAGCCCGCTGGCGTTCCCCCATTGGTGGGAGTCGAACCGGAACAAGGCGATCGTCGTCGCGATCATCTCTCTGCCCGTGGCGCTGTATCTGGCGACAGCGTGGGGACCCGAGGGGCGGACGGTGCTGGCGGAGCGGGCCCTGGAGTACGTGTCGTTCATCGTGCTGCTCGCCGCCCTGTTCGTGATCAGCGGCGGGGTGTACATCCAGGGGACCTGGGCGGGCACGCCGCTCGTCAATACCGCCATGCTCGGCGTCGGCGCCCTGCTCGCCAACCTCACCGGGACCACCGGGGCTTCAGTGCTGTTGATCCGTCCCCTGCTCCGCGCCAACCGCAGCCGGCAGCGCAAGGCGCACATCGTGGTCTTCTTCATCTTCGTTGTCTCGAACTGCGCCGGCCTGCTCACCCCGCTCGGGGACCCGCCGCTGTTCCTCGGGTTCCTGAAGGGCGTGCCGTTCGAATGGACGCTCCGGCTCTGGCCGCAGTGGCTGGTCGTGAACCTGGCACTGCTGGCGATCTTCAACGTGTGGGACCAGGTGGTGTTCGACCGGGAGGAGAAGGAGCGGCCCGGCTCTCAGCTCGAGCAAGTGATGCAGCACGAGCCCCTGCGCGTGCGCGGCGTGGCGAACCTGCTGTTCCTGGTCGCGGTCGCCGCCACGATCATCGCGGCGGGCCGCGGGTGGAGAACGGACGGCCGGCCGTGGGGATTCGGCTCGCAGGAGGCGATGCTCGCCGTCCTGGCGCTGGCCGCGTACGCCCTCACACCCAAGGAGTATCGCGAGAAGAACGAGTTCAGGTTCGGCCCGATCGTCGAGGTCGCGGTACTGTTCGCGGGGATTTTCATCACGATGGCGCCGGCGCTCGAGATCCTGAACGCGTGGGGCCGGGGCCAGCGGGAGGTGCTCGGCATGGCGTTCGCTGTGACGCAGCCGTGGCAGTTCTTTTGGGCCACCGGAGTGCTCTCGAGCGTGCTCGACAACGCGCCGACGTACTTGAGCTTCTCCGCCACGGCCGCGGGGCTGTACGGCGTGCCGGCGCACGGCCCGTTCGTGGGGGGGTTGCTGGGGACCGGCCCCGAGGCCGCGCGGGTGCTCGCCGCCATCTCCACCGGCGCGGTGTTCATGGGCGCGAACACCTACATCGGGAACGGTCCGAACTTCATGGTGAAGGCGATCGCCGAGGCAGGCGGCGTCCGGATGCCGTCGTTCTTCGGATATCTCGGCTACAGTCTGGGCGTGCTCATCCCGGTCTTCGTCGCCGTGACGTGGCTCTTCTTCAGGTGACGGGGAGCGGCGCCGCCGCCGGCGCGCCCTGCACGGCGCGCAACGCGGTGTGCACCGGCTCCGACCACCATCCCCGGCGGCAATGGATCTCGGCGAGCGCCGCGTCGCGCGACAGCGCGCGGCGGTAGGGGCGGTCGGTCGTGAGGGCGTCGAACACGTCCACGATCCCCACAATCTGGGCCGCCACCGGGATGGCATCGCCGCGCAGGCGGTCGGGGTAACCGGTCCCGTCGTAGCGCTCGTGGTGCCAGCGGATGATCGACCGCAAGTCCCAGGGGAACTCGACGGCCGCCAGCAGCTCGATGCCCCACTCGGGGTGCTTCTGGACGACCGCGAACTCGTCGCTCGTCAGCGGCCCGGGCTTGTTCAGGATCTCGTGGGGCACGCGGACCTTGCCGAGGTCGTGGAGGTAGGCGCCGAGCCGGATCGTCGACGTCATGTCTTCCCCCAGGCCGAGCGCCCGCGCCACGGCCACGGCGTGCTGCGCCACCCGCTCGCAGTGACCATACGTGTACGTGTCGCTCGACTCGATCGACTGCCCCCACTCCCGCACCACCGCCAGATAGGTGGCCTCGAGGTCGGCCATCTTGCCGTCGACGTTGACGAGGTCGACCCGCGCGTCGAGGCGCGCGAACAGCCGGTGGGCGGCGTTCAGCAGGCTCAACGCGTCCTGGTTCCGGCCCATCGCCTGATACAGGAGGGCGAGCTCGCGGGACGCCTCTGCCTCAGCGAGCACCGATCCCGCTTGCACGGCGAGCTCGATCGCGGTGCGCAGGCGCGACTCCGCCAGCGCGGGGCGCCCGGTCTCCCGGTACACCATGCCGAGCAGGCGATACGCGCCGGCCTTGTCGCTGCGGGCGTCGAGCCGGTCGAAGATGGCCAGCGCGGCTTCGGCGTTCTGCCGCGCATCCTCGTAGCGGCCCCGGGCGAGATGGACGTCGGCGTGGTTGACGAGGCACAGGCCCTGGAGATGGGTATCGCCCGAGCGGGCGGCGATCTCGTAGCTCTGCCGGAAGTAACGGTCGGCCTCGTCGAGCTGCTGGCGGTCCGCGCTCGTCATGCCGAGGTTGTGGTACGCGATCGCGCAGCCGTGCTCGTCGTTGCACGCGCGATACGCCTCCAGCGACAGCGCGTAGCGCGCCAGCGCTTCGTCGTAGTCGCCCTGGATGTTCGCCAGGATGCCGAGGTTCTGCTCCACGCGCGCGCGAAGCTCCCGGCTCTGGTTCCCGACTTCCAGCGCCTGCAGGAAGTGCTGGCGGGCTTCCGCGAGGGCGCCCGCCTCGAGGGTGAACCCGCCGAGCGCGTTGAGGGCCTGGCCGGCGAGCACGTCGTTCCCGGCGTCGCGCGCGACAGCGTAGCTGCGGCGGCACAGCTCCCGCGCGCCGGCCGATTCACCCTGCCGGTAGCGGATCACGGCGAGGCGGCGCAACGACTCGGCGAGCACCGCCCGGTCGCCCGTCTGGTCGGCCCGGGTAATCGCCGCCTCGTAACACATGATCGCCTCGCGGATGCGAGCCGCCCACTCGCGGGCCCGCGCCTCCTCCAGGATGTCGGCGGCGGAGCGCAGCGCCGCCATGGGGCGCGGGCCGGAAGGGCGCGCAGGCAGGGGACGGACGGCGGTCATGACCCCTACCGCGGGTTCAAGGGTTCAAAGCCCAGGCGCGTTTCCCGCCGCCGAGGGGCCCGAGGGGCGGACTCCGCGGCCTCGAGCAGGGCGTCGAGCTTGCCGGTCTCGACCTTGGCCCCCAGCCGGTCGAACGCCGCGCGGGCCCGCTGGGCCATCTGTTTCGCGGCCGCGCCCTCGCCCGAGCGAGCGAGCAGCTCCGCGAGATCGCGTTGCGCGATGGCGACGAGCAGCGGCCGCTGGTGGCCCGTGGCGCGGTCGATGACCTCCCGGAGCGTTTGTTCTGCCTCTTCCGTCCTCCCCGCGGCGCCCAGCGCCACGGCGAGGATCCGCTGGTCCTCCGCCTCGAGCACCACGTCCTTCAGCTCGCGGTGCACCGCGAGTGCGCCCTCCGCCTCGCGGATTGCGAGCTCGGGCTCCCCGCGTGCCACTCGGATCTCCGCCCGACCCGAGAGGGCCTGGGCCTTGAGGCGCCGATCGCCCAGCTGGTCCGCCGTCCGCACCGCGGCGTCGGCCGCCTCGATGGCGTGCTCCAGCTGCCCCTGTTCGCGATACGCGATGCCGAGATTGTGGTGCGACTCGGCGACGCCGCGGTCGTTGGCGGCCTTCTGGTACGCGGCGATCGCGCGGGTATACGACCCCACCGCGCGACCGTAGTCCCCCTGCATGCTGGCGATGATGCCGAGGTTGTTCGCGCACCGTCCCACGGTGGCCATGTCGTTGTGCTGCATCGCCTCTTCCTGCGCCCGCGTGAAGAAGTGCGTGGCCTCGGTGATGCCGCCTCGCTCGAGAGCGATGGCGCCACACACGTTGAGCCCCCGCACTTCCAGCGCTCGATCGCCCAGGATCCGCGCCCGTGCCAGCGCGATCTTGGCCCACTGTTGGCCCACGTCCAGCCGGCCCAGCCGGCTGTGCGCGATGCCGCACAGCAAGGCCAGCATGGGGGATTGCTCGAGCTGCTCCGGTGAGCGCCCTTCGAGGTAGGTGAGGAGCTCGGCGTAGCGCCCCGCATCCGCCAACTCCTGTGCCGCATGCAGCGGCGCCAGCGACCCGCGCAGCTCCGCCGCGAAATCTTCGTCCCACGCGTGACTCGCCAGCTTCCGGATTTCGGCTTCCGCGCCCAGCTGGGTGAAGACGGCCCGCGCCGTCCGCGCCGCGGCGCGGGCTTCGCCGTGCCGTCCCGTCCGGCGCAGGATCAGGGAGAGATCGCGCATCGCCTCGGCCAGCTGTTGCGGCCGCCGGTGCGCTTCCGCCCGCTGGACCACCTCGCGCAGCAGACCCTCGGCGGCCGCCAGCTGGTCGCCGGCCACCAGAAGCGACGCGGCGACCCGCAGGTCCTCGGCCTCGCCCACGGGGTCGGGCACGCGGCGCCGCATCTCCCGAACCTCATCCAGCTCGCGCCGCGCCAGCTCCAGCTCGCCGCGGAACACCCGGATGTCCGCCCGGCCCCGCACCGCCTGCGCCTGGAGCGAGTCGTCCCCGGCCGCTTCGGCCTCCGCCACCGCCCGGTCGGCCTGCGCCAGCGCGCGGTCGAGCGCCCCCTGTTCCCGATACGAGATCCCCAGGTTGTGGTAGCACTCGGCGATGCCCTGCCGCCAGCCGGCCCGCTCGAACGCCGCGACGGCGATCTCCCAGGATCCGATCGCTTCCGCGTGCCGCCCCCGCAGGTTGCTGATGATGCCCAGGTTGTTGGCACAGCGGCCGGTCGTGGCAATGTCGCCGTCCCGGCTGGCCACGAGCAGGGCCCGCGTGCAGTAGTCCGCCGCCTCGTCGATCCGCCCGCTGACCAACGCCATGGCGCCCCGGGCATTGAGGGCGCGACACTCGACGCCGGGCTCGTCGCGCTTGCGTGCCTCGTCCAGCGCCAGGTCCATCCACCGGAGTCCTTCGTCATGGCGCCCGAGCCGCGCCTGTGCGGTGCCGTAGAGCAACGCCAGGCTCGGCGAATTCTCGAGCTCGCTGGCCTCCCGCGCGCCGAGATACTCGACGACTTCGGCATAGTGTCCCGCGGTCGCGAGCTGCCGGGCCTTTTCCACTACGATGGTCGACGTAGGCATCGGGGGTGTCCCTCTCGGGGTATCCTGCGCCACGGCGTCAGTACGCCACGGCGTAGTTCGACAGGTGGCGGACGGCCGTTCTCGGGCCGTGACCGCCCCCATCGACCACCGGGCTCCGACGAGTCCGGGGCGCATATTTGCGATCGCTTACAGGCAGCGAGCCAGAGGCTCGGTTACGCGACATTCAGACGGCTCCAACGGTTAGAGCACTCCGCACTCCATCGCAAGCCGGGAGTAGGGGGCGCATGTGGCTTTCTTACCAGGAAACCGCGTAGTCCGAGAAGCGCAGTAGCTCCGTGCTGAACGACCTGGTCTCCAGCGACGGAGCCGTTGCGGTTTTCGTCCACGTGAGGTCGTCGAGATACCAGATGCCCAGCAGCTGGCTCTCGATCGCGGCGTCGGTCGCGTCCACCACGCCGTCTCCGTTCAGGTCGCCGCCGGCGCCGCTGTAGGACAGGTCAAGCTGAGTCGAACCCATGAACAGCAATCCGGTCGGCTCGAGCGACACTCTGATCATGATCGGGTCGATGGTCACGCTGATCAGCACCGAGTCGCCCAGCGCCAGGTCGCCCACACCCGGGACAAACACCGGATCGACGTTGGAGAGCCGCAAGAACGGGCGGTCGGCATCCGCTGCGGCACCGACGTAGTTGATCTGGACGGAACGCTGCTCCCCGCGGACGGCCCAGAACGACGCCTGGTACACATCGAGTCCGAGGATCCCCGCCGCGGATATGTTGAAGGCAACGTTTCCGTCACCCCCCCCCTCCCCGGCGGCGCCGACAGCGGTGAACGTCGGCCGGACACCGCCCGCCCACGTGAGGAAATGCGGCTGGCCGGTCGGCTGCTGAACGGCACTGGAATGCGGTCCGACTGCGTCGGAGCACCCGGCAGCCAACACGACGAGGGCGAGCGGGACAACAGCACGGCGGACGTACATGGGATGCTCCGAGCGCAAGGGTATCCTCCTACCGGACAAGCTTTAGGCCGCCGTGAAGCACGAACCGTTCCAGATTGTGGCTTCGACCCAGGGCCCTGATCTGTCAGCGGTTGCGATCCCGACCGCGGATCGGCGCCAGAGCACCTGGGTCATTTCGTCCCTGCCGTGGGTCGTTACGCCCCCAGGGGGACGGCCGCGCCGTCGGCTACACCGACAAAGCGGCGCGCTCCACCAAGTCCAAGTCTTCGCCCAGATCGGCGCCGCCGTTCAGCAGCCGCCGGAGCCGCCGAGGAGAGATCAGCAGCCGGCGCGCCGACTCGCTGCGATTGCCGCCGCACAGCTTCACGGTTGCGTGGGCCGCAGCGGTCGTGATCTTGTGCAGCGGCGCCGGGAAGGGAATCGGCCCGTCGTGTTGCACCTGCGGATCGGCCGGGGGCACGAGCTCGCCGGCGCTCAGCTCGCCGGGCGGCGACAGGAGCAGCGCGCGTTCCAGGGCGTTCTTCAGCTCGCGGACGTTGCCGGGCCAGGTATGGGCACGAAGCTGGCGACAGACCTCGGGCGTGAGCGTGGGCAGGGGCAGGCCGTGCTCCGCGGCGAGTCGCTGGAGCAGCGCCTGGGCGATGAGGATGACGTCGTCGCCCCGTTCCCTGAGCGGCGGCAGACTGAGCACCACGCTGCTCAGGCGGAAGAAGAGATCCTCCCGGTAGCTGCCCTCGCGCACGCGCTCCGGGAGATGGCGGCTTGTCGCGGCCAGAATGCGTACGTCGACCGTGCGGGATTTCGTCCCTCCGACCCGGCGGATCTCCTTGTCCTCCAGCACGCGCAGCAGCTTGGCCTGCAGACAGAGGGGCAGGTCGCCGACCTCGTCCAGGAACAGCGTGCCGGTGTCCGCCACCTCGAAGAGCCCCGGTTTGGCGGCATGCGCGTCGGTGAACGAGCCGCGCTCGTGCCCGAACAATTCCGACTCGATGAGGTGTTCCGGGAACGCCGAACAGTTGACGGCTACGAACGGGGCGCCGCGGCGCGGTCCGCCGGCGTGGATCGCCCGCGCGAGCAGCTCTTTCCCGGTCCCCGTCTCGCCCACGATCAGGGCGCCGGCGTTCCGATGCGGCAGCAGGCGCGCCGCGCGGGCCAGATCGTTCCGGATAGCCGGGCTCGCGCCGACGATGCCGGCGAACGCGTCGGCCAGACCGGTCGAGCCGGCGGCCGCGCGCCCTCGACCACCCGTGATCGCGGCGGCAACCGCGTTACGGAAGATCTCGAGATCGTCGGGCAGCGCGAAGTAGTCGGTCGCCCCGTGCGCCACGAGCTGCATCGCGGTCCGTCGCCCGGGATCCGTGCCCACGACCAGCGCCGGCAGTCCCGGCGGGACCTTGTGGCTGTCGAGCCATTCGATCGCGTCCCGCTCCGCGCCGCCCGCCGCGACGATCAGGGCAACGGTGTCGGGCTTGGGGCCGACCGCGTCCGCTGCGTCCACGAAGTCGATGGCGACATCGAGGTCCGCCGCGAGAGCGTTCCAGAATTCGCCGAATGCCACCGAGATTGCGATCACGCTCACCCGCGCCATGGCCAATCCTCCTGGACTACGCAATTGCCGCCGTTGCCCTTTGCTGCGTAGAGGGCACGATCGGCCGCCACAATGAACTGGACTTCGGAAAGCGCGGGAGCGGCGGGGGGCAGCTCGACCAAGCCCCCGCTCACCGTGCTGTTGAACGACACACCCGGCGCGATGCCTTCCCCGGGCGAGGCCGCGACCGTCGCACAAATCCGCTCGGCCACCAGGCGTCCCGCCCGCGCATCGGTGTCCGGCAGGATGACCGCGAATTCGTCTCCCCCGTAGCGCGTGGCGATGTCTGCCTGGCGCAGGCTCGCGCGGATCGCCGCCGCGACGTGGCGGAGCAACCGGTCGCCGGCCTGATGACCCCACCGGTCGTTCACCGCTTTGAGCTGATCGACATCCAGCAGCAGCAGCGAGAGCCGAGCACCCGAGCGCGAGCATCGAGCAAGTTCCTGCTTGAGCGTCGCCTCCAGGTGATACCGGTTGAAGAGTCCCGTCAGCGGATCGGTCACGGACCGGTGCTCGAGGACGGCGAGGACCTCACGTTCCACGATCGCCGGCGCGACCACGTCGCGGCTGATATTCGACAGGTAGTCGAGCGCGGCGACCGACAAGCCGACATTCCGGCCCAGCCGAGAGCCGAGCTCGCGGAGGTGCGCTTCGATCGCCGCCGAGCGGTCGGCGGCCTCACGCTCGTTGAATTCGACGTGGGGGAACAGGCGCCGGAGGGCCACGCGGGCGCGCCGTTCCCCGAGGGTGCGTCGATCCGGACCCTTCCGGCGATCCTCGGCCGGGGTCAGCGTTGGGCCGTGCATGTTCTCCCCGCGTGGGCAGCGGGCGCCGCCAGCGCCCGGAGGAAGGCCCCGTGCACCGGACCCGACCACCATCCCCGGCAGCGCTCGATCTCGGCGAGCGCCGCTCCCCGTGACAACGCGGGGCGGTACGGGCGATCGGTCGTGAGCGCGTCGAACACATCCACGATCCCCACGATCTGGGCGGAGACCGGGATCTCCTCGCCCCGCAGGCCGTCGGGATAGCCCGTCCCGTCGTAGCGCTCGTGGTGCCATCGGATGATCGGCCGCAGATCCCAGGGAAACTCGACGGGCGCCAGCAGCTCGATGCCCCACACGGGGTGCATCTGCACGACCTCGAATTCCTGGCGCGTGAGGGGTCCGGGCTTGTTCAGGATCTCGTGCGGCACGCGGACCTTCCCGACGTCGTGGAGGTAGGCGCCGAGCCGGATCGTCGTGGTCTCGTCCTCCGCCACGCCGAGCGCGCGCGCCACCGCCACAGCTTGCCCCGCGACGCGCTCGCAGTGGCCGAACGTGTAGGCATCGCTCGACTCGATCGATTGCCCCCATTCCCGCACCACGGCGAGATACGTGGCCTCGAGCTCGGCCATCTTGCCGTCGACGTTGACGAGGTCGACCCGGGCTTCGAGCCGCTCGAAGAGGCGGTGCGCGGCGTTCAGCAGGCTCAGCGCGTCCTGGTTCCGGCCCATCGCCTGATACAGGAGCGCGAGCTCGCGCGACCCCTCCGCCTCGCCCAGCAGCGATCCCGCCTGCACCGCTAGCTCGATGGCCGCGCGCAGCCGCGACTCCGCGAGGGCCGTGCGGCCCGTTTCGCGGTACACCATCCCGATCATCCGATAGGCTTCGGCCTTGTTGCCGCGCGCGTCGAGCTGGTCGAAGATGGCGAGGGCGGCTTCGGCATTGCACCGCGCGTCCTCGTAGCGGCCTCGCGCCAGATGCACGTCGGCCTGGTGAACGAGGCACAGGCCCTGGAGGTGCGTATCGCCCGACCGCGCCGCGATCTCGTGGCTCTGTTGGAAGTAGCGACCCGCTTCATCCCACTCCCCGCGGTCGGCGCTCATCATCCCGAGGTTGTGGTAGGCGATCGCGCAGCCGTGCTCGTCGTTCGCGGCGCGGTAGGCGTCGAGCGACCGCTGATAGTGCGCCACGGCCGCCTCCAGCTCGCCCTGGATGTTCGCCAGGATGCCGAGGTTCTGCTCGACCCGCGCGCCCAGGTCGCGGCTCTGGCCGCCGAGCCGGCTCGCGTCGAGGAAGTATTTGCGCGCCTCCGGCAGCGCCCCAGACGCCAGGTCGAGCCCCCCGAGCGTGTTGAGGGCTTCGGCCGCGAGCAGGTCGTTGCCGGCCTCCACCGCGACCGTGTAGCTCCGGCGGCACAGCTCGCGGGCGGCGGTCGATTGGTTGCCGCGGTGGCGGATCACCGCCAGCCGCCGGAGGGCCTCCGCGAGCGCCGCCCGCTCCCCCGTCTGCTCGGCTCGGGCGATCGCCCCCTCGTAGCACATGACCGCCTCGCGGATGCACGCGGTCCACTCCCGGGCGCGGGCTTCGTGCAGGATGTCCGCCGCGGAGCGCACCGCCGCGCGCGGACCCCCGGTCCCCATCATCGGATCGTCACCACGCGATCGCGTAGTCTGAAAAGTGGTTGAGCTTCCCCGTGACTCTCTTGGTGAGCAGGTTGTCGACCGAGAGCAGGTACCCGAGGATCTGGAGCGCGCTCGAAACGTGCACGATCCGCTTCGGGAGCAGCACGCCCAGGAGGCTGCAGTTCGCATAACTCATCGTCAGCGCCGCGGGCGCCTGGAACTGCAGCCCGTCGGGCTGGAAGCGGACGACGTTGGTCCGGAGGCCGGTCGGCTGGACGGCCGTGATGGCCGTCGGCTGCAGCAAGGCTCCCGGCGGGATCACCAGGGAATGCGACCCGACGCGCAGGCTGCCGCCCAGGGGCCCGATCGTCTGGGTCACCGAGTCGTACGGCAGGGGCGAGCAGGACAGCAGGCCGGTGGGTTTGAGCAGGGACCCGATGAGCGACGGGTCGGCCGCCGGCGCCTGCGGGGATGACACGGCGGTCGGCGACTGGTCGCTGCACGCCGCGACGGCGAGCACGACCACTAGGGCACGAATGGCCTTCATGGACCTTCCTCTTACTCCTCTAGGGCGCGGGGAGTGTCGGGAGGGGATTTGGTGGGCCAAAATACAATCCCTCGGGTCGACCGTTCGTGTCGCATCTCACGCGATTCCGTTGAGGCCGGTTACACGGCGCGACGCGTTGCGTGACGGCGGGCGCCGGCCGATCTTCTCCGGCGGTGCCAACTCTCACCCCTCCAAGGAGATGCCGTGGTTGCGCCCCTCCTGCTCGCCGCCGTCCTCACCACCCAGCGTCCCCCCGCGACGCCGGGGTGGACGGAGTTCGTACGAGCGTTCGACGCCTACGCCGCCGGCGACAGCATCGTGGGCGCCGCCGTGCTCCTCGTGCGCGGCGGCCGGGTGGCAGGCCGCCACGACTACGGCTGGGGCGACCGCGCGGCCGGCCAGCGCGCCGACACCAACACCATCTATCACTGGGCGTCTATCACCAAGACCCTCACGGCGATCGCGGTGCTCCAGCTCCGCGACCGGGGCCGCCTGTCCCTGGACGACCCCGTCACCCGTTGGATCCCCGAGCTGCACCAGGTGCACGGCCCCACCGACGACGTCACCGTCGGGATGCTGCTGTCGCACTCGGCGGGCTTGCAGGGCCCGACCTGGCCGTGGACGCGCGGGGAGCCGTGGGAGCCGTTCGAGCCCACCCGCTGGGACCAGCTGGTCGCTATGATGCCGTACCAGCAGCTCCTCTTCGCCCCGGGCTCGCGCTACAGCTACTCGAATCCCGGGTTCATCTATCTCGCGCGCATCATCGAGCAGGTCACGGGCGACCCCTGGGACCGCTACGTCCAAAAGAACGTCCTCACGCCGCTCGGCCTGACGCGCAGCTACTTCGGCGCCACGCCGTATCACCTGGCGGCGTTCCGGTCGAACAACTACACCGTGACGAAGGACAGCACGGGGCGCGTGTCGCTGCAGGCGAACGGGCGGGACTTCGATCCGGGGATCACGATCCCCAACGGGGGCTGGAACGCCCCGCTGGGGGATCTCGCGACTTATCTCGCGTTTCTCACGGGTGCAGCGCCGAACGAGACGGTGTTGAAGCGCAGGTCGCTCGAGGAAATGTGGCGGGCGCGTTTTCTCGCCGTGGAGCCGGTGGCCGGCGTCGCGACGCCGGCCGACTCAATGGGGCTGTCGTTCTTCGTGCTGTGGCGCTCGGGCACCCGGTTCGTCGGGCACACCGGCCACCAGGCGGGATTCCGGTCGTTCTTCTATCTGAACCCCGCCACGGGTGCGGGCGTGGTGGCCGCGCTCAACACGACGAATGACGCGGACTACGACGCTTCAGAGCGCGGCTTCCGGGCGATCCGCGACGCGGCGCTGGCGTTGATCGGTCAGCGCTGAGGGAGCACGGCTACGTCTTGACTCTCACCGTCACGACACGCCCCTCGCGCGAGAGATCGGCCTTCGCCGCGCGGAGCGAGAAGAGCGGAGACTCGAGGCGCACGTCCGCCGCATTCTCGAGCTGGCTGCCGTCCCGTAGCTCAGTCGCCTGGCCCGCGACAGTCAAGCGGAACGTCGAATCGGGGCCCACGACAGCCCGCAGCGACCCCGCATTTCGGTCCTGGACGACCGGCGTGTTGAACGTCGCCTGCAGGGCGTCGCCGGCGCAGGGCCGGACCCAGCGGGTGTGCAGCAGGACGCCTTGATCGACCTGCAGGAGATTCTGCGGATCGATGCCGCAGAGGCCCAGCGAGCTCCCCTCGAGCGTCATCACCACAAGGACTCCGGGCACACTCATTAGGCTGTCGACTTGGGCGCGGCGGAACGCTCGCAGTGCGGCGACACCTGTATCCGTCGCTGCCTCGATCGCTCGCAGGCCGAACGTCCTTTCCGCGTGCCGCCTGAGGTCGTGCTCTGCGTTGCGGTATCCCGACGCTTCGGCGAGCGCGTCCTGGAGGGTGAGGTTCTCGGCTACCAGGCGGGCCTTCCACGACGGCCCCGCGAGTGCGTCGAGTAGATGTGCCTGCGCCGAGCCTGTCGCGTAATAGCGCAACCGGATCGAGCGCGTGCCGTCCGCGGTGAGGTCCTGCAAGGTCGTGACCCGGTCCGCAAACGATGGATGCTCCTCGGCGATCTCCCCGGCGCGGAGCAGCGCGTATTCGGCGAGTCCCTCGTTCAGCTCAGCGAACTGCTCGAACGCCGCGAAGTCGTTGCCGAGCGCGCGGTGGCGCGATTCGCGCACGGCAAGGAATTCGCGCGCCAACGTCCGCTTGGCCGCGCGATCCCGCGCGCGCTCGGCCGCCGCGAGGATCCGACCCTCGAGCGCCATGCCCGCTTCATTCTTCGCGTCGAACACCGGATAGCTCGACACGAGGAACGAATTCTCGCCCTGGCCAAAGCGTCGGCCCGGCTTGCGGGCGGCGCCCTGGAAGACGTGAAAGGCCTCGTGCGCGGTGAGCCCCAGGAGCTCCGGCCCCGTCTGCGTGCCCACGACGACCTGCGCCGCGCGGCGGCCCGCCAGCTCGGTGCCGGTGCTGGCCGCGCCGCGCGCGGTCGACGGGTGCCAGCCATCAACGAAGCCTTCTGGTGCGGGGCCGCGCCAACCCAGAAGCAGCACCCCCTGACCCGGCAAGACGTAGAGCACCGGAATCGTGTCGGGCCGGAAACCCGGCCAGATCGACTCGCCCGCCTCGCGGCCCAATTGGGTGACGCGCTCGTGAACCGCCTTGAGCCGCGCGACGTCGGCCGGTGGCGGTTCCTGGGCGATTGGGGCGAGGAGCAGGATGGCGAGGGCGGTCGACATCATGGCGTCAGGGCCGGCTGGCGCGCCGCCCACGTAATGCCGCCTTGCGGCTTGATCGCGATGCGGAAGTCGCGGCCGCCATCGCCGCCTTTCAGCACCAGCGTGTCGCCCGTTTGCACGACGTGCTCGGGCCGCACGGGGTTCCCGTTCAGCGTCGCCGCGATTACCAGGCGGTCGCGGATCTCGAGCGTGAAGTGGCCGGCGGGATCAACGGCGCTCACGCTGTAATGGAACGCAGATGCCGGCCGGGGTCCGGTGAGAACCAGCAGCACGGCGGCCGTGGCCAATGGCAGCAGCACGCGGCGGTTCAGTGTGCGCAACCGCGAGTGGTGCACACAAACACTCACGACGTCTTGGAGGCAGCGCCAATCGAAGCGCTCCCCGTACAACTCCGCGAGATCGCCTGCGAATGCTTCGAGCTTGGCGGGATCGCAGACCCAGCGGAGCAACGTGGCGAGGATGCGGGTCATGCAGGTCTGGGCGTCGGCGCCAAGAGTGACAACCGCGAACGGATGCGACCCATCTCCCGCAGCGCGGCGAGACCGGGAGCGGTCACACGGAACATGCGTTTGCGCCGCCCGCCGCGCTGCGGCGTCGCTTCGCCCCAGGCCGAGCGCACGTAGCCTTTGCGCTCCAGGCGGCCTAAGATGTCGTAGACCGCGCCGAGCGAGACGGCGCTGCCCGTCTCCGCGTCGAGCCGCTGCTGCACCGTCACGCCGTAGGCTTGCTCGCCCAGGCTCGCGGCGGCGAGCAGCACCAGCTCCTCGAGC
Organism: Gemmatimonadales bacterium; assembly: GCA_036004985.1. GTDB lineage: Bacteria > Gemmatimonadota > Gemmatimonadetes > Gemmatimonadales > GWC2-71-9 > 20CM-2-65-7. The sequence continues at coordinate 57,676 of DASYQX010000066.1, forward strand.
CCTGCCAGGCGCTTGGCCATAGCGGCTATATATTCTAAAAAATAGAAGAAATCAAGGGCTTGACGTCGCCCCGGTCGTCGCCGTAGAATCACTCCCATGAACCTGCGCCGCACCTATTTCGCGTTCTTCTTTTCCTTCGCGTCCCGTGAAGCGGGCCGTGACTGGAGACGCATGCGCGAGTAGGTGAGGCATCCGATCTTCCAGTAGCACAGGCGGCCCGCTGCAGGCGGGCCGCTCTTTTTTTGCGAGGAGGGTGGGGACGATGAGAGAGTTGGATTGGGTGCGCGCCGAAATCGAATGCATCGACCGCGCGCTGATCAGACTGATCGGGGCGCGGGTCCGTGCCGCGCGGCGGGCGGCTGCCGCCAAGCGCGTGGCCGGCCTGCCCACCGTGGACCCGGCGCAGGAGGCAGTCGTGGTCAAACGGGCTGCCGCGCTCGCGGACGACGTGGGGCTGCCGCCGGACGAGATCCGCGGGGTGTTCTCGCACTTGATCGGCCTCACGCGACGCGCGGAGCTGGAGCCGTGAGCGACGGAGCGCGCGCGGTCGCGATTCAGGGAGAAGCAGGCTCGTTCAGCCACGCGGCGGCCCTGGAGGCGTTGGGCGGGACGGCGGACGTCCGGCTCGTCCCCTGTCCCACGCTCGATGACTTGTTCACCACGGTCGAGGCTGGAGCGGCGGGGCGCGGCGTGGTGCCGATCGAGAACTCGCTCGCCGGCTCGGTCTACGAGGCCTACGACGCGCTGGGCAGGCACGCGCTGCACATCGTTGGAGAAACGCAGGTGCGGGTCCGGCACTGCCTCGTGGTGCGTCCCGGGACGACCCTGGCCCACGTGCACCGCGTCGCCTCGCACCCCGTGGCCCTCGCACAGTGCCGACGCTTCTTCGCCGACCACCCAGCCGTCGCTCCAGTCCCGGCGTACGATACGGCGGGCAGTGTGCGCGATCTGATGGCCGGCCGGCTGGCCGCGGAGGGGGCGATCGCCTCGTCGCTCGCGGCCAGTTTGTACGGTGGCGAAGTCCTGCTCGAGGGGCTCGAAGACCATCCGGAGAACTACACGCGCTTCCTGATCATCGCGCGGGAGCCGGCGGCACTGGACCATGCGTCGAAGACCTCGCTCGTGTTCACGCTCCCCGACGTCCCCGGCTCACTGCACCGGGCCCTGGGCGCGTTCGCCGTGCGCCGCGTGAACCTCTCGAAGATCGAATCGCGCCCGCTGCCCGGGCGCCCCTGGGAGTACGCGTTCTACCTGGACGTGATCGGCGACCCGCGGGGCGGCGTGGCGGAAGCGCTGTCCGAGCTGGCGAGCTTGGCGGCCGACCTGCGGGTGCTGGGCGCCTATCCCGGGCGCACGCTACCTTCCTGATCATGGCCTCGGACCGTCGCAGCCGCACGATCACCCAGGGGGTGCAGCGCGCTCCCAACCGCGCCATGCTGCGAGCGGTGGGTTTCGGCGATCACGATTTCGAGAAGCCCATCGTGGGCGTCGCGAACGCCTACAGCACCATCACGCCCTGCAACATGGGCCTGGACGGTCTCGCGCGCCGCGCCGAAGCCGCGCTCCGTACCGCCGGGGTCATGCCCCAGATGTTCGGGACGATCACCGTGAGCGACGGCATCTCGATGGGGACCGAGGGGATGAAGTACTCCCTCGTCTCGCGCGAGGTGATCGCGGATTCGATCGAGACCGCCTGCAACGCGCAATGCATGGACGGCCTGCTGGTCGTAGGCGGCTGCGACAAGAACATGCCGGGGGCCATGATCGCGATCGCCCGGATGGACATTCCGGCGGTGTTCGTGTACGGGGGCACGATCAAGCCCGGCCGCTACGCGGGCCGCGATCTGACGATCGTGAGCGTGTTCGAGGCGGTGGGAGAATACAGCGCCGGCCGCATCGACGCGGCGGAGCTGCTCGAGGTCGAGCGCCGGGCCTGCCCCGGCGCCGGATCCTGCGGCGGGATGTACACGGCCAACACGATGTCCTCCGCCTTCGAGGCGATGGGGATGAGCCTGCCGTACTCCTCGAC